>JAFRGW010000163.1 GCA_017433615.1 Eubacterium sp.
AATCCTGAAGCGAAGAGGATGGCTGCCAGAAGCATCCACTTCATTTTTCCTTCGATTTCACGTTTTACTTCAAAATCGGATCACAAAAAGAAAAGTCGTGCTCGGCCTTGCGGCTTAAACACGACTTTGTCTTCAGTCTGACACGCCGGATTACTCCGGCGTGTTTCATATTTACAAATCATTCTTCCATTTCCGGAAGACCTTTCCACAGTTCTGTAAGAGCACAGCTCTGCAAGAATGTGGTTATGCCTTGTTAAATTTATCCTTCGACTGTTTGCAGCGCGGGCACTTCCAGTCATCCGGAAGATCCTCAAACGCTACGCCGTCATGCTCTGCCGGATCGTAGATATATCCGCAAATAGAGCAGACATATTTACCGGTTGTCTTAAATGCGGAAAAGTCGACTTCAACGATATCCGGCGCCGGCGGGTTGTCCAGATCTACTACCAGCTTCTCTTCCAGATTCTTCGGGCCGCGTGCACAGTGTGTGGAAACATAGACCGTCGGATGATTGCGGATGAATTCACGGACACGGTCCAGTGTCTCGCGGGCCGCAGCCATATCTTCAAATACGATAGAAAGCTTATTGGCATACAGTGCTTCATCTGTATATGTAATATCGCCGTGGATCATATAAAACAGGCCGTCCAGCTCTACGATTACGATGCTGTTTCCGTTGGTGTGGCCCTTTGCCTTGATATAATAGATTCCATCAGCGATCTTCTGACAGGCCGGGAAATTGTAATATGCGCCGTCTGTAAAGGACACGGGAACAATGTTGTCAATTCCCTGCAGTTCGTCTGCGCCAAGTTCATCTTCATTCACATAGATCTTCGCATTCGGGAAGGATTTCAGCTCACCGGAATGATCGTTATGCTTATGGGTGAGCAGAATCTTTGTGACCTGCTCCGGCTTATAACCGAGCGCAGCAAAAGAATCCATATATTCCGCAACCGTCTCGCCAAGATATCCGATACTCGTTTCATCCGGTGCCTCATCCGGAGCGCCTGCCGGCAGACCGGTGTCGACCAGAATTACTTCATCGCCGGTATCAATCAGATAGTTTGTCATTGCACCGCCATAACGGATCTGCGGATCATATTTCTCCGGTCCCTCTTCACCACCCAGGACCATCGGCTGTGTATAAAATCCATTTTGTTTAAATCTGACCGCCTTAATTTCCATGTTTTATCCTCCTCTTTTTTGCTTTATAAAATACGTTTTGCTCCAGACTATCGACTGCTGCGGCTCATTCCGCCAAGCGCCTTATCCAGCAGCGCTTTGAGCTGGATCATTTCATCCTGCGGAAGGTTCAGACATCCTTCCATCGCGCAGGGAACTGTCAGCGCCTGTTCCTTCAGCGCATCTCCCGCCTCCGTCAGGGAAATCAGCAGTTTCCGTTCATTACTTTCCGGGCGGACCCGGTCAATCAGTCCCTGCTTTTCCAGCCGTTTCAGAAGCGGCGTCAGTGTTCCCGAATCCAGGTGTACCTTTCGTCCGAGTTCACCCTCTGTCATGCTGCCGGACTCCCACAGAACCATCATCACAACATACTGCGTATAGGTGAGATTCAGTGTCCCCAGCGGTTTCCGGTACTGACGGACCACTTCCTTGGCACATGCATAAAGCGGAAAACAGAGCTGGTTTGCAAGCCGGATGCTTTCGTATTTATCGGGCATACCCATATAACCCCCCATCTGGATAGTATTATACAACCATTCCGTTTTCCTGTCTCAGCTATTTGCCATGAGTTGTTCTACAAGTTCCCGCTTCTCATACAGGACACAGCCGCCGTCGTGGTCATCCATCAGGATGTCTCCCTTTTGCAGCGCGAGAAACAGCGGAGAATGCATGGCTTCGCGCAGCGAAGTGTTCCTGATATTGACATCTGAATACGGCGAGAACGGACAAGGTTCTGCACCGCCGTGTGAATTGATATGGAAAAATCCCCGTCCTGCCGCGACACATCCGCCGGAACTTTTTTCGTCTCCCGGGAAGGAAATATAAACCATCTCCGGATGCTCCTCGCGCAGACGCGCAATCTCTTCACGGAGATATTCTCTTTCTTCATCACCCGGTGCAAGTTCCGCGCTTTCATCCGTAACCGGTACGAATTCGACGAAAATCACAGCTTTGCATCCGCGGTCAGAAAGCTTCTGCAGAAATGCATCCGATGTGACCTCCCGGATGTTCTCCGTTGTTACCGTGACAGATGCACCGAAGATCAGGCCGCGCCTGTGCAGCTCGTTCATGTTGGCAATCAGCCTGTCATAGACACCCTCTCCCCGGCGCGCATCCGTCGTTTCTTTTTCGCCCTCGATGCTCATAATCGGCAGCAGGTTCCGTTTTTTATCGAACAGATCAAAATACCGTCTGCCCATAAAGGTGCCGTTGGTAAAGATCGGAAAAAGAATCCCGGGCTTCCTGCCGGCCGCTTCAATGATATCTCTGCGCAGCATCGGCTCACCGCCTGCCAGCAAAATAAAGCTGATGCCCAGTTCATCCGCTTCATCAAAGATACGGAACCATTCCTCACTGGTAAGCTGGCTGACCGGCTCCGCATCTACCGTTGCGTGGTTGCAGCGGGAATAACATCCCGCGCAGTGAAGGTTGCACTTGCTGGTAATGCTGGCGATCAAGAACGGCGGGATATGCTCGCCGGCCTCCTCAGCGGCCTTCCGTTTTCTGGAAGCGGCCTTTGATGCCGCCGCAAATTTCAGCATGAATGCGCTTTCTCTGGGGTCCTTCCATGTAGCCTTGAGCGCATCTGCCACAACCCTTTCGACACCCCGCGTCATATAATCTTGAATGTCAAAGGATCCCTCGATTTTGCTCATGCGTTTCTCCTGTAATATCTTTTGTTATATTCTTTTTGACCGGACAGATCTTTTCACTCCGATCTGCCCGGTCATTCATATTTCTTTATTCGCCCATCTGCTCAATCAGATAGTTTTCTTTGCCGATCTCTTCCATCAGGGTAAGATGCTGTCTGACCCAGTTGAAGTGATCCTGCTCATCTACAATAAACTGCTGAATCATGCTGCTGGATACATAGTCATCCGCAAACAGCGCGAGCGCCTTGCTCATCTCCGGGAGTGCCTGTGCTGCATCTTTGCAGTCATATTCCAGCATTTCCTTAACATCTGTGAATACCGGATACTCCACCAGTTCTACCTTCGGTGTTACGCCCAGCTCGATCAGGCGCGCATTTACCTGCTTTGCCTCGTTCCACTCTTCATCAGACTCTGCGGCAATCTTATCAGCGAGTTTTGTAAAACCGCGCTGTCTTAAAATCTCAGCCTGAATCGAATGCTGCTGTGAATTACCAAACCACCCTTTTGCCAGCTCCTGCAGAAATTCAATCTTTGTCATTTTGTAAATCCTCCTGTAAAGCACTTCCAATCAAGTCATTGCATTGTGCGCGTTATAATTGTGCGCAACCACTATTCATATTGTATAACAGGAAGAAAAATATGCAATTCAGGATCAGAACCATCATTCTCATAAATAGAGATTCTTTTTACATTTTCTCAAATCGAGATGATTCTTTACTTTTTTCTCGTCACGTTCCTTCAAGGAGTCTCCTGTGCTGCCACTGCTTCACGAAAACCTTTCAAAGCATCAAACGGTGCGAAGATCTTGGCCCGCTTCCTGCGGTCCATGCCCGGATGCCGGATCCGGAACGGATCATACCGGTCATGCCGGGGCTTCCCTTTCAAAAACACATCCCGATACCGGAAATTTGCCGGCATCGGCATAGCACCAATCATACGCATCTGCTTTCCCTCCTTATCGAACCGTCTTTTTCAGTTTCACATAGCACGTGATTATTTCGCTTTCTATCTGGAGCAGTTCGCTCCCTTTTGGTAAGGCCATGGTACCAAACACACGTTCGATTTGCAAGAGGAATTTTGTTTGGGCAGATGTATCTGCCGGAATGCTTATCTGCAGTAAATCTCTATAGCCCGGGAGGCAAATACAGCTGTGCCCTCGCCGCCATAGCTATCGATATTCTTCGTGAAATCTCCGCCGCCGGCATACATCTTTCCGAGGCCCTTCAGGATTTCCTTCGTGCAGGTATACATATGTTCCGTAATATAATCCTGCAGTTTCTTTACCAGCCCCTGCGCTTCCTCCGACGCAGGATCTCTCTCCCTGATTTTCCCGAACTCCGCAAAAATATCGATCATTCCCTGATGGATCTTCAGATTGTCTTCTTTTGTCCGGCCTTTGGATTTTTCCTCAAATTCCTTATAAGCCGGCGTCGTGCCCCAGGAAGCTTTCGCCTGTGCAGCATACGCGTCTATCTTTCTTGTATCAAATGCGTCAAATGTCAATTGTTTCACCCCCGTTTCCTTAATTCCGATGGCAAGGTCAATCAGTTTCTCGATATGCTCTTTTTTTAGCTTCAGGAGTTCAATTTGCTGTTCCAGTGCTTTGCTTCTGTCAAAATCCGGACTGCCAATGATCTTCTTGATATCCTTCAGCGGAAATTCCAGTTCTCTGAAGAGAAGGATCTGCTGCAGGGTCTCAAGTGCCGCATCGTCATACAGCCGGTAACCTGCTTCCGTATACTTTGCCGGATGAAGCAGCCCGATTTTGTCGTAATACTGCAAGGTGCGTATACTCACACCTGTCAGCTTACTTACTTCGTTTACTCGCCACAGCGTGCAGGCGGGACGTCCGGCGGACGTTTTATTCGCGGTCATCATAATTCATCACTCCCCTGCTTTCGGTAAGATTACTATAAACTATAACGCAGCGTCAGGGTCAATCCTTTTATGGGAATTTTTCAACTCAGTGGAGGGAGTCCCCCGCCTGATGCTCCCACATCTGAGACGGGGACACCTGCTGTAAGTTGTAATCCGGCGTACCCCCTCGTCGCCCGGGAAACGACCTTCTACGTTTTACCGTATGATATAATGCGTTCGTAATCCAAATAATCCAAAGATTTTAAACAAAGGAGGTGCCTGTATGACTGGAAATACAAATATCTGGCTGAATGGAATCATGGGAGTGGTGGTCGGAGATGCCCTTGGCTGCCCGGTACAGTTTGAATCCCGGGAAGAAGTTGCCCGGCACCCGGTTACAGGCATGCGTGGATATGGCACGTTCAATCTTCCGGAAGGATCCTGGACAGATGACAGCAGCCTGACGCTCGCACTGCTTGAAAGCATCCTGCGTGTCGGAACAGTCGATCTGGATGATATCATGGAAAACTTCATGAAGTGGCTCTACGACGGAGAATTTACTCCGTATGGAGAATCCTACGATATCGGCCGCGGCACAATGCAGGCAATCAACCGTTACAAAAGAAACCGAAAAGCAAAAAAGTGCGGCGGAGACGAGGAATGGAATAACGGCAACGGGAGCCTGATGCGAATCATTCCGGCCTGCATTTACTGCAGTGTTATGGAGAGCCGCGGGGTGTACTCTGATCGTGATGCAATCGAGGTTATACACGCCGTCGGCGGACTTACACACGCCCATATCCGTTCGAATATCGCATGCGGGCTGTATTTCTTTATGGTAAAGCAGATCCTGACCGGAGAAGGGTCTCTGCAGGACAGAATGCAGGAGGGACTCACGCAGGGCTTTGCATTCTATGAATCGTATCTCGCCGACAAAGAAAGCCTGCATTACTATGACCGGCTGCGGGATCTGACCGTCTTCAAATGCCTGACCGCAGAGAAAATCAAAGGCAGCGGATATGTCGTTGATACATTGGAAGCAGCGGTATGGTCTCTGATCACAACCGAACGGTTTGACCAGGCGCTTCTGAAGGCGGTCAACCTTGGAGATGATACCGACACCGTTGGCGCAGTCGCCGGAGGGCTGGCCGGACTGTATTACGGATATGACTCCATTCCGGAAGCGTGGATTTCCTCCATAAAACGCAGGGAGTGGATTGAAGATATGTGTCAGATGCAGGCGTAACCGGTACCCCGGAATCACAGCTGCAGTTTTACAGCAGGTATTTGTGCAGCGGCACCGGCAGTGAATTCTCAAATACCTCTGCCAGCACCTCCGGCGCCGCTTTATATCTTCCGAAGATCCATTCACAGGTGAGGCTTACGGTTCCCATACAATAGACCCGCACATACATGTCGGTCTGCTCATCCAGGCCATCCATCCCACTGACTGCAAGAATATGCTTTTTCAGGGCATCGTAATTGATCTCTGTCATATACAGGATAAAAGCGTCGTGACCACTCGTGTGCAGAAAGAGATTCTTCAGATATTCTCTTTCTTTCTCAAAATGCAGCGCACCGTCCAGAAGCGTCTGTCTCCACGTATAATCCTGCTCATTGATCTGTCCCATGATCCGGGCGGTTCCCTGGGCATAGTCCCACGCAATCAGGTCGTATTTGTCCTTATAATTGCGGTAAAACGTAGCCATAGAATACCCACAGTTATCCACGATCTCTTTGACTGTAATTTTATCAATACTTTTTGAAGCAGCCAGTTCCCGGAACGAATCCGCCAGCAGTTCCTTTGCATTTTTCCGCTTCATGTACGGGGCACCTCCCTGATCGGTATCTGAAACCTGTATCGTTATTGTATCAGAAAAACCATGACCGGTCATCAGCCGGACCGGTCATTCTTCATTGCCATTCTTTATGGCTGCTCATATGCCTTCATCACACCCTGCAGAAATGCAAGATATTCCTTCCGGACATGCTCCGGTGACACAATCTCCATCCCACTGCCAAGACCGGTCACCCATCCGAAAAACTGCGGACTGACCGAGACCGGCACGTGTACATGAATATAATCTTCTCCTTCCGGTACGATCATAATATCATCCCCGAACCGGTCAATCAGCACACCGACGAGGTGCTTCTCGCAGCGAAGCGTCACGTCCGCATCGGGGCCGCCGTACATGCCGAACGTCTTCTTGGCAAATGCTGCCAGATCGAAATCCCTGAACTGCTCGCGGCCGCTGCGCGGCTCCTCCGTCAGTTCAATCCGGATCATTTTGTCGACGCGGAAATGCTTGATCCTGCCGTCAATCTCATCGTATGCGATCAGATAATAATTTTCATCATTCCATGTAAGCGCCCAGGGACTGACCCGGTACTTCTTCCCGTCACGCTTTGCGATAAGACGCTTCGCGGTATTCCACTCCCCGTACTGAAACGTGATCTGCAGATCCATATTCATGGCATTGTGCAGGTCGTCGACATTATAATAAACTTTTTCATTGCCGCTCTTCATACGGTTCCGGATATAAACTGAACGGTTCAGCTCTGTTGCTTTCTGCTCGTTCGTCAGCTTCATGAGTTTCCCGATCAGCTCTTCTGATTTCTTTCTGGTAATGAATTTAGAGGACTGCACGGCATCCACCAGCAGTTTCAGCTCCGGCAGTTCGAACTCCCGGGATGCAATGAAATATCCCGGTGCGTCTTCTTTCTTCTGCACATCGATTCCAAAGTCGGAAAGGATCTCAACATTGCTGTAGATCGTGCGCCGGTCCGCATTGTATCCGTATTTTTCCAGGATGCGGATCAGCTCCGCTGCATTCAGCGTGTGCTCCTCATCTGTTTTCTGCAGGAGTTCCCGCAGCATGATGAGAAGCGCCATCTTGTGATTGTTCGTCTGTGCCATCGTATTCTCCTGTTCAGGCCACATATGAGCAGCTGCCGGGATATGCCCCGCGATTGAATCGAGGTCTTCTGCCGCGCGCGTTCAGGCCTTATGCCCTCCGATCTGCTGATTCCGTTCCAGTGTTGTTGCGCCGTCCAGCAGATTCATCCCTTTAAATATAGCATTGGGACCGTAACGTTTCCGGACTTCCAGCATCGCTCCCATGAGCTTCCGGTCCCGCTCCAGCGCATCATAATCCACAAATAAATTCATCTGATAGATGCCCGCATCTTCTCTGACATCATTGGCGCACACCCCGAGTCTCCGGTAAAGAAGTCTGTGGTCCGTCTTCTCATCAAACTGTCTGACCATCAGCTCCGAGATGGCCTGCAGGTCATTGCTGAAGGTGTGCAGCTTCACCGTTCCATTGCTGTGTTTCGGGTGAGGCCGTCCGTAAAAATCACATACCACCGGACCTTCGTATCCCGGGCAGGCCTCCAGACTTTTATAATCATAAGACACCCACCAGGTACAGCCTTTCGTGACCAGATTCTTCGTAAACAGATCCATGCAGAGCACTTCGATCATCTCCCGGAAGACCAGCCGGGCCTCCGCGTATTGGTACGGCCGCGGCAGCACCTGTCCGTTGCTTAAAGAATGAGCGGTGCCGCGGTAGGACTTAATGTCCTGCATGGTGACCGGCTCAATCCCCCAGGCATGATCGATCAGAATCTCCCCGTCGATGCCGAAGGTTCTGTAAAAAAACTCCTCGTCCCACTGCGTCCGCTGTGCAATATCACCCATCGTAAACATATACGCATTGTAGAGTCTGCGCGCTTTTCCGGGACCGATCTGCCAGAAATCCGTCAGCGGCCGGTGCTCCCACAAGAGAAACTTGTAAGAATCCTCATTGAGTTCCGCGATCCGCACACCGTCCCTGTCTGCCGGGGATTTCTTTGCCACAATATCCATTGCCACCTTTGCCAGATACAGGTTTGTCCCGATTCCGGCCGTCGCCGTGATGCCGGTCTCTTTGAGCACAGCCCGGATCATTGTCATCGCCATGACATACGCCGGATTTCTTCCGGCCGCCTCCGCCTCCGCGCGGTACATGTGCAGATAACCGGTGCAGTCAATAAAACACTCGTCGATCGAATATACGTGCACATCCTCCGGTGCGGCATAACGAAGATAAATTCCATAAATCTGCGCCGAAATCCGCTCATATTCCGCCATCCTCGGAACAGCGGTGATATATTCGACCCGCGTGTGATGGCGGGCTTCGTATTCCCGGATCTTCTGTTTTGCCTCAAACAGTCTCGGCCTTCCCGGAACCCCCATGGCCTTAAGTGCCGGGGAAACCGCCAGACAGATCGTCTGATCCGAGCGGGACGGATCCGCCACCAGCAGCTTCGCGCGCAGCGGATCCAGTCCCCGGTGCACACACTCTACAGAGGCATAGTAGGACTTCAGATCAATACAGATATACGCCCGCTCCATACCGTAATCACCCTCTGTCCGTTATGTTTTATTCTTGATTACATGACTTACAATCCCCTGGCACACCAGATCCTTCACCAGAATCCGCTTATCTCCATAGACAGCCTGATTGCAGTACTGAAGAACCACTTTGCCTGTTCTTCCGTCACGCCCGCCGTACTTCTTCAGCGTATTACGGTTCTCCTCATCCAGTGCGATGACCAGATCGCCCTTCTTCGGCTCGCCCTCCCGGCGGATGACAACCAGATCACCGTCCTCAATGCCTTCATCCTCCATGGAGTCGCCGGCAGCGTGCAGAATGTAAAACGGCCCGATGCCGAAGATCGCCGTCGGCAGCGTCGTCACACACTCGACATTTTCTTCTTCGTAAGTCAGTTCTCCGCAGGGAATGCTCCCGACCAGGGGTGCCTGCTGGCGGTCTGTCCGCAGCTTATCCATCTTTCCGATGACCAGCTTTCCTCCCTGATAAGAGAGCATTCCTTTTTCATGCATGGCCACCAGGTACCGCTGCGCGCTGCTTCTGGAGATCCCGAACGTCCTTGCAATCTCTGTTGTCGACGGTGTCCGGTCGTGGTTCAGATAAAATTCACTGATATAAGTATTGATATTCTTCATCAGTTCCGGATCCTTGTGCCGCATGGGAATACCTCCTCATTTCTGTCTGCCATTTTTAATCGCAATGTCTACGCTACGCTTCGGTCTGCGCAGAACCAGACATACACTGCCATACATGCAGTCTGTACGTTCTATCTGGAACAGTCTGCTTCTCTATGTATCCCCCATAATACCAAACATCTGTTCGGACTGCAAGCGTTTTTTCATTCTTCACCGCAGGATACTCGTGACTTCCGTCATGAGAGCAATGCGCAGAAGCAAATACACTGCTGCTTCAGGTAATGACGCAGGGAAGACCGTACTCCTCCAGCTGAATATCGAGTTCGATCATGTCATAAATACCATGCTCAATGAAATATGAGAAGATGATATCGGTCTTATCACAGGGTGACAGTGCATATCCTGCCCTGGCGAGGAGATCCCTCGATTCGTCCATCGTCAATTTTGCCCCGATACACAGGCACAGCGCCGTAAGTTTCTGCGGATGATACTGCGGATTGTTCTTGATCTTCGAAAAGACCTTCTTGTCGACAATGGCCCGCTTGTAGACATCTGTATTCTCCATGCCCTTTTTGCCGATCAGATACATCAGATACTCCGGAAAGGTATCCGACATATGTGCCATCCGCTCCTTCAGCTTCCTCTCCAGCTCCTCAATTGCTTCATCTTCATCAGGCGCCGCCGGCATCATTTCACCGATCGATGCGGAAGCCTGTTCATTGAAAGATGCGGAGGTCTGCCCGGGCTTTTGTGCAGACGGCATGGGCAGATGCTCTGCGGTCTCCTGACGTTTTCTGCGTTCCGAAAGGAGCCTCCTTCTGCTTCCTTTCCAGAAAGATGCACGCGCGTTCTCCTCCGGTAAGAATGCCTCCACTGCCTCTTCCCTGGCGGCTGCCGCCTCATAACAGGCATCCCCGTACTCTTCTTCCCGCTTTTCCTGCACGTAATTCCGGTCTATGTAGGTTTTCAGATCCGGGTAAAGGCTCCTGCCCATGCGGGTCGCCTTTTCATCAAATACCACGAGATAAATCTGCATATCAGACTGCAGGAGAAATGCATGGATCTCATCCACTGCAATCCGCATTCCCTCCTCCTTCGGATATCCAAACCCGCCGGTGGAAATCAGCGGAAATGCAATCGAGCGGATCCCGTTTTCCGCTGCCAGCGCCAGGCTTTTGCGATAGCAGGAACGCAGCAGATCCTCCTCCCCGCGGTTTCCGTCAATGTAAAGCGGACTGACCGCGTGGATAATGAACTTTGCCGGAAGTCCGAAGCCCGGCGTAATAAATGCATCGCCCTCCTGTACGAATCCGATTTTCTCTCTCCGGTAAGCGAGCAGTTCGTCATATCCGGCTGCCGTATATACCGCATAATCACATCCGGTTCCTACTGTCGGATGATCATTTGCTGTATTGACAATGGCATCTGTATCCATTTTCGTAATGTCATTGCGAACGATTTTAAATGGCATTTTCGATTTCACCTTTCTGACATTGCAATCTCATTAACGTTGGTGCTTTTTTCTGCGGAGAAACGCTTCTAAATGTAATCCGTCAACTCACCATCAGCTTCCCTGTTTTCCTGATATATTTTGCCGGAATCGGTGCGTCCAGGCGCCATGTGATGTTCATCGGCTTTTCACCCTCGTGTTTCACATAGTTTGCTGTCCCCAGATATGTATATGCTTCGGCACCGCCGGAAATACGGTCTTTCTTGAATTCCCTGACAAACAGAAGCACGCGGGTCCCCATTTCCTTATGATGGATGTAGCGCTGCGCCGTGGCCGACCGCTCCGAAGTTGTGCTCTGACTCTGCCAGTGAAACAGATTCTCATTGATTGAGTAATCCTGGTACATCGTCGTAGGAGAGTAGTCTTTATCGGATTTGTTCAGTGTGACAAAGAACACATCCAGTTTCTTGTCAGGCAGCCATTTGACGCCCTCCCGCACGGTCGACGGCTTCATGAAGTCGAGTGCGGCCAGCAGCTGATCCCTTGTATAAGTACAGTGGAGATCCAGCGGACAGTCAAATCCCAAATCCACCGCTTCATCAATAAAGTCGATCCGCTCGTACTGATATTGCAGAAGATCCATCAGCTCCTGCAGCATAACCGGACTGTCGGAAAGCGCATGCAGATGACCGCGCATTTCATCCCCATTCCAGTCTTCGATCGTTTTTCCCCAGACTGTGACATAGAACATCTGCAGCATCCGTTTTTCCAGCGCGGAAAACCGGCTGAAATCCACATCATCAAGCCGCGGAAGAATCTCCAGAAGAAAACCGATCAGGCGGCGGGAGTCCAGAACAGAGAATCTGAGCAATGCCTTCGTCATGATTTCCTCCAGATCTTCCCTGAAATCCTTCCTTACATCTGCCCGCACACACAGCCTCGAAAAGCTGGCATATTTATAAAGACTGCGGGGATCCAGATGGTTGTAAGCCAGAAATGCCGCGAAGGACAGGGGTTTCCCGGCGTCTTCCTCGAATGAAGCAATCCGCATGATCAAGCCGGCGCTGCTTCCATAGGAAGCCCGGATATTGTCGAGAATGTATTTTTCTGCTTTTCTTTCCAGCTGGATATAGCATCCCTTCGGTGCAGAGACAAAACCATCCTTAATCTCCCGCGAAACACCCCGCGTCGTATTGGACAGCAGCGCCGCAAATTTATCCTCAAAATGGTATTTTTTATTGGCCTGTCCGATAAAGTCAAGAACCGTCAGACATTCTTTCCCCTCGGCAAGGCGCAGGCCTCTTCCGAGCTGCTGCAGAAAGACTGTCAGGGATTCCGTCGGCCGCAGAAACAGCACGGTGTTCACTTCCGGGATATCGACACCCTCATTATAGATATCGACGACGAAGATAAACCGTACCTCACCGGAGACCAGTTTGTTTTTCGCGGATTTTCGTTCTTCTTCCGCCGAACCGCCGGTCAGGTATATGGACGGGATCCCCTTCTCGTTGAAAAACCGGCTCATAAATTCTGCGTGCTGTACACTGACGCAGAATCCAAGTCCTTTCACCAGGTCAATATCCGTCACATAGCGCAGAAGCGATGCCACGATCATACCGGCGCGCTTCTCTGCCACCATTCCACTGAACGTATAAACCTTTGTCAGCTCTCCTTTATCATACCCGCCGGCCGACCATTTTAACGTATCCAGATCAACCGTATCTGTCACACCGAAGTACTGAAACGGACAGAGCAGCTTCCTGTCAATTGCTTCCGGCAGACGGATTTCCGCCGCAATGCGGTTGTCAAAATACTTCAGAATGTTTTTTCCGTCCATACGCTCCGGGGTGGCGGTAAGCCCGAGAAGAATCTCCGGCTGATAATACTCCAGAAGCTTCTGGTAAGTGGGTGCTGCGGCGTGATGGAATTCATCTACTACAAGATAATCATAGAAATCCGCGGATGTCTTCTCCGCAAAATCCTGGGAATGAAATGTCTGAATTGAGATGAAAAGCGCGTCAATGCTGTCCGGCCGGCTGCCCCCGACAAACAAATCGCCAAAATTCGCATCTTTCAGAACCGCACGAAACGTGTACAGACTCTGTTTCAGAATTTCTTCCCTGTGCGCGACAAACAGCAGCCGGCAGGGTGCCCCCGCATGCGCTTTCCGGAAGCGTTTATAGTCCAGCGCCGCGATTACAGTCTTTCCTGTTCCGGTAGCAGCCACGACAAGATTGCGCATATGTCCGCGCACCCTGCGCTCCGCATCCAGCCGGTCAAGGATCTCCCGCTGGTACGAATATGGCTGAATATCCAGTGTATAGAGTTCCGGATTATTTGTATCAAAATATTTCTCTGCCCGCAGCGCTTTTGCAAGATATGTCTGTTTCTCTTCCGTATACGTCTCAAATTCACTGGAATTCCAGTAACTCTCAAACGTCGCTGCGATCTTATCGATTGTTTCCGGAAGATCGGCGCGGGTCACTTTCACATTCCACTCCAGACCGCTGGAAATGGCGGCATTCGAGAGATTGGAGGATCCCACATACGCTGTCGTAAAGCCGGTATCGCGGTAAAAAACATATGTTTTTGCATGCAGGCGGGTGCGCTTTGTGTCATAGCTGACCTTGATCTCCGCACCTGGAAGCTTCCGCAGTTCTTCAACAGCCTTCACATCGGTGGCTCCCATATAAGAAGTCGTTATAACCCGGAGCCTTCCGCCGTTTCGGGCAAATTCTGCAAGCTCGTTAATAATGAGGCGAAGGCCGCTCCACTTTATAAAAGAAACCAGCATGTCGATCCGGCTGCAGGATACGATTTCCTTCTTCAGTTCCGAAAACATCTGTGGCTCATGAACAGCCCCTGTAAAAAGGCTTGTCTGCGCGATCGAAGTTTCCGGACGGATAATCTCTGCCTTCCTGTTAACAGCCTGAATCTGATTCTGCCGCCCGAAAACTGCAAGCAGCTGCTCGGCGCGCTCCGCCACGGAATCCGGATTCTCTTCCTCTGCCTTATTTTGTACAATTGTCTGAATGATACGGTTTGTCAGTTCAATCTGATCTTTCAGACTGCCGCCATGATCCTGCAGCTGCCGGAGGTGCTGTTCTGTCACGCCGGCAATATATTTTGACAACACCTTTGAAGCTTCCGCCTCGTCAATCGATGCTGTCTGCGCCAGCTGTTCAGACCGAGCCAGTTCTTCCTCGAGGCCTTTGCTGATTACCTTTTCGTAGAGTCCGTTTTGAAGCATTTTCAGTTCTCCGATTTTTTATATTGCTCAGATTTATGCTAATCATATCACAATTTTTGTCGTAATTGTTATCACGGCTCCACCGTTACAGAGTAAATCGCACAGATCCTGCGTTCAATCGCGATGTCTCCGCTCCGCTTCGGCCGGCGCAGAACCAGACGTCCACCGGACGTCATGCGCCGCCGGAGACTCACCTCACTCTGCCGCTGATCCGATTGATTCCCGGGTCTTATTCTTCTTCCATATAATCCATATATTCATCTTCGCTTGAGAACAGCATGTATTGTCCGTTTACGTATCCCATGTACCCGCTGCCTGTTATATAACCCTTCATAATGCACCTCCGTCCTGTACGCAGCATGCAGAAAAATTGTTCCTGCGGTGCGTACGCGTTTCTTTTCTGTTTCCGAGATCATTTCCAAGTGTTTTCGGGACAAAATGTTTTTCTATGATCCCATTCTAAAACAGGGGGCTGTACCTATGTTTGTACACAAAAACGGACAGGCCACACAGCCTGTCCGTTTATTCCTGTTTATTCCGCTTTCTCAAAGACCATCTCCGTCAGTGCATACGGCAGCAATTCCTCCGGCTTCACATCCGGCCGGATCCATTCATTCACCAGCCTCTCCGGCATAATCAGCGGCATCCGGTCATGAATGAAGCGGATCTCATCGCCGGGTTCGCGTGTCAGGATTACAAAGACCGGCATGCCGTTCTCGATCCGGTACAGACCGCACAGCCAGGTCATGGCGGAGCCTTTGGGCTGAATCATATACTTATCGCCGGTATATTTTTTCCCGTCATTTCCCAGCCGGTGCTCCCACTCAAAGTACCAGGAAGCCGGTACGATACAGCGGTGTTTTGCCCAGTCGTCCCGGAACGTCGGCTTTTTTCCTGCCGACTCTGTGCGGGCATTCAGCAGCAGCTGTTTCCCGGTATAACCCCATTTCATGGGATAGACTGCTCTGGCACCTGTCCGGTCCGGCGCAATGACCGGAACGACATCTGTCGGGCGGATCTCTCCGTAACTTTTCACGGACGTCGTGTTCTGCCATTTCTTCACAAGGGAAGACCGGTTCATTTCTTCTACAATCGCCCGGAGCTCGGGAGATTTATCTGTCCAGTATCTGCAGCACATATTTTATCACCTTTATTTATCGCAGAGGAAAACGCACAAGTGCGTCGCGCAGCTCGCGCACGATCAGAGATCGCGATTGAACGATTCAATTAATTTCTGAGAAACAACAGATACCCGATGATAATTGCAGGGAGCACCGGAACTCCCAGATCAATCCCTCCCGAAAAATGATAAGAACCATTGACGATGAAAACCGACCAGATAAAATCCAGCAGATTCCAGAAAGCTACAAATAATACCACAAACAGGCCAAACGCCGCTTTTTTATTCATAATCATTCTCCTCCTGTTTTTCAAACCCACCGTCTGGCGCTCTATGCGCCTGAGGCGGGGGAACTGATCCACTGCGTTCAATTTCTTCAATCACCAGAATATCCGCAGGAAGCCAGTTCACCTGACGCAAATCGTCAATCGGGAGCCATCTGGCGGCCTCGTGCTCCAGAAGCGTCAGATGCCCCTCCTTCACACTGCACCAGTAGCAGGCCATGGATAAATGAAATTCCGGATAATCGTATTCTACAGTTGTAATATAAGTATCTACAGAAATATTCACGGCAAGTTCTTCACGGATCTCCCGCACCAGTGCCTCCTCCGGCGTTTCTCCGGCCTCGATCTTTCCGCCGGGAAATTCCCACCAGTCTTTGTAACTGCCATATCCCCGCTGCGTCGCAAACACCTCATTCTCTCTCCGGATCAGTGCCGCTGCGACAGCAATGCCCTTCTTTTGGCTCTTCATGATTTTACGTTCCTGCCCGTTTCCCGCTATTGGCAGTTCCTCCAGAATTTTTCTTATTCAGCCATCTGCTCCTCGGCCCATTGATAAACGGATTCCAGGGCCGGGATCAGGGTTCTTCCTCTTTCCGCAAGTGCGTACTCAACGGTCGGCGGGATCGTATTGTACTGCGTTCTCGTAATAAATCCGTCTTTCTCCAGCTCCCGCAGGCATTTTGTCAGCATCGTTGCCGTGATGCCGACCACTTTCCGCTCAAGCTCCCGGTACCGCAGCGTCTGCCTGTCGGCATCTGCAATATACCACAGGATCGGAAGCTTCCATTTCTGTCCGATCAGCTCCATGGCGTATAAGATCGGACACTCTGTTTCATAGATGTTTTCATCTTTGGGCAGTGGCTTTTTGCTCATACCTTCCTCCGTTACTATATTTTATATAGTGGCAAAGTATTATCCGCCTTCTTGTTTTTACATTGTTTATCATTATAATAGAGTCATAACAAATAGTAAAGACAGAAGGCGTGATTCTTTATGAAGATCCTGTGTCTGAAATCTTTGTTCTATATGTATCCATCGTTTCATACCCCCGCACAATCTGTCAGCAAATCATTCCCGCGCAGAGGAAGACGCACAAGAATAGAAGAGGCAGCACCGTTAAACTGACGAAGCTGCCTCAGTACAGATGCGGGCGGTTCCCGTGACTTTGCTCTGCACGGTAACTTCCACCGTGTATTCGCCGGGTTCAATGGTAAAGACTGCACTGTCGCCACCGCTGACCGTCGTTTCACTGGCCGGTTCTTCGGAGAAATCGTCTGTGCCGAGGACGCCTGGCATGAAGCGCAGCGAGAGTTTCCCATCCTTGTCCATACCAGTTGCATCCACTATGACCTGCTCGTTTTTGCCGACGGTAAGATACCCGATTCCCATACTGCCTTTGGAGCCGCGGTCTGCGGTGATACTGATGCTGTTATCTTCATTTGTGCTCACGCCGAATACGGGTTTTTTCCCACAGGCAGAAAGCAGGAGAACCATGGCAAGAAGCATCAGAGTCAGGCTTTTCTTCATTCTTTTCATCCTCAAATCATTTCTCTTATTCATCTTACATCCTCGCAATTTTTGATTTAGCATCATCCGTCACAGTTTCGTATCTTTGGGCGACAGGTCTTTGACAACTTGATTTTTTCTGAGGCCGAAGTCAGCGGCATCTCTGCCGCTGACTTCTATGAGGGGGAAAGGTTTTTATATCAACCCGGATGTTGATTCCGGAGAGATTATCCGTTGATTCCGGAGATCTGGTAGGTTGCATCATACTGGTCTGTGAAGGTTCCGTCGTCGTTCTCGTAGTACTCGACGCCTTCTTCATCTGTATAGACACCGTCTTCATTCTCCATGATGCTGACCGGGCGGCCGGAGCCGTCAGAGACAAGGCCAATGACCTCTTCATCCGGTGCGCTCTCGTTCATCCATGTTGTGTAGGTGCATCCGTCTTCGTCTGTGAATACGCCGCCGCCATTTTCATAAAATCTGTTGCCTGCGCCATCGAGGAACTCGCCGTTGCTGCCGGTGATGTTGACCGGGCGGCCGGAGCCTTCGGAGTATACCAGGTATGTTTCTACCGGTGCTTCCGGTGCCGCTTCTTCTACGGTCTTTGTCTCTTCTGCCGGAGCCGGGGCCGGTGTTGCCGCCGGTTTCTGTGCCGGTGCCGGGGCTTCTTCCTTAACTGCAAGTTTTGTGTCGTATTTCAGAATCTTGATTGACTGCAGGGAGTCGTTGATTTCATCTTCTTCATCTGTATTTGCTACAAGACCTGTAGCGATAAATACTTCGTTCTTCGTGGAGAGTGCGGAAGTAATTGTTTTCGTATAGTGGTCGTCTGCTGTGACGATTCCCGGCAGGCCCGCGCCGTTTGAGAAGTGCCGGAGGGTGATCTCGTTCTCTCCGTCGGAAAGTACGATCCACTTGTTCGGATCCTGGACTTCTTTCCAGCTGTCGTCCGGAAGTTCCATTGAAAGGATGCCGTCGGATGATACGAATACGTTGTCGGCTTTCTCTGCCTCGACTTTGTTGTCCTTTGCAAATACCGGAGCGACTGTGCACATTGACATTACCATAGCTGCTGTAAGACCTGCGATCATAAGTTTTGTGTTTTTCATTGTTCTTTCCCCTTCCTTGTTCTGTGATTTATTTATTTAAGGTTTGTTTGCTGTGAAGATGTTTTTGTTTTCATCTGATGTATGTACTATAACATCCTGTTTATCACAGAACTTGCACACAGACAGGGGAAGTTATTATTTTCTGTTCTTCATTCCTTACATAAAGATTTTTCGATCGCTTCGATTACCAGAATGTCCGCCGTACTCATTTACAACCATATTTTATTCACCCCATATCAGAAATCCCGTCCATCACCCTTTCCAGACCACGCATCAGGCGCTTTGGCTGCAATGCTGCGAGGCCGCCGTGGCCAACACCGGACAGCCTCCTGAATTTTGTCATCGGAAAGTGTTTTCTCATATAACGGATATCCCATTTCCTGTCTTTTTCTTCTGCTTCACTAAACCAGTACTCGATTCTGCTGCAGTCTGTATGCACGATCTCCGGCATCCTATAATTATTACAGGATTCAAAAGTGCGCCAGATCGTTTTAGCGCTGATAAACTGCAGCACTCCTGCCACATACTTCAGGTCCTCATTGGAATACTCATCTGTGGAAAATGCCTTCTCCAGAAGCTTTATACCCCCGAGCTTGCCCATATAAATCATCAGGAAATCACGGACAGCAATGAATCTTGTCACAATCCATGGAAGCTGGTAAGGCGTAATCCCTCCGTCAATTACGGCGGATTTCACTTTAACCCGGTCATCTGCCAGAAATCGTGCAATAACAGCTCCGCCCATAGAACAGCCATATATACAGGATATGGATTTATGTCCATGTGTGATCAGCCAGTGGGCAAGTTCGCCGGCAATTTCTTCCACACTTGTAAAGTCCCCAGGTACATCTTCATCGTATCCAGGCAAAGCAGGTATGATCAAATGATACCTGTCCTGCATAAGGGGTATCACATACTCAAAATAATCCCACATGACAAGCGAAGGGTGTATCAGCACTATGACTTCCTTATTTTCCACTCCAAATTCATGAATTGTCATACTTCTTCCCTCTCCTTTTTCTTCCTTGCCACCAGATGCAGCCGGAATTTCTTTCCGCGCACCAGTTTTTCCACATGAAGCCCGGATTTCCGGCAGAAGCCTCTCACCTCATCCAAAGAATACGCGCCGACATCTCCGTGTCCGATCAGGTTTGCCAATGGCATTTCCGTATGGTTCATAAGCCAGAGAATCGGTCCGGGTGCCGTATAATCCTGCAAAATCAGCCTGCCGCCCGTCAAAATATAGAGATACCTTTTTCGCATCTCGTCGGCAATGCACTCCGGAGAAGGATTCACCACACGCTCTTCATCTATCGAAATATCTCTATAACAATTCAGCTTCAGAATTAGGTTGATATGTTTTTGCTTGATCTCTGCAAACTGCTTATCCTGAAGAAAATACTTCTCAATCGTAAAGTATTGTCCCGGACTGTCTGTAGGTACCTGTAAAGGTAATATGTCAATAATCCAGAACGGAGATTGAAGCAATTCTTCGATTGTTTTCTTCATTTCACGAGACCTCCGCAAATGCCGATTTAGTATCATCTCTATAACCGAGAATTTATACTACTGTGTATCCCTCCGAAGCTAAAACAGTCAATGCCCTTTCATAATTTTCTTCTTTCACAAGAATATAATCCGTGTTGTATGTCGATATCGCGAAGATTCCAATTTTATGGTCTGCGAGGATGCCGGACAGTTTTGACAGTATTCCAATCAACGAAAAGTCGAGAACTCCCTGAATACGAAAGCCTCTCCATCCATCGTCACGCTCGACTGTACTTTGCGGCGTATCCTCCGTTTTACACACCAAAGATAACTCCTCGTCCGTTTTCCCAATGAAATAGAAATCGGTATCCACGTTGATATTTGAGGCCTCTGCAACTTTACAGACAGTAAGTTTATAATCGATTCTCTTTAATTCCATTTACAATGTCTCCTCTGCAAAACAGAATAAAAGTAAATTCAGCAGCATTAAATCTGCAGCCTCTCACCTTCAATGTATATAGGATTTTGACTCATCAAAGCTTCTCTCCTTATATATACCAATTTACCGAATAATCCGAGTCTATTGTTTCTTGTATCCAGCAAACAGTAAACCGGCAAAGAATGCACAAAGCGCAGATCCTGCCAGCATTGCAGCCGCCCGCTTTTTATTCTTTTTCAAGCCCAAAAGTGCAATGGGAATTCCCAGCAGCCCTCCGGCCGTTAACACGCCAAAGCCTCGAAACAACCGCTTTCCCGAAAGTATTCGGTCAAGGCCATCGATCCGCTCACTAATCAGTTCAACAACACCAGTCATCATAAGCACTGCAGGCACCATAGCCGCTATACTGTGAAGATCCCGTT
This sequence comes from Eubacterium sp., assembly GCA_017433615.1. Classification (GTDB taxonomy): domain Bacteria; phylum Bacillota; class Clostridia; order Lachnospirales; family Lachnospiraceae; genus CADBRN01. The sequence continues at coordinate 20,771 of JAFRGW010000163.1, forward strand.
TCTCCCTTAATCCCCTTACAGTACAGACAAGCCATGTGATCCAGCCGATATTTCCGGGGATATCATAGGCAATCCATCGCTTATCTGAAATCTTTGTTCGGTACTCCGTATTCATCATTTCACCATCTCCTGAATACCTGTCGTAATTTCCGGTCAATATCCCGGCGGGTCTCCCTGCACTCCTTCGGATATTTCCGGCCTGCCCGGAATGCCGCTCCGACCAGCAGGCTTCCACCGATCGGAAGCATGATCTTCAGCATGGACTCCGGGAAAGCGAAATGTGTCCCGTGCTCATAAAGGAGCGCTTTGAACCTGCAATTATGAGATTTCTCTTCAAGCCGCTTCTCCATGCGCCGTATATATTTGCACGTATCCCACAGGACATCGTCCTCCGCGCCGATACAGAGAACCTTACCCTGAATATTTTCGACCTTTATTTTTTCTTCCTCCTGAACCGGATGCCGGCGCTCGGATTCATCAAACATTGGCCGGGAAGCCACCATATCCTTTCCTGCTTTTGACGCCTCCTTGATTTTCTGCCAATACTCCGGATGCCGGTACGCGTACGGCAGATAAGGCAGAGGCTTTCCTTCCCAGGATACGGAAGACTCATTGTCACCGGGGCGTTCTCTCATCCCGTCTTTTCCGTCCTGATAGAATCCTTCCATCACGAAATCCGGCGGTGAGATCGCGATCGTCAGACTGATCTGCGGGTAATAAGACGCCGCCAGCAAAGCCAGCATTCCGGTTGTGGATGCACCGACAATCCCGATCTTATTGCAGCCTTTCTCTCGAAGCACCCTGATCGCTTTTCCGAAGCGTTCCAGAGGATAATTGTGGTGTCCGTAATCTTTCTTGTCCGGGGACATTGCCATTACATGGCATCCTTGCTGATGAAGCCATTTTACACCGGATACAGCCATCCTGTCATCAATCGCATCTCCCAACATCAGAATCATTGCTTTATCCGATTTAGAAGGACACTCATAGAACGCTCCGTAGAAACCATCCCGCTCCGGGTCATAGTACTGTCTTTTTACTTTCGTACCCATTTTGCACTTTCTCCAATTGTTATTTTACGCTTTTCGGGCAAGTACTGTGAGCCATGGTTTATTCTTATGATGATCCGTTCTTACTTTTGAAAAACCGGCTGCTTTTAATGCTGTTGTAATATCCTCCGCCGTATAATTCTTCATTCCGTCTATGATCTTCTCGAACTTCAGACTTGTTGCATCCGTCCCGTCAGATTCATTGCAGATCATAAAATATCCACCCGGCTTTAACACGCTTGCCACCTGGGAGAAACACCGCGGAAGGCCCGGCCAGAAATAAATCGTCTCGAAGGCTGTTGCCAGATCATAGCTTTCTTCCGGCAGTTCCAAAGAGGATACATCCCCCTGCTGAACCTTGCATCTGCCGGCAGCAATCATTTCCCGATTGTATTCCTTTGCTTTCTCCACAGAGAGCTCGGAATAGTCGACCGCTGTGACGTGGGCCCCCGGAAACCTCCGTATAAGTTCCCCAGCGTTTCGTCCTCCGCCGCAGCCAAGATCAACAATATTCTCCGCAGCTATATTCCGCAGATGACCCAGCCCCCAGTCGGCCATCTTCGCATGCCCGGAGTTCATCCCTTTCAGCATCATTTTTCCCAGAAAGCCCTCCGGTTTCCGTGTCTGACTTATATAATCCTTAAAAAGTCCCATCTCATTTACCTCTCTCTGTTTCTTCCTTGCCACCAGATGCAGCCGGAATTTCTTTCCGCGCTCATATGTTTTTACTACGTTCTCAGCCGGCTAAACCAGCGTGCAGATCCATGCCGCGAGCGCAGATAAGGCCGGAAATATTACAAAAAGCTTCAGCAGTTGGCTTTTGATGTTATATCCGCCTCCGCAGCCAATGTCGACAATATCCGCCTTCTTCATTGAACGTCCCTTATTTTTGAACGGAGTTACACCTGCTGAAGCCGGCTTCTCCCCTTTTTTCTCCCGACACTGACATAGGTGAAAGGTGTGATCATCCTGGATCGGATATTCTGAAACCCGGC
>JAFRGW010000164.1 GCA_017433615.1 Eubacterium sp.
AGACGAGCCGACGGGAAATCTGGATCCGAAGAATTCCGAGGAGATCATGCGTCTTCTTGAGGAGATTAATATGCGCGGCACGACTGTCGTCGTGGTGACGCACAACCGGGAGATCGTCAATCAGATGAAAAAGCGGGTCATCCGTCTGCGCAAGGGTGTGATCACCAGCGACGAGAAGGAAGGTGTATACATTGAGGATTAGTACGGTCGGCTACAGTGCCAGACAGGGAATTAAGAATATCGGCAGAAATAAAATGTTTTCTGCAGCATCCATCGCGACGATGGCAGCAACCATTTTTATTTTCAGCCTGTTCTTTTCGATTATTCTGAATATTACCTATGTGCTTCGGAATGTTGAGACAAACGTAGGAATTACAGTGTTCTTTGATGAGGGTCTGGATCAGGCTTCGATCAACCGGATCGGCGAGCAGATCAAGGGACAGAATTCGGTAAAGAGCTGTACCTATATCTCAGCAGATGAGGCCTGGGAGAAGTTCTCCGCAGATTATTTTGAGGGACATGAAGATGCGGCGGAAGGATTCCGGGACAACCAGGATAATCCGCTTGCGAATTCTGCACACTACGAAGTATTTGTCAATAAAATTGAACAGCAGGAGGAGCTGGTTGCCTATATCCAGACGCTGGATGGTGTCAGAAGCGTCAACCAGTCCCAGCAGGCGACCAGAACACTGTCATCTCTGAACCGGCTGATTATGATTGTATCGCTGGTGATTATTGTGATATTGCTGGCAGTATCAATCTTCCTGATCAGTAATACCGTATCGGTCGGTATATCGGTCCGGAAAGAAGAGATCGGTATTATGAAACTGATCGGTGCGACGAACAGCTTCATACGGCTGCCGTTTGTGCTGGAGGGTATCATTGTCGGTCTGATCGGTGCTGCAATTCCGCTGGCGATCTGGTATTTCCTGTACAACAAGGCGATTCAGTATGTGCTGAGTAAATTTACGATTCTGGGCGATTTTATGAATGGCCTTCTGGGCGTCAATCAGGTGTTCAGACTGCTGCTGCCGGTCAGCCTCGTGCTGGCGCTTGTCATCGGTCTGATCGGAAGTATGGTAACAATCCGCAAGCATCTGAAAGTATAAGGAATTGAAAGAACCGGATGAATAAAAAAGATAAAACAAAATGGTTCATCGGTGGTGCGGCTGTCGCTTTACTGGCAGCCGCACTGCTTTATTTTGGTTATATGCTGATTCCGGATGGAGTGCGTCCGGCTGCACCTGATTCACTGCAGGCGCTCAAGAAGACAAAGCAGATCGAGCGGGTGATTGACAGGTATTATCTCGGCGATAAGGATTTGCTGGCGCAGACGGAAATGATGTATACCGGACTGGTTGCGGGTCTGGAGGATCCTTATTCCAGATATTATACAGAAGAACAGTACCAGGAACTGAAAAACCAGCGCGCCGGGGAGTATACCGGGATCGGCATTACCATTGCGCAGCAGGCTGCGGACGGTGAGATTATGATTCTGGATGTACAGGCGGAGTCGCCTGCAGACCGGGCGGGCCTGAAGGCAGAGGATATTCTTGTCAGTGTGGCAGGCAGAGATGTATCCGGCATGACGACAAGTGAAGTTGTCAGCCTGATTCGTGAGAACGACGGGAGAGAGATCCAGGTTACCCTTATGCGGGACAAAGAGAAAGATCCTGTCACGGTAAACGTGACCCCGGGAACGGTGGAATCTGTTACGGTCACGGGAGAAATCATAGCGGATCACACCGGGCTGATCCGGATCAGCCGCTTTGCAGGTGTTACGGCAGACCAGTATCGTCAGATATATGCGGATCTTAAAAAGCAGGGTATGGAAAAGATGATTCTGGATCTGCGCGGCAACGGCGGCGGTCTCGTAGAAAGCGCCTGCAGTATTGCAGAGACGATTTTGCCCGAAGGCGTCATTGTCTATGAAGAAGACCGCAGCGGAAACCGCCGGGACCACAATGGAAAAGGTGCAGAGGATTTTAATCTGCCGCTCGCTGTTCTGGTTGATGGAAATACGGCCAGTGCGGCAGAAATTCTGACAGGTGCCATACAGGATTACGGTGTCGGGACGGTCGTCGGGACCAAAACCTATGGAAAAGGGATCGTACAGAATCTGTTCCACTTAAGTGACGGCTCTGTCATCCAGCTTACCGTGACACACTACTATACGCCGAAGGGCAGTGATATTCACGAGAAAGGGATCACGCCGGATCTCGTGGTGGAGGCTGCTGACGAAAGTGCGCAGACCGCTGCTGAGGACGCAGCGGCAGCAGGAGACGCAGATCAAGACAGCTCTGTGGACGATCCGCAGCTGCAGGCGGCGCTGGAGGTACTTATGCAGTAGAGACAATCATCCGTGCAGCGCCTTCTTCAGCTCCAGCATCCGGTCGCGCAGCTCCGCAGCCATCTCAAAGTTGAGTTCCGCGGCAGCGGCCCGCATCTGCTTTTCCACCTGTTTGATCAGTTTTTCAAGCTCTTTGCGGGACATGGATTCCGGATCCTTCTCGAAGCGTGCCTCGGTGCGGGCCACTTCTTTGGAAATGGTAATCAGGTCACGGACGCCCTTCTGAATGGTCGTCGGTGTAATGCCGTGTTCTCTGTTATAGGCTTCCTGTACGGCGCGTCTGCGCTCGGTCTCGCTTATGGCGCCCTTCATGGAATCCGTCATGGTATCCGCATACATGATCACATGACCTTCCGCGTTTCTGGCAGCGCGTCCGATGGTCTGGATCAGGGAAGTTTCTGAACGAAGGAAGCCTTCCTTGTCGGCATCGAGAATCGCAACCAGCGTGATCTCCGGGATATCAAGTCCTTCACGAAGCAGGTTAATACCGACGAGAACATCAAAAACATCCAGACGCATATTCCGGATAATGCCGGTGCGTTCCAGCGCGTCGATATCAGAGTGCAGGTATTCCACACGGATGCCTGCTTCTTTCATGTAATCAGTCAGATCTTCAGCCATCCGCTTGGTCAGGGTGGTGACAAGCACTTTATTGTGTTTTTCTGTTTCTTTGCGGATTTCACCGATCAGATCATCAATCTGTCCTTCTACCGGGCGCACTTCGACCTTCGGATCCAGCAAACCTGTCGGCCGGATGATCTGTTCTGCACGCAGGAGTTCATGTTCTGCCTCATATTCCGCAGGCGTCGCGGAAACAAAGAGGAGCTGGTTGATCTTGCTTTCAAATTCCTGAAACTGCAGAGGACGGTTGTCCAGGGCAGAAGGCAGGCGGAATCCGTAATCCACAAGCGTTGTTTTGCGGGAGCGGTCGCCGCGGTACATGGCGCCGATCTGCGGAACGGTCTTATGGGACTCGTCTATGATCAGGAGAAAATCCTCGGGGAAGAAATCCATCAGCGTGTAGGGCGGCTGTCCCGGCTCCAGACCGGACAGATGGCGGGAGTAGTTTTCGATTCCAGAGCAGACGCCGGTTTCCCGCAGCATCTCAATATCAAAATTTGTCCGCTCCTCAATCCGCTGCGCTTCCAGCAGCCGGTCGTTCTGTTTAAAGAACTGGATCCGCTCGGCCAGTTCTGCTTCGATATCTTTCGTTGCACGCAGAATGGTTTCTGCGGGCATGACATAGTGTGAAGCCGGCGGAATATGGATAAACTTAAGATCTCTGGTGATCTCGCCGGTCAGCAGGTTGATCTCAGAGAGACGGTCAATCTCATCGCCGAAAAATTCCACACGGATTGCAATGTCGCTTTCATTTGCGGGCACAATCTCAACGGTATCGCCGTGAACCCGGAAAGTTCCGCGGTGGAAATCAATCTCATTGCGCTCATACTGAATATCAATCAGTTCATGGATCAGATCATCCCGGTCCTTCTGCATCCCTTCCCGCAGCGGAATAATCATGAATTCGTAGTCTTTCGGACTGCCGAGCCCGTAGATACAGGACACACTTGAGACAACGATCACATCCCGGCGTTCAATCAGTGCGGATGTCGCTGCTAGACGCAGCTTGTCAATATCCTCGTTGCGTGAGGAATCCTTGGCTATATATGTATCAGAAGAAGGCACATAAGCCTCCGGCTGATAGTAATCATAGTAAGAGACAAAATATTCCACCGCATTCTCCGGGAAGAATTCCTTAAACTCGCTGTACAGCTGCGCGGCCAGCGTCTTATTGTGTGCAATCACCAGTGTCGGCATCTGCAGCTGTTCAATTACATTTGCCATTGTAAAGGTCTTGCCCGAACCAGTTGAACCGAGCAGCGTCTGGAACTGATTGCCCGCGCGGAATCCCTCGACAAGTTCACGAATCGCCTGCGGCTGATCCCCTGTGGGTTTATACTCTGCATGTAACTTAAAATCTGGCATTTTTATATTCCTCCTCGGGATTCGTACCATGTATACCGGATATAGCTGTTTTGCAGTTTTTTCCGGAATGGTCATCCACAGCATATTCAAGATGAATGAATATATACATCATACACGAAACATCCTGAAACGTTTATGGTATTTATTTACAAATGCGTCCCTCTGGAATATAATATACTTGTTGAGGTTTACTATATCGACTAAAATTGTTCAGAGAAAGGATGCAGCATTTGGTATGAAAACTTTCGAAGGAAAAGCCATTTTTAAGGGAATTGCAATCGGAAACGTCCTGTTTTATGGAGCAAAAGAAGAAACAATTACGCGTACAAGCATTACTGACGCGGCAGCAGAGGTAAAGCGTTTCGAGGACGCAAAGGAGAAAGCAATCGAGGAACTCAACAAACTGCACGATGAGGCAGTTGTGAAGGTAGGTGAGGAGAATGCTGCGATCTTCGAAGTACATGCCATGCTGCTGGATGATGAGGATTTCAGCGATGCAGTTGTAAATGCCATTGAGACGCAGATGGTAAATGCAGAATATGCAACTGCTGTGGCAGGAGAGAATTTCTCAAAAATGTTTGCCGAGATGGAAGATGATTACTTCCGCGCACGTGCAGCAGACATGAAAGATATTTCAGAACGTGTCGTCAATGTGCTTCTCGGAAAGTCAGACGCGGCATCCTTCGACGAACCGGTTATCGTCGTGGCAGATGATCTGCTGCCAAGCCAGACTGTACAGCTTGATAAGGATAAAGTTCTGGCATTTGTAACAGAGAAGGGTTCTTCCAACTCACATACAGCCATTCTGGCCCGCACCATGAATATTCCGGCGCTGATCGGCGTTCCGGTAGATGCATCATGGGACGGAAAGCAGGCAATCGTCGATGCGCACAACGGCATCTTTATCCTGGAACCGGATGCGGATACGCTGAAGGAAAAAGAAGCAATCCGCCAGAAAGATGAAGAAGCAAAGCGGCTTCTGCAGGAGCTGAAGGGCAAACCGAACACCTCGCTGGACGGAAAGACGATTAATCTGTATGCAAATATCGGAAGCCTCGGAGATGTCGGTTCCGTTCTTTCCAATGACGGCGGCGGCATCGGTCTCTTCCGCAGCGAGTTTATTTATCTGGGCCGCGACAGTCTGCCGACAGAGGAAGAGCAGTTCCAGGTATACCGCCAGGTCGCAGAGACGATGGCCGGCAAGAAGGTCATTATCCGGACGCTGGATATCGGCGCCGACAAGCAGGCGGATTATCTTGGCCTTGACAAAGAAGAAAACCCGGCGCTCGGATTCCGCGCAATCCGCATCTGCCTGACGGACACGGCGATTTTCGAGGCACAGCTCCGGGCCATCTATCGTGCCAGTGCATTTGGAACTGTCTCAATCATGTACCCGATGATCACATCAGTGGAAGAGGTTAAGACAATCAAGGAGATTTCTGCACGCGTACGTGCCGATCTGAAAAAAGACGGCATTCCGATGGGCGAAGTTGAAGAAGGCATTATGATCGAGACACCTGCAGCAGCGGTTATCAGTGACCTCCTGGCACAGGAAGTTGATTTCTTCAGCATCGGTACAAATGATCTCACACAGTATACACTTGCCATGGACCGCCAGAATGCGAAACTGGAGAATTTCTACAATCCGCATCATGAGGCGATTCTGCGTCTGATCGAACAGGTAGTAATCAACGGACATAAGCACGGCTGCTGGGTCGGCATCTGCGGCGAGCTCGGTGCGGATACAGAACTGACAGAACGTTTCCTGCAGATGGGAATCGACGAGCTGTCTGTATCACCGTCTATGATTCTTCCGGTCAGAAAGCAGATTCGCAGCAGTGTCGCAAAGTGTGATTGAAGCAGTGCTGCCAGGTGCGGTTGAAGCAGATGAAGCAGTCATGAAAATGAGGTAGCTGAGGAGGTAGCAAGATGAAGAACATTCTGTTTGTTGCATCGGAATGTGTTCCGTTTCTGAAAACAGGCGGTCTGGCTGACGTCGCAGGATCGCTTCCGAAGTGTTTTGACAAAGAATACTTTGATGTCAGGGTTGTTATGCCGAAGTATACTGCAATTGCCGAAAAGTATAAGGAGAAAATGCAGTATATCACAAACTTTTACATGGATCTGAACTGGCGCCAGCAGTATGTGGGTATTTTCTCGCTGGTACAGGACGGTGTCACCTATTATTTCATTGACAATGAAGAACATTTTTCGGGAGACAGACCGTATGCCGGCATGCCGTGGGATCTGGAAAAATTCGCATTTTTCAGTAAGGCGGCTCTCTCAATTCTCCCGGCTGTCGGATTCCGTCCGGACGTTATTCACTGTCATGACTGGCAGACAGGACTTGTGCCGGTCTATCTGCATGAGCGCTTTGCGGCCAGTGAATTTTTCCGTGATATCAAATGCGTCATGACCATCCACAACCTGAAATTCCAGGGCGTGTGTGGGATATGGAGAGTATAAAGAGCATCACTGGACTTTCAGATTATTTCTTTACGCCGGACAAGCTGGAGTTCCAGCGGGATGCCAGTTATCTGAAGGGCGGACTGGTCTATGCGGATGCAATTACAACGGTCAGCCGGACTTATGCAGAAGAGATCAAGACCCCGTTCTATGGCGAAGGGCTTGACGGACTGATGCGCGCACGTGCGAATGATCTGCGCGGTATTGTTAACGGAATTGACTACGATGATTATAACCCGGAGACGGACAAGTTCCTCGGTCACCACTACAACGCGAGAACCTTCCGCCGGGAAAAGGTGAAGAACAAGACAGATCTGCAGAAGCAGCTTGGACTTGATGTGGATCCGAAGAAGATGATGATCGGTATCGTCTCCCGGCTGACCGATCAGAAGGGATTTGATCTGATCGCTTACATGATGGATGAGATGTGCCAGGATGAGCTGCAGATTGTCGTGCTCGGAACCGGCGACGCAAAACACGAGAATATGTTCCGGCACTTTGCCTGGAAATATGATAAGAAGGTATCCGCAAATATCTATTATTCTGAGGAACTTTCGCACAGAATCTATGGTTCCTGTGATGCATTCCTGATGCCTTCGCTCTTTGAACCGTGCGGACTCTCACAGCTGATGAGTCTTCGTTACGGCACACTGCCGATTGTCCGTGAGACCGGTGGCCTGAAGGACACCGTCAATCCGTACAATGAATACGAAGGAACCGGTACAGGATTCTCATTCGCCAATTACAATGCACATGAGATGCTCGGAACCATTCGTTATGCAGAGCGGATCTACTACGATAAAAAGCGCGAGTGGAATAAAATGGTTGACCGCGCAATGGCGCAGGACTTCTCCTGGAAGACATCTGCACTCCAGTATCAGGAGCTGTATGACTGGCTGCTGGGGTACTGATTAAGATTATATATATAGGGGTTACATACATGTGTCTTCCTGCTCAGGTGGAATTCGCAGGAGAGACACATGTATGTAACCCCTTTGCGGGAGAGATACGCGGGAGAGACACATGTATGTAACCTCTTTGCAGTAGAGGTTCGAAGGAGAGACATATGTCACGATAATAAGGAAAGACGGCTGCGTCATTATGACGGCAGCCGTCTTTGGTGTCAGGGCTTTGGTTTCTGTGTTTAACTGTTTTAAACTGATTAGGTGTTCTGGTGAACGGTTTCTTTCTCAGTGGGATTCAATATAAGCGATTGCTGCAAGGCCTGCGACTAACATAACGGCTGCTGATACCATGATCATAATGTATACCTCCTGATTTTTTATTGTTTTGTTGCTGTAAGTTGTCAGGTTTGTTATTTGATGAATTCATTATAAGGCGGATCAGGGTATTGCAAAATCATAATGGTGCCATATAATATAACAATAGTGACAAATAACAGAATAATTATAAGTATCTTGGTAGGGAACGGGCAGAATGAAGATCAGGACAAATGCATACCAGCAGGAAGAGATCGAAGGCATGACAGTTACGTATCCGTATGTCTGTCATTTTGTGGATCTGAAGACAACCTACACACCCTGGCACTGGCATGAGGAACTTGAATTTACGTGTGTTCTGCAGGGTGAATTGAATTTTTATACCCAGGACGGAACGTTTTCACTCCGGGAGGGAGATGTATTCTTTACGAACAGCAACGTGCTTTCGCGTATTGAAAATGTCAGTGACTGCAGGATTGTATCACATATTTTTAATAAAGTATTGTTGAGCGGCCATTACAAGAGTGTGTTTGAGACAATGTATATGGATCCGATCCTGCTGAACCGGGGTGTTACGGCGCTGGTTTTACAGGGAAGAACAGATACGGAAAAGAAGATTCAGAAGTCTGTGCGCAATCTTTCGCAGCTGCATGGAAGTGCGGGCGAGGCCTTCCGGGTTCGCAATGCACTTTCTGAAATCTGGCTGCTCCTTCTGGATCTGCTGCAGGAGACAGAACAGAAACCTGCGGCGTCTTCTGTCTATCAGGACAGAATCATGGATATGCTGGCGTTCATTCAGGAACATTATGCCGAGAAACTGACACTTGAGCAGATCGCTGCCTCTGCGTCACTGAGCAGACGTGAATGTATCCGGACATTTCAGAACAGCATTCATGAGAGCCCCTTTGAATATCTGCTTGATTTCCGTATTAAGAAGGCACAGAACATGCTCACAGCTCCGGAGACCGCAGATCTGACGATTACGGAAATTGCCCTGCAGACGGGTTTCTCAGGCAGCGCGTATTTCGGAAAAATATTCAGACGGCTGACAGGCATGACGCCGCGGGAGTACCGGAACAGATACGCCCATACTGTATAAACGACTGAAGATTTTTCATTCTTCAACGCAGGATACTCATGACTTTGGACGAGATAGGAACGCGACAAAACGGATTGACATAATCGAACAACGGATATAAAATATACATAATCCGGATAAAAATAAAAACAGCGAAAGAGATTGACAAGATATCTGAAATGTAATAAGATAGCAGATATCGAACAAATGTTCGCGAGAAGGAGAGCGAAATGGCAAATATAAAAAATGAATCAGCAAAGACAGACGGAAAGCAGCAGGCACTGGAGGCGGCGCTCGGACAGATTGAACGCGCTTATGGAAAAGGTGCGGTCATGAAGCTCGGTGATAACGGCAGTACGATGAACGTGGAGGTCGTGCCGACCGGCTCCCTGAGCCTTGATATTGCACTTGGACTCGGCGGGATTCCGAAAGGACGAATCGTTGAGATTTACGGGCCGGAATCATCCGGTAAGACGACGGTTGCACTTCATATGGTGGCAGCCGTACAGAAGCAGGGCGGTATTGCCGGCTTTATCGATGCGGAGCATGCACTGGATCCAGTATATGCTGCAAACATCGGTGTGGATATTGATAATCTTTATATTTCACAGCCGGACAACGGCGAGCAGGCACTTGAGATTACAGAGACCATGGTGCGGTCCGGCGCGATCGATATTATCATCGTGGATTCCGTTGCGGCGCTCGTTCCAAAGGCTGAGATCGACGGCGATATGGGAGATTCCCACGTCGGTCTGCAGGCGCGTATGATGTCGCAGGCCTGCAGAAAGCTCACCGCTGCGATCAGCAAGACAAACTGCATCGTTGTGTTTATTAACCAGCTCCGTGAGAAAGTCGGCATCATGTTCGGTAATCCGGAGACCACGACCGGCGGACGTGCACTGAAGTTTTATTCCTCCATCCGTCTGGATGTCAGAAGAATTGAGACGCTCAAGAAGAGCGGTGAGATGATCGGAAACAGAACACGCGTGAAAGTCGTCAAGAATAAAGTTGCACCGCCGTTCCGTGAGGCGGAATTCGATATCATGTTCGGACGCGGAATTTCCCGTTCCGGAGATATTCTTGATCTGGCAGCCGATAAAAACATTATTGTCAAGAGCGGCGCGTGGTATTCCTATGAAGGGGAGAAGATCGGCCAGGGACGTGAGAATGCCAAGATCTATCTGGAAGAGAATCCTGATTTTATGCAGATGATCGAAGGCAGGGTTCGTGCGGCATATGGTCTGCAGGGAGCGACGGAAGAGCCGGATCAGGCAGAGAAGACGGCGGAAGAAACCGATACATCTGCAATGCCGTCCACACCGGACCTGGAATAAATAATTGTACGGTACAGGGACGTTATGAAAAGGTGGAATGAAGGATCCGGAGGGACAGAAGATAAGATACCGGATAACAGACAGGCATTGCAGGCAGCAGATAAACCGGTTTACAGCCCGGCTGTCCGAAAGGCCATGAACCTGCTTCTGCACAGAGACCGGACAGAACGAGAGCTGAGAAGCCGCCTGGAGGCAGGCGGCTTCCCGGCAGATGAGATCGATGACGCGATTGCATATACAGCTTCCTTTGGCTATGTGAATGACCGCCGGTATGCAGAAAACTATGCAGTTTCATTTTCAGGAAAAAAAAGCCGCAGAATGATTGCCGCAGATCTGAGACAGCGAGGAGTCGATGAGATCTGGATTGAAGAAGCGGTCGCGGGTCTCCCGGAGGACGAGTCTGATCAGATCATGGACTTGATACGGAAACGCGCCGGGGAGCCGCATGTGCTGGAAGCGGCAGAGAAGCGCCGACTTCATGGATATCTGGCGCGGCGTGGATTCGGGACAGGCGAAATTGTCCGCGCAATCCGTTCCTTCGAGCGGAATGCGTAAGCGATCTGAAAGATGCTTCCGGAATTTCAAAAAAACATTTGACAAGATTATTCTGTTATTATATACTAGTCCTTGCGTCAGGCGCGGATGCGCAATCAGCAAAACGTCCCGCCGAAACCGGGGTGTGGCTCAGTTTGGCTAGAGCGCCTGGTTTGGGACCAGGAGGCCGCAGGTTCGAATCCTGTCACCCCGATTAGCTGAAGGGCTTTCAATAAGCCGCACTGTGCAGGTGTAGTTCAGTGGTAGAACACCAGCCTTCCAAGCTGGATATGTGGGTTCGATTCCCATCACCTGCTTCTGTGTTTGTAGCTCAGCTGGATAGAGCAACGGCCTTCTAAGCCGTGGGTCGGGGGTTCGAGTCCCTCCAAGCACGTTGGGAGACGATCCCGCTAATATGATGGTGGATATGGCGTAGCTGGTTAACGCGCCAGATTGTGGCTCTGGAGATCAAGGGTTCGAATCCCTTTATCCACCCTGCCGTATGGCGACTCATTGGGCCATCGCCAAGCGGTAAGGCACAGCACTTTGACTGCTGCATGCGTCGGTTCGAATCCGGCTGGCCCAGTTTATACAAAATGGAGCATTAGCTCAGGTGGTAGAGCACTTGACTTTTAATCAAGTTGTCCGGGGTTCGAGTCCCCGATGCTTCATTGAAAAACGGAAGATCACATTGTGGTTTTCCGTTTTTTCATAGTTGCTGATGTCTGCACCAAAAGGACTCCGCATTGCTTGCGTTGAAGGGGATCATCTTCGTTGACAAAATACGCAGATACGGAGTAAGATAATAGCTGTGAACAGCCACCGGCCGGCAGAACAGGTACATTATATAAGCGGCTATGGCGGAATTGGCAGACGCGATGGATTTAGGTTCCATTGGGAGACCGTGCAGGTTCGAGTCCTGTTAGCCGCAGTTCATTCTCGGGATACAGTTCGTATCAGAATTCCAGAATTTCAAGAAAGAGAGTATTTATGACAAGAGAACAGTATGAGTCTCTTCCGTTGTCTGAACTTCGGGCACTCGCGAAAGCGCGGGGGCTTACGCGTGTTTCAACATTGCGCAAAGATGCCCTGATCGTACGGATGCTGGAAGAAGATGCAGCAGAAGAAAAGAGAACAAGAGCAGATGAACCGGCCGTCACAGATCCGGAAGTGAAAAAGTCAGAGGACGTGGCAGAAAAGGAACGGAGCGGCAGCGAGATGCGTTCCGGGCACCGGAATGAAAGTGAAACACGGTCCGTACGCCGCAATGACAGTGATGCGCGATCCGACCGCCGCAATGACGGTGATATGCGATCTGAGCGGAGCAGTCAGGACCTGAGATCCAGACGGACGCAGGAAGATGACCGCGCAGAGGGATCGCGGACCCGGAATGACATGCAGGGCCTGGACAGCGGTCATACGGCCAGCGGCATTCTGGAAGTCATGCAGGAAGGTTTTGGGTTTATCCGTTCTGACAACTTTATGCCGGGCGAGGAGGATGTCTATGTATCACCCTCCCAGATCCGTAAGTTCGGCCTGCGGACCGGTGATATTGTTACCGGAAATACCCGTGTCAAATCACAGAATGAAAAATTCTCAGCCCTGTTATATATTCAGTCCGTGAATGGAATGAATCCGGCGCAGTGTCAGCGGCGCGCGCATTTTGAATCCATGACACCGATTTTCCCGAATGAGCGGATTTATCTGGAGCGTCCGGGCTGCAGCAATGCGATGCGGGTGGTAGATCTGATCAGCCCGATTGGAAAAGGACAGCGCGGGATGATTGTATCCCCGCCGAAAGCCGGCAAGACAACCCTGCTGAAAGACACTGCGAAATCAATTCTCCGGAACAATCCCGAGATGCATCTGATTATACTGCTGATCGATGAGCGGCCGGAGGAAGTGACGGATATTAAGGAAACAGTACAGGGCGACAATGTCGAAGTAATCTATTCGACATTTGATGAACTTCCGGATCATCACAGACGCGTCTCGGAAATGGTTATTGAGCGCGCGAAGCGTCTCGTTGAGAATAAACAGGACGTCATTATCTTCATTGACAGCATTACGCGGCTTGCCCGCGCATATAACCAGGTGGTTCCGCCGAGCGGCCGCACACTGTCCGGCGGTCTGGATCCGGCGGCGCTGCATATGCCGAAGCGGTTCTTTGGCGCTGCCCGCAACATGCGCGAGGGCGGAAGCCTGACCATTCTGGCCACAGCGCTTGTGGACACCGGCAGCAAGATGGATGACGTCGTCTATGAGGAGTTCAAAGGCACCGGCAATATGGAGCTCGTTCTGGACAGAAAGCTGCAGGAGCGAAGAATTTTCCCGGCGATCGATATTGTAAAATCGGGAACGCGGCGCGAAGATCTGCTGCTCTCCAGAGAGGAAATTGAAGCAGTTACAAAGATCCGCAGATCGCTGAACGGCATGAAAGCAGATGAGGCCGCGGAGAATATACTGGATATGTTCACCAGAACGCGTACCAACAATGAACTGGTGCAGCTGATCCTGAAACGCCGTGTTCTGGGGTGAAAAGAAACACTGCGTTATGGGCCGGAAGAAACACTGTGCTTCGGGCCTGAAGAAACAACGTATTCCGGGTTAAAAATCCGCTTGCAAACAGATATCTGCTATGTTATAATTTTCCGAGTCGTACGTCGGAAATGTACGTCAAGAAAGAAATGGAAGAGGTGAACACAAATGAGAGAAGGAATCCATCCGGATTTTTATCAGGCAACAGTTACATGCAACTGCGGCAATACCTTCACAGTAGGATCAACAAAGGAAGATATCCACGTTGAGATCTGCTCCAAATGCCATCCGTTCTACACCGGACAGCAGAAGGCAACGCAGGCACGCGGCCGTATTGAGCGCTTCAACAGAAAATACGGTATCAACAACTAATTTATTATGTAAGAGCAATGAGAGGGCTGGGGTTGGAAGATCTCAGCTCTCTTATTATATTATGCAGTGACAGAATTCTTGAGGAAGCACAGATGATTATCCGTGCTTTCATTGTATTTATATCTCAGTACAGGTGGCCCCGCCTCTATAGGTGACGGGCAGCAAACCAGTCTCACTGGCGGGACTGGAACGCAGTGGAAGATAACAGGATATATGCGTATGAAACCATCTAATATCGGCGGACAGGCTTTGATCGAAGGCATCATGATGCGCCATGAGGACCAGTATGCGGTTGCCGTCCGGAAGCCTGACCAGGAAATCGAAATCAAAACAGAACCCTACAAGAGTGTTGTACCCGGCAAGGTGGTACAGAAAATCCCGCTGGTCCGCGGTGTCATCAGTTTTATTGATTCGATGGCGGTCGGTGTCAGTACACTGATGTATTCGGCTTCCTTTTATGAAGAAGATGAGGAAGAACTGCAGAAAAAGGCCGGACGCACGGAAGAAGAAAACAAAAAGGCAGAAAAGAAAGAACAGGCGCTGATGTATGGCGTATTTGCATTTTCGATGGTGATTGCGATCGCGGTTTTCATGCTGCTGCCATATTATCTTTCGACAATTATGGGGAAAGTGATCAAAAATCACTGGGCGCTTTCTCTGGCAGAGGCACTTCTGCGTGTCGCAATCTTTCTCGGATATCTCGCACTGGTTTCCAATATGAAAGATATCCGGCGTACCTTTATGTATCACGGCGCGGAACATAAGTGTATCAACTGTGTCGAGCACGGCATGCCGCTGACCGTGGATAATGTGATGAAGAGTTCACGTTTTCATAAGCGGTGCGGAACGAGTTTTCTGTTTATCGTCGTGATCATCAGTGCGGTGCTTCTGATGTTTATCCAGACGGACTCGCGGATTCTGCGCGTGGTTTACCGCCTGCTTCTGATTCCGGTGATTGCCGGAATCTCCTACGAATTGCTGCGGTTTGCCGGCAGACATGATAATCCGGTTGTCAATTTCTTAAGCAAACCGGGGCTGTGCCTGCAGCGTCTGACGACCCGGGAGCCGGAACCGTCGATGGCCGAGGTGGCGATCGCAGCGGTGGAAGCAGTATTTGACTGGAAAGCCTATCTGAAGGAGAATTTCGGATATGATACAGAAGCCGGAAGTTAATTCACTGCGCGAACTGCGCGGATACGGCGAAGCATATCTGAAGGAAGCACAGATTGCCGATGCGAAAACGGATGCCTGGCTGCTGCTGGAATATGCGGCGCATATTACGAAAAGTTACTACTTTATGCACATGCATGAGGAAATTTCAGAAGAAGATGCTGCGCGGTACAGGAAGCTGGTAGAGCGGCGGGCCGCGCGGATTCCGCTGCAGTATCTGACCGGAGAGGCGTGGTGTTACGGGAACCGGTTTCTGGTGAATCACCATGTTCTGATTCCGCGGCAGGATACGGAGATCCTGATAGAGGAAGCGGCAAGAAGACTGCACACAGGCATGTCTGTGCTGGATCTGTGTACCGGGAGTGGATGTATTTTGATATCGCTTCTGAAGCAGAAGATGATCAGCGGAACCGGTTCAGACCTGTCTGCGGATGCCCTGGCCGTCGCGCGAAAAAACGCGGAATTGCATCATGTGCGTGCAGAGTGGATCAGGAGTGATTTGTTCAGTGAGATAGAGGGAAGGTTTGATATGATTGTGTCGAATCCCCCTTATATCCCGGCGGATATCATTCCGCTTCTGGATCCTGAAGTCCGTGATCATGAGCCGCATATGGCTCTGGAGGGAGGCACAGACGGACTGGATTTCTACCGGCGCATCATAGAAGCGTCCGGCAGATATCTCAGAGAAAACGGATGGCTCTGTGTGGAAATCGGATACGATGAGGGGAACGCTGTAAAAGAGATGTTTGTGACGAACGGGTACAGCGAGGTCTCTGTCATACAGGATTATGCAGGACTTGACCGTGTTGTATGCGGGATAAAAAGAGGAGTATGATGTTCGACAGACTGGAAACAACTTTATATAGAATGGAAGAAGTCATGCAGCTGCTGTCGTCGCCTGAAACTGCCGGAGACCCGAAAAAACTGCAGGAACTGATGAAGGAACAGGCCGAACTTCAGCCGGTGACGCAGGCCTATCAGGCCTATAAAGATGCAAAGACTGCGGCAGAGGAAAGTATGGAGATGCTCCGGGAAGAGAAGGATCCCGAGAT
The DNA here is from genome assembly GCA_017433615.1 of Eubacterium sp. Lineage (GTDB taxonomy): Bacteria > Bacillota > Clostridia > Lachnospirales > Lachnospiraceae > CADBRN01. Next base: position 16,101 of record JAFRGW010000164.1, read on the forward strand.
GCGGGAACTTTTTAAGGAGGAAAATGCCGCTGCCAGAGCAGAACTGCAGGAGCTGGAGAAAAAGCTCCAGATTCTTGTGCTTCCGAAAGTTACCAATGATCAGAAAAATGTAATTGTCGAGATCCGCGCGGGGGCAGGCGGCGAGGAGGCCGCACTTTTTGCAGCGGAGCTGTATCGCATGTACAGCCGCTATGCCGAAACAAATCACTGGAAAACAGAAATCATGACACTCAACGAAAGCGGGATCGGCGGATTTAAAGAAGTGACATTCATGATCCGCGGTGCGGGTGCCTATTCGAAGCTGAAATATGAGAGCGGCGTTCACCGTGTACAGCGCGTGCCGGAGA
>JAFRGW010000016.1 GCA_017433615.1 Eubacterium sp.
ACGAATACTTACCGCTTGCTTATGCCAGCCTGCTTCTGCTTCAGCCTTTGACATTGACTGGGATTCCGGCATTAACGATCACAATTTGATCTCCGTTGCCGAAATCGTCAATATGAAGTCCGTTTAGCAGCATTCCGCCCGGAACTACTTCTACGTCCACCGTATCCGCAATGAGCTGTTTTTTCAGTTCTTCCGGATCAATGGCGTCCGGGTCGGGTGAAGCGATTTTCAGGCTGACCCGCATGCCTGCGTTCAGATCGGAGATGCCCAGCAGATCAACCAGGCCGCACATGCAGCAGTGCGAAACCGCATCCCTGACGGCACGTCTTGCTGCTTCCATGGCATCCATGCCGTGCAGATCCACGCCGGTGCCAAACTCAACGAGATACCTCTTCCACATTATTCTTTTCCGCCCGTTTCCCCGGAGATTTCCCGATAGATGCCGCTGAACTTCCTGACGGCCTCCAGGAGCTCCCGGCTCGGCTCCTCATGGCTGCTCGCGGTTTCCAGCACTCCGTGTATGGTCTTGCAGGCTTCCATAAAGTCCTGCGTTGTTTTCCGCAGCCGCTCGGTCAGCTGCTTCATGATGAGATATACCTGAACAGGGTTTTTCTCGATCAGGTCCAGATAGTTGTCTTCGGAATACTGCCTCAGCTCTGCTTCCTCTGAAATCACTACTCCCGAGGCAGATCTCGGCGTGTCCTCTATCAGTTCCATCTCACCGAAGAAATCTCCGACTCCAAGCTCAGCAAGCTTTCTCTCGCCGGCCGATCCGTAATCCTTATAGATCCCGATTGATCCGGAAAGGATCTGATACATCCAGTTTTCACGCGCGCCCTGATGGACAACAACGTCTCCGCGTTTAAACATCATACTATCCATTCGTATACCTCTCTTCTTGAGTCATCTGTACCCGGGCGGGTAACAGAGGCGTAGTCTGCTGCATTGGCTACATTTTCAGTATAAACAAAAATATCATAAATCTCAAGAGGATTCCTGTAGATATGGAATTTTCTGTATTGAAAAAGGTCAGCCCTGATTGTTCTCAGGACTGACCTTTCCGGTTAACGTGTAGAGCTCATCCGAAGTACTGCGGGTAGATGACAAGCTGCTGGCCGACATAGATGACATCCGGGTTCGGGATATCATTCCATTGCTGAATGTCTGCCATGCTGACGCCAAAACGGATCGCAATTCCCGAAAGGGCATCTCCCGGTGCAACCGAATATACGATATAGTCTCCGCAGTCAACATATGAGCCTTTGGCATACTGGCGATAATCTCCTTCTCCGACGGTTACCTTTTCCATTTCCTGATCCTGGACTTTCACTTCTTCTGACATTTGATCTTCCTCCTTTTCCGATTTCGGTATTTTCAGCCGGATCTTATAGCTTCATTATAAACACAGATCGTCACAGAACAGTCACAGACTGCAGACAGCTTTCTCTTGATGCTGCTCTCGCAGCAATGGAAAAACGTCAGAAGGATACTCTTTAGTCCCTTATTCCGCGTCTTCCCAGTTGTGCCAGACGTTCTGGACATCGTCGTTGTCCTCGAACATGTCCAGCATCTTCTGCATATTCTTGATGTCCTCCTCGTTGGTGAGTTTGACGGTTCCGTTCTGCGGCAGCATCTCCATCTGCGCCGAGAGCAGTTTATAGCCCTTTTCCGTCAAGGCGTCCGCCACTCCGGCGACATCATCCACCCCGGTATAGACAGTCATGACTTCTCCGTCCGCTTCAAAGTCAGCAGCCCCTGCATCCAGGGCATCCATCATGACGGTGTCCTCATCAAGTTCTTCATCTTCATTGTCAATGACGATGACGCCCTTCTTGTCAAAGGACCAGGAGACGCAGTTTGCAGGTCCCATATTGCCGCCGTATTTGTCGAAATAGTGCCGCATTTCGCCGGCAGTGCGGTTGCGGTTGTCAGTCATGGTCTCGACAATGACCGCCACACCCGAAGGGCCGTAACCTTCATATACGATTTTTTCGTAGTTTTCGGTATTTCCTGACCCGATCGCCTTGTCAATCGTACGCTTGATATTGTCATTCGGCATGTTGGCTGCTTTTGCCTTGGCAATGACGGCAGCCAGTCGGGAATTCGAGCGTGGATCGCCGCCCCCGCCCTCCTTAACCGCAACGATCATCTCGCGTGCGATCTTGGTAAAGGTCTGCGCACGCTTGGCGTCTGCAGCACCTTTTGTTTTCTGGATGTTATGCCATTTGGAATGTCCGGACATTATTCATTTACTCCTTTCGGGTTTTTATAACTGGATGAATCGTTCTTCTCTCCGCAGCCATTCCGGAGAGATTCTTCATTTTTGTCTGGCTGGGCTTTTTAATTCACGGTACATTCTGAGATAGGATTGGTATCTGCTCGCAGATATTCTTCCCATCTGAACCTGATTTTTTACTGCACAGTCAGGCTCTTTGTCATGTCTGCAGTCAGGAAAGCGGCATTCACCCACCGGAAACTCGGGAAAATGCAGAGCCAGCTCTTCAGAGGAAAGCTTTGACAACTGCCGGATCTCAAGCGCTGCAAAACCGGGAGTATCCGCAACCCACCCTCCGTCAGGGAAAGGAAAGAGTCTGATATGACGCGTTGTATGCTTCCCTCGGCCGTGTTTTTCGCTGAGCTCGCCGGTTTCCTGCTTCAGTTCAGGCACAAGAGCATTCAGCAGACTGGATTTTCCGACACCGGAATTGCCTGTAAAGACGGAAATGCCTCCCATGAGGATGCCCTTCAGTGCTTCAATCCCCTCGCCTGTCAGTGCACTTACGCAGCAGACGGGAAAACTGCAGTTCTTGAACGCAGCAAGGAGTTCCTGACCATCGTTCAGATCCGTCTTGTTCACACATAGCATGAAATCGCAGGCATTCTCACGGGCAACCACACTCATGCAGTCTACCAGAAACGGATCGGTCTCCGGTCGTGCCGCGGAAGCCACAAAAACGATACGGCTGATGTTTGCAAGGTTTGGCCGGATGAAGAGATTCCGGCGTTCGGCAATCGCCGTCAGAAGACCGTTCCCGGGGTGATCCCTGTCCCATTCCCAGAACACCTGATCGCCGGGTACCGGCTCTGTTTCATTCAGGCGCAGTTTCCCTCGAGCCCTGCAGAGGA
>JAFRGW010000165.1 GCA_017433615.1 Eubacterium sp.
CGAAGAGACGTTCGACGTGGCTTGAAGCGAACAGCCAACGGGCGCTTGCGCACAAAAGCCTTATGGACAGCGGATTCATGCGGCGACAGCCGCGTTGAGATTGCCTCGAAGAGGCAATCGAACGGCTCGTGTGATAGCAATGAAAGTAAGAAGGCCGGGCCTACGCCCGGCTTTCGCTATGCCTGCGCCAAATATTCCAGGGTGAAGGAAGTGTAATCAGTTGACCATGCAGAAGCGGATTTGGTAAGATGATTTCAGGGGAAGCAATATAAAACCGATGTGATTAATCAGGAGATCGAACATGAAAAAAATATTGAAAATTATGCTGATTCTTACCATCCTCGGATGTATCTGCTACATGCTATACGTCCATCGCAGAGTCATCAAAGCTATCATCACAGGAGAGGAACTGTCGGAGATGCCGGAAGGGTATTTTGCGTGTGCCTGCTATGATATGTTGAAGAAGAGAAGAGGCTAAGCAATGCTGACTCCAATACAGAAAAAGCGGCATATAAGAAAATCCTTCTGAAAAAAGGAATGAAAAAAACAATGACGTTCAAATGAAAATAATGAAGATACGTACAGGAAGACGTGAAGAGAGCGCTGGCAGAGATGTCAGCGCTCGTTGTTTGATATGAAATTATGCGATTTCCCACACAACCGTCACGGTATTCGTGACTTCGATATCATCCGGTTCGATATCAACCGGATAAGCGGCAGTCTCATTCAAGGAGGCCGTTGGCGCCATGAACGAACGGTTGACAGGGGAGACTTCAAAATTGATTTCACCCCAGGAATAGTCGATGCTCTGAATGTCTTTCAGAGAGACCCCTGCTGATTTTGTCAGGACATCCGCTTTTTCGGATGCGTCTTTCACAGCCTCGCCAAGAAGCCGGTTCTTTGCGGATTCCGGATCGCTGACAGTATAGCTGATTCGGAATTCCGGATTGACGGAGCAATTGGCCAGTTCGTAAAGAATGCGTCCAAGGCGGTCATTGTCAGAAGGAAATTCACATTTCAGTGTATGCTGATAGCGGTATCCAGAGAATCGCTGTTGCCGGGCGACGTGCTCATAACAAAAAAATAATATTCAAAAAAAGAAGATAATTCGAGATGATGTATTGAACGACTCGTCCGGCAAGGGTACAATGGATAGAAATTCATTTGTTCAGGAGGTTAATTATATGTCACTCTTAACAATTATTCTCGGTGTGGTGCTGATGATCGGAGGCTTCAGCTGTCTGTTTACGCCATTTGCGTCATTTCTGGCAGCTGGTTATATCATCGGGATCATGCTTTTTGTTTACGGCATCGCTTCGCTGATCCGGGAGATCCAGACAAAGGCAGGCGTCCTCGCTTATATTTCGTCTGTTCTGGCGATTATTGTCGGTTTCTTTGCGATGGTTCATCCGGGCGGAACGCTTGCGATCGATATGATGCTTCTGGACTTTGTTGCGATCTGGTTCCTTATCCACGGCGTGACCGGGCTTGTCCTTTCGATCCGGCACCGGCATGGGATTCCGTTCTGGGGGCTCGGGGTCGTATCCGGCATTTTCGGAATCATTGCAGGCGTTATCTCTCTGGTTAACCCCGCAGCGGAAATGTTTGCAGTCGGTACGCTGATCGCCATTTATATGATCGAGACCGGACTCGGCCTGATCACAGTCGGCAGTGTGTTCGGATCTATTAAAGAGCAGGGATGAGGGATAAAAAATGGAGATAACACTATGGGATTTCACTAAAATCCTCCTGTATAACAGGTAAAAATCCGCCATTCTGTTGCAAATTCGCGCGAACAGGAGTAAAATTATGTATGCATTTTTAATGAAATGCACCAGGCAGCACAATCAACATAGAAAAGAGAAACTATATGAACCCTAAAACCCTGAAGTATATTGTTAAACGTCTGATTCTTGCAGTTTTCACAGTCTGGGTGGTCATCACCGTCACATTCTTCATCATGCACGCCGTTCCGGGCGGCCCGTTCGTAGGGGAAAAAGCCATTTCTCCCGCTGCACAGAAGGCTCTGGAAGCCAAATACGGTCTCGATAAGCCGGTGATGCAGCAGTATTTCACTTATTTAAAAGATGTTCTTCAGTTCCGCTTCGGACCTTCTCTGAAACAGAGAGGCCGGATGGTAATTGATATCATGTTTGACGGCCTGCGCACGTCAGTGAAGCTTGGCGTGATTGCAGCGCTGCTGGCGCTGGTCAGCGGTGTTGTGCTCGGCGCTTTTGCCGCACTGCGCAGAAATACGGTGCTGGACCGCGTAATCATGGTAATCACAACGGCATTTGTTTCCATGCCTTCCTTTATTATGGGATCACTGCTGCTGGTTATTTTTGCAATCAAGCTGCAGGTGCTCCCCGCAAACGGCGCGACTCCGGGCGGCCTCGTTCTGCCGATTATCACGCTGATGCTGTATCCGATGGCATATATTACCAGGCTGACGCGCTCCTCCATGCTGGACGTACTCGGACAGGATTATATCAGGACGGCGAAGGCGAAGGGCGTGCCGCATAACAGGATTATCTTCGGTCACGCGCTGAAGAACTCTCTGATTCCGGTCATTACCTATTTCGGACCGATGCTGGCATACATCGTCACAGGTTCGCTGGTTGTTGAGCAGATTTTTGCCGTACCGGGCATCGGACGCGCATTTGTCTCGAGTATTATCAACCGCGACTATATGATGATCATGGGAACGACAATCGTTCTTGCGACATTGATCGTCCTGATGAATCTCGTCAGCGACATCCTGTACAAAGTGGTTGATCCGCGTATCACGCTTGAGTAAACCTGAGACAGAGGAGCGACGTGCTGTATACTGAACTGTACGGACAGCCTGAGAGGGCCTGCAGGTGCAGGGCAGAACTAACAAACAGATGAAAAATGAGGTACAACATGGATAACAATCTCAAACGGCTGAGCATGCAGGTGAATGTCGATGACCTGCTGCCGGCCAGTGAAGAAGAAAAAGAATATATGATTAAAATGCGGCCGTCTACGACCGCGTTCAAAGACGGCGTCCGCCGCCTTCGCAAAAACAAGGTTGCGATGGTAAGTTTCTGGATTATCGTAATCATTACGCTGGCTGCGATTATCATTCCGATTTTCTGGCCGTACAAGTATGAGTCGATGCTGGGTGTACAGCCTGGCAAACCGGTAGATGCTTCTTATAACAATCTGCATCCGTTCGAATATTCCAGAAGTGAGCAGAAGCGGATCGATGAAGGCGAGAAAGTATTTCCGCATGTCTTCGGAACAGACGCGTCCGGCAGAGATTACTTTATTCGTGTCGTCTATGGCACACGCATTTCGCTGGTCGTCGGATTCTTCGCAAGTATCATCGTGCTTGTGATCGGGCTGATTGTAGGATCGATTGCAGGTTATGCGGGAGGTATGGTGGACATCATCATCATGCGGATTGTCGATGTCATATACTCGCTGCCCGATATGCTGATGGTTATCCTGCTGGCTGCGGTCATGCGCGTTTCGCTGGGATCGGCACTTGAAGGGACGGTTTTTGAGAAAATCGGTTCCAATATTATTTCACTGTTTATTATCTTTGCGCTTTTGTACTGGGTTTCGATGTCGCGTCTGATCCGCGGCCAGATCCTCTCACTGCGTGAGCAGGAATATGTCCTCGCGGCACAGGCGAGCGGCGCAAAGGCGGGGTGGATTATCCGCAAGCATCTGATTCCGAACTGCATTTCTGTCATTGTCATTTCAACGGCACTGCAGATTCCGAATGCAATCTTTACGGAAAGTTATCTTTCTTTCCTGGGACTCGGCGTCAATGCGCCGATGCCGTCCCTCGGATCGCTCGCATCCGATGCGCTGAACGGACTGAAGTCCTATCCGTACCGTCTTGTAATTCCGGCGATTGTTATCTCGCTGATCGTACTGTCCCTGAATCTGTTCGGCGACGGTATGCGCGATGCATTTGATCCGAAACTCAATAACTGACAGAAAGTGTGAGGAAACCATGGCATTATTAGAAGTGAAAGATCTACACACCTCGTTCTTTACAGATGCGGGTGAGGTGCGCGCCGTCAACGGCATTTCCTTTTCGTTGGACCGCGGGAAAGTGCTGGGAATCGTCGGAGAATCCGGTTCTGGTAAATCCGTGACGGCATATTCCATTATGCAGATTCTGGCATCGACCGGTAAAATTGTCTCCGGGTCTGTTGTATATGACGGACAGGAGCTGGTCGGTGCAGATGAAAAGACAATGAAAAATATCCGCGGAAATAAGATTTCTATTATTTTCCAGGATCCGATGACCAGTCTGAATCCGACCTATACCATCGGCCGGCAGCTGATGGAGGCAATTACGCTGCACACAAACCGCACAAAACAGCAGGCCTGGGACCGTGCGGTTGAAATGCTGAAGCTGGTCAATGTCAATGAGCCGGAGCGGCGGATGAAGCAGTATCCGTTTGAGTTTTCCGGCGGTATGCGGCAGAGGGTTATGATTGCAATGGCACTCGCCTGTGAACCGGACATTCTGATTGCCGACGAGCCGACAACCGCGCTGGATGTGACCATTCAGGCCGGCATTCTGGAACTGATGAAAGACATTCAGAGAGAAATGGGCATGGCGATCATTATGATCACACATGATCTGGGCGTCGTGGCACAGCTCTGTGATGAAATTGTTGTCATGTATGCCGGATCGATCTGTGAGCAGGGCACGGCTGAAGATATTTTCTATCATCCGTGTCACGAGTATACCAAAGGACTGCTGCGGTCCATTCCGACAACATCTAACGCAGGCGAGAAGCTGCAGCCGATCACGGGAACACCGATTGATCTGCTGAATATGCCGAAGGGATGTGCTTTCGCGCCGCGCTGTGATGCGGCAATGAAAATCTGTATCCGGGAATCCTGTGAGAAGATGTTGATCGAGGGAAATCACAGTGCCGCATGCTGGATGAATGTAAAAAAGGTGGTGAATGCAAATGGCGCAGAATAATCAGAATAAAGTGCAGCAGGAGCCGCTGATTCGCGTCAGCCATCTGAAACAGTATTTCCAGATCAGCACAGGCTTTTTTAAATCCAGACCGCTCAAGGCAGTAGATGACATCTCATTCGACATTATGGAGGGCGAGACCCTCGGACTTGTCGGTGAGTCGGGCTGCGGCAAAACGACGGCCGGACGCTCAATCCTGCATTTGTACGAACCAAATGGCGGAGAAGTTTATTACCGCGGCAAGGCGATTAAGACAAAGAAGGATATCGCTGAATTCAGAACGAAAGCGACGATGGTATTTCAGGATCCGTACTCATCGCTGGATCCGCGTATGATCGTCTCTGATATTATCGGTGAACCGCTGGATGTACACAAGGCATACAAATCAAAGGAAGAGCGCAGAGAGCGTATCCTGGAGCTGATGGACCAGGTCGGTCTGAACTCCGAACATGCGGCGCGTTATGCGCACGAGTTTTCAGGCGGCCAGCGGCAGCGCGTCGGCATTGCCCGGGCCCTGGCACTCAATCCGGATTTCATTGTCTGTGACGAGCCGGTATCCGCGCTGGATGTTTCGATTCAGGCGCAGGTTATCAATATGTTTGATGAACTGCAGGAGAAGCTGGGTCTGACTTATCTGTTTATTGCACATGATCTGCTTGTCGTCCGGCATATTTCTGACAGAATCGCAGTCATGTATCTGGGACACATGGTTGAGCTGGCATCTGCGGATGATATTTATGACAGACCGCTTCATCCGTATACGAAAGCACTGATTTCGGCAGTGCCGGTTCCGGATCCGAAGATTGCACGCGCCAATAAGCGTATGGCCATGAAGGGAGAAATCCCGAGCCCGCTGAACGCGCCGAGCGGATGCCCGTTCCATACCAGGTGCCCGTTCGCGACGGATGCCTGCAAAGAGGCAATGCCTGCACTTGAGGAAGTGGAGAGGGGCAGATTTGTGGCCTGCCACAGAGTGCGCGAAATCAACTGATCAGAAGACAGACAGGTTTCGCGGCAGAGCTTTACTTACCGGATATCGGGGCGCCCTGTACGCCCGTTTTATAGATATCAAACAGCAAAACACGTTAACAGTAGGAGGAGGATTTTATGAAAAAGTTAGTTGCAATGGCACTTTGTGCGGCAATGACGTTCAGCCTTGCCGCCTGTGGTGATTCTGCGGGTTCCAGTGCGGGTGCAGCAGAAGAAGCAGCATCATCTGCATCCGCAGCGTCAGCATCTTCTGCATCGGCAGCCTCTGCAGCCGAAGGAGAAGAGGAAGAAGCGGCACCGGCTGAGATCGATGAGTCTCTGGTTGCGGCAGACGGACTGAATGTCTGCATCGCATCTGAACCGGACACCATTGACCCGGCACTGAACAGCTCTGTAGACGGTGCTACCATGATCGTGCATCTGTTCTCCGGTCTTGCAAAGTGGGAGCAGAAAGATGACGGTTCTTTTGAGATCGTTGCAGATGCAGCGGAAGAACTGCCGGAAGGCGTTGAGAACGAAGACGGAACAGTTACCTATACCTACACACTGCGCGACGGCATGAAGTGGTCTGACGGAGAGCCGGTCAAAGCGGGTGATTTCGAGTTTGCATGGAAGCGCGCAGCTTCTACAGAACTGAGTGCTGACTACAACTACATGTTTGACCAGATCGTCGGATATGACGAGATCTGGGAATCTGTTGATACAGACGAAGTCGACGAAGAAGGCAATCCGGTTCCGGAGTTTGTCAATCCGAACACAGAGCAGCTTGCTGTCAAGGCAACCGACGACAAGACACTGGAAGTTACAACAAAACAGAAAGTTCCGTACTGGAACGAGCTGCTTGCATTCCCGACTTTCTTCCCGGTACGCCAGGATGTTGTTGAAAATGAAGCATGGGCAACCGATCCGTCAACATATGTCTGCAACGGACCGTACACCATGAGTGCATGGCAGCATAACAGCGTCATTACCCTGACAAAGAACGACAACTTCATTGATGCCGACCAGATTACAATGCCGGCGATTAACTTCTACCTGTCAGATGATGCAAACAACATGCTGACAAACTTTGAAAACGGCGACTGGAAGCTGATCGATGATGTTCCGACAAACGAGATCGCATCCCTGAAAGAGCAGTATCCGGATGAATTTGTTATCGCGGGACAGCTTGGCACATACTATGTATGCTGGAATATCAACGAAGATATTCTTCCGGAAGACTCCGGTCTGGAAGGCAAGGAAGCAGAAGAGGCACGTGCTGAGATCCGTAATGCCCTGTCCCTGCTCTTTGACCGTAACTACATTGTAAATGATGTTGCACAGGGCGGACAGACACCGGCATCTTCCTTCGTATCCAGCGGTCTGACAGAGGCAGACGGAAAGACTGATTTCTCAGAAGTTGCAGGACATAATGAAGGATTTGCAGGCTACTATAATGTGGCTGAAGATGCACTGGAAGACAATTACGCACAGGCAATTGAAGTCCTGAAGAAATACTATGAGTTTGACGAGGCAACACAGCAGGTTAAGAACTTCCCGACCCTGACATACCTCTACAACACAAGTGAAGGCCACAAGGCAATCGGTGAGTATCTGCAGAGTGCACTCGCATCTGTCGGCATCACCATGAATCTGGAGAACCAGGAGTGGAATACCTTCCTGAATACCCGTAAAGCAGGTGACTATTCCATCGCCCGCAACGGATGGCTCTGTGACTACAATGATCCGATTTCCATGCTGGATATGTGGATTACAGCTTCCGGAAACAATGACGTGCAGTTCGGCAAGGGTGCAAACGCGAACACACAGGCATACAGCCTTGATCTGACAGATCTTGGTTATGACACCAACGTCACAGACGGAACATGGGCAGAGACTTATGATGTCCTGATTTCCGATATCAAGAGCTGCTCCGATCCGGAAGTCCGCTATGAGCTGATGCACAGAGCTGAGGATCTGCTGATGAGCACAGGCTGCATCTGCCCGCTGTACTACTACACAGATCTGTACATGATTGACGACAGCGTAGAAGGCTTCTTCAGCATTCCGCTGGGATACAAGTATTTCATGTATACAACGATCAAATAAATATTGAAAAAACTGAAACAATCTGCTAGACTGTTGTTTACAGAAGACACGAAAAGAGGTTGTCCGAAAGGACAGCCTCTTTCAACTCAGTGGGACACTGAGTTGAGCCTCCGGCGGGTCGCGATTAAACAATACAGGAGGAAAAGACAGAGCTATGGAAGGATCTTCCAGAAGGCGGCGCACCCCGGCACACATTTACGGACTGGACGGGCTGCGCGCGCTTGCAATCATCGGTGTAACACTTTTTCATATGTTTCCGCATACGATCAAAGGAGGATATCTTGGGGTATCCTTGTTTTTTGTCATTACGGGCTATCTGCTCGCACTGACCAGCGAGCGCCGGAGCCAGCAGGGAAAATGGCGTATCCTGCCCTATTATCTGAAGCGGATCCAGCGTATTTATCCGGGACTTCTGATCATGCTGTTCGTGACGGTCGGGGTCTATTTTTTCCTGGTGCGGCCGGCCATCGCAGGTGTTCGCCCGGAACTGCGGAGCATCATTCTGGGCTATAACAACTGGTGGCAGATTGCACAGAATGCAGATTATTTTACAAGGATTACAAATGCATCCCCTTTCACACCGATGTGGTTTCTGGGAATTGAGATGCAGTTTTATCTGCTCTGGCCGCTGATCTTCGGAATCTTTATGCTGCTCGCAGGCAGAAAGGGTGACCGGGCCGGCCTGTATTTTATCCTGGCACTGACATTGCTGTCAGCAGTTCTGACACCGGTTCTTTACCGGCCGGGCAATGATGTCACGCGGCTTTATTACGGAACAGACACGCGCATCTACGGACTGCTGTTCGGTGTGCTGCTCGGCATGCTGCAGAAGCGGGAGATGCTTCCTCTGCCGGATAAGAAAACCGCACAGCGCATTGCACTGCCGCTGCTGGCTGCGATTATCGTGATCACCTGGATCGCTTATGTGAAAATGGACGGACAGCGGGCATTTGCCTACAGAGGCGGCATGCTCCTGATGACGTTACTGTTCGGTGTGCTCCTGATTCTGGTAACCGACAGCCGGCTTCCGGTCGGCGAGTGGCTGGAGATCCAGCCGCTGGTGTGGATCGGAAAGAACAGTTACGAGATTTATCTCTGGCAGTATCCGGTAATCTATCTGTTCATGTATAAGCGCTGGAGTGATATTCCGGTCATGCCGGTATTTGAGCTGATTCTGATCGTTGTACTGGCTGCCTGGCTGCACTGGCTTACGGATGTGATCCTGAGCCGGCGGATTCCGTCATCTGTAATGAAGGCGGAGAGGCGCAGACAGATTGCAGTGGTTGTTTCTTCTGTGCTGACGGTATTCCTGTTCTTCACAGGTGTTGCGGGAGCCGCAACGGCGCCGGCTGAAAAGTTTGCCCAGAAGGATGAACTGGAGCAGCGATTAAAAGAAAATCAGAAAATGCTTGAAGAGACGCAGAACGGAAATGGAGCATCTGCTGACGGAAGCAGTACAACAGGCACATCAACCGGTACAGCCGCCACGTCAGGAACTGCAGACGGCGACGGGACCCGGACACCGGCGGGTGCTGCAGGTGCAACCGGAGCAAATGGAGCTGCAGGCGGCACAAAGTCGGCGGCAGACATGGACCTGCTCTACGCTGATCCTTCGCTGACCAATGCTGCAGAATGTTCGACCGAAGGTGTTCTGATGATCGGCGACTCGATTATGCTCGACTCATCGCCGGCGATCAAGGAACAGCTGCCGGACTGCTATATTGATGCGGTCCAGAGCCGTCAGCTTGTTGACAGCATTGATGTGGCACAGGATTTGATCAATGAAGGGCATCTGAATAAGACGGCCGTCATTTCACTGGGAACAAACGGACCGATTCAGGAGGACGATGCACGCGACATCCTGGATGTATTCGGACCGGATGTGAGTGTGTTCTGGGTCAATCTTTTCGGAAGAACGGTTACCTGGGAGAAAGAATCCAATCAGCTGCTGCTGGATCTGCGGACAGACTACCCGAACCTGACGGTAATCGACTGGGCAAGTCTGATCAAAGTGCATGATGAATGGCTGTGGGAGGATGGAGAACATCCCAATCCGGAAGGTTCAGAAGTGTTCGCGACGCTGATTCGGGAGAGTATTGAGGTTTGTGAGGCGAATCGCTGAACATTGAAAAGAGTTCGTGTGAGGTGTTGACGATATATGTCTTCTGGCTCAGGTGGAATTCGCCTTGAGACATATATCGTCAACGCCTCACACTTACTTTTTGGAGACGCTGAGAAGGTGCGGGTATGAATATATGTCTTCTGGCTCAGGTGGAATTCGCCATCAGACATATATTCATACCCGCCCCTTTGGCGTCAGCGCATGTAATAATCTGATTGCGACTCGTGTTTGATGAGGCGGATGATAAGGATGTACATGATAATGACGAATGCGTAGAAGATGATGGATGAGAGTGAGGTCTGCATCATCGCGCAGGCGTCGTAGAAGCCGTGGAGGAAGACTGCCATGAGATAAGCACCGATGAGGCTGGAGGATTTCTGTGAATCCATGCCGCGCAGATCGTAGTCTTTGGCACGTCCGTAAAGTGCGCCGGCGACAACCGCAAATCCCATGTGTCCCGGTACGGACAGGACGGCGCGGGGAAGTGCGACGCCGAGACCGTAGCGGAAGACGTACATGACGTTTTCAATTGCCGCAAAGCCGAGAGACGTAAAGACCATGTAGACGATTCCGTCAAAACGGCAGTCGAAGTTCGGATCACGCCAGGTGCGGCGGTAACAGAAAAAGAACTTGGTGCCTTCTTCAACGGCTGCGACGACGGCAAAGGCCAGGATCAGTGTATAATGAACACTGCCGGTGTCGGGAACTGTGTAGTGAAGGATTGTTTCACCGATGCCCTCCAGCAGCATGGAGACGCCGGCCGCTAGAATACCGCGCAGGAAAAGTGCGCCGAGCAGTCCGGCGGGCTCTTTCTCTACCGTATCTTTCTGATAGATGTAGCGCATCAGGAAGATGGCCGGTACGATCGCTGCCAGAACGTACAGCCACAGATATACATTAAAAATCATTGGAAAGAAAAACATACGATGTGCTCCTTTCAGAATGCCGGGTTGTTTTGTGTGAAAATATAAATTTATTGTATCGAATCGAAAAACATTTTACAAGACATGCAGTTTCCTGATAGAATGAATTCAGTGAATTAGTATCGACTATCGGGAAGTGGAGGAGCATGATGCGCTATTCGATCCAGTTTGAAACAGATTCTTATCTCCGGATCCGCCTGTCCTGCGGAAAAATCAGTGATGCAGAAGAGGAAGTTCTGGAGTTTGCAATCTCGCAGATGAAACCGGTAAAACATGTAAAGATCTATCCGGCGACCGGCGGGATTTCGATCACATATGAGAAGGACAGAGATCTGATCCTGGAGAAACTGTCGGCGCTGCAGTATCAGAACATTGAGATGTTTGCCGGAAAACTGGAGAAGCGCATTGATGTTGAAGAGGTGGAACGCAGAAAACTCAGCCCGGCGCTTAAGCGGAAAATGCGCAGACGGATGCTGCTTGAGACAGTGGCTGATATTGCATTGCCGATGCCGGTCCAGGTCGGCTATCATGTCTATCAGCTGGTGACACTGAAGGGACTGTAATGGATCTGGCGGTGGTTGTTTTGCTGCGGTCTGATGTGTGAGGCCTGTAGACAGAATGAAAGGACAGGTCGCTGACGGGGTGCAGAGAAATACGCATAATTGCGTCATCTGGCGTCTGATGAAAATACAAAACTCGCAGAGTTGCTATAATTGATCGCAAATATATGCGAAATTAACTAAAATAAGCGTAATTTACTGTTTTTGAAAAAAGTTAGCCATATATTATCTGACAAATGTTGCAATTGACTAATGTTATATCTGCGCGCTATACTGACCTCATCAAATAAGAGCTGGGGTCAGTTTTTATTTGTTTTCGATCCGGTATTGGAAATGGCGCGGCAGATACCCGGATGATCATTGAGCCGCACCTGAACAGCATATACAAAGGAATTGTCGAAGTTGTTTTTAAAACGCAGACAATTCAGAACAGAAACGGAGGAATAAATCATGGGATATGGCAAACTTGGACTACTTGTAGGCGGATTCCTTCTGGGAACATACGGCACGAAGATCATCGGCAGTCAGGACGCAAAGAAGCTCTACACGCACTGTACCGCCGCGGCGCTCCGTGCGAAGGATGAAGTCGTAAAGGATTTTACAGTCATTGGTGAGAACTGCGGAGATATCGCAGCAGCTGCAAAAGATATCAATGAGAAACGTGCAGAGGCGCGCGAAGCACAGATGATTCAGGATGCGAAGGACCTTCTGGCGCGCGCAGCAGAGAAGGAAGCTGCAGAAGCATGAAGTGCAGATTATTGCATGAATCAAACGGCCGCATGCGTGTCCGGGTAATCCGGTACCGCATGACGCCGGATCAGGCGGACCGGCTCGAGTTTTACCTCAGGCAGCTGGAGGGCGTCAAAAAGGTTTCGGTAAATGAACGCTCCATGGATGCTGTGATTCATTATGGAAAGGGAAGACGGGATGCCATCATTGATGCGCTGTCTTCCTTTGATTTTGTTTCCACGGAAGTCACAGTCCCGGAGCACACCGGAAGAGAGTTGAGACGTGATTTTGAGAGCGGTCTGTTTTTTACGATTGCAAGAAGGTGCGTGACGAGATTTTTGCTGCCGCTGCCGCTTGCAACAGCGTACAATGTCGTGCGCGCTGTTCCATTTGTTATAAAGGGGATCCGGTCGCTGGCACAGGGCCGGGTGGATGTCGCTGTACTGGATGCGACGGCGATCTCCGCTTCCATGCTGACAGGAGATATCCAGACGGCAGGCAGTATCATGTTCCTGCTGGATATCGGTCAGCAGCTTGAGAACTGGACTCACCGGAAATCTGTGGATGACCTTGCACAGCGCATGATGCTGAACGTCGATAAAGTCTGGGTGCGGACGGAGGAAACAGAAGTCCTGATGCCCGTCAATGAAGTACAGCCGGGCGATGTGATTATCATCCGCACGGGCAATCTGGTTCCGCTGGACGGCACAATCCTCAAGGGAGATGCCAGCATCAACCAGGCCTCCATGACAGGTGAGTCAATCCCGGTACACAAGACAGTCGGCGGCTATGTCTATGCCGGGACAGTTATCGAGGACGGTGAGATTGCCGTGACCGTCAGCAAGGCTGCGGGATCCGGCAAATACGACCGGATTGTCAGTATGATTGAAGATTCAGAGCGCCTGAAATCCGCTACGGAGAGCCGCGCGGCACATCTGGCGGACCGGCTCGTGCCGTATTCGCTCGGCGCGACGTTCCTGACCTGGCTGATTTCACGCAGTCTGCCGCGGGCACTGTCGATTCTGATGGTAGACTACTCCTGTGCCCTGAAACTGGCTATGCCGATTTCTGTGCTTTCCGCGATGCGGGAATGCAGCGATCATCATATCAATGTGAAGGGCGGCAAGTTCCTGGAAGCAGTTTCCGAGGCAAATACGCTGGTATTTGACAAGACGGGAACGCTGACTCACGCGACGCCGCACCTGCGTCAGATCGTAACATTTGAAGACCATGAAGCGGATGAGATGCTGCGGCTTGCAGCATGTCTGGAGGAACATTTCCCGCATTCCATTGCAAAAGCTGTCGTAGAAGAAGCGAAGCGGAAAGAACTGAACCACGAAGAGCGGCACACAAAGGTCGAGTACGTTGTCGCCCACGGCATTGTCAGTACAATTGACGGGGAGCGGGTTCTGATTGGAAGCCAGCATTTCATCTTCGAAGATGAACAGTGCGTGATTCCGGAAGGAGAGCAGGAGAAATATGAGAATCTCCCGGCTGACTGTTCCCTGCTGTATCTCGCGATCCATGAACGGCTGGCAGCTGTTCTCTGTATCGAAGATCCCATCCGTGAGGAGGCGCCGGCAGTCATTGACGCGCTGCATGCCCTCGGGCTGGAGCGCATTGTGATGATGACCGGTGACAGTAAGAAGACAGCGGCAGAAGTTGCAAGAAGGATCCGGATCGACGATTTTCAGGCGGAAGTGCTTCCGGAGGACAAAGCGGCCTTCATCCGCGCGGAACATGCGGCCGGGCGCAAAGTCATTATGGTCGGCGACGGGATCAACGATTCTGTCGCGCTGTCCGAGGCAGATGCAGGCATTGCGATCTCAGATGGTGCGGCACTGGCACGTGAGATCGCGGATATCACCATTTCCGCAGACAGTCTGCAGGAACTTGTGGTTCTGCGGAGAGTCGGCGATGCCATGACAAGCCGGAATCTGAACAACTACCGGAAGATTATGGGCTTCAACACAGGTTTGATCGTGCTGGGCGTGCTCGGCATTCTGCCAGCTGCGACCTCCGCACTGCTGCACAATGTATCGACGCTGCTGTTCAGCCTGCAGAGTATGCAGAATCTGCTGGATGAACGGTGAAAACTGAACGTACTCTGCTCTGATGGCATCTGAAGCAGGCAGCAAACAGAGAAAAATGATAACAAACTGCCTTATTCCACCAAATTCACAGGTGAAAATAGGGCAGTTTTTTTGCATCTGAAGCGAAAGCATGATACAATACATTCCATATATGCGCAAAGAAAGATGCACAAGTGTGCTGCGCAGTTGTGTGCGGCCGGAGATCGCAGCTGAAGAAGAATCCTGATTGTATGTTCGATGGTGGTAGTTATGCGGACAGCGATAGTGACAGATACAAACAGCGGCATGTCAGTTCCTGAAGGAAGGGAACGGGGGATATTTGTTCTGCCGATGCCGGTCATTGTCGACGGAAAAGATTATCGGGAAGGAAAAGATGTATCCTTTCAGGATGTATTCCGGGCAATGGAGGATGGAAAACGTGTTTCAACAGCTTCTCCGTCTCTGGGAGAACTAAAGGCACTTTGGGACAGCATCTTTGAAGAGGGATATGAGGAAATTGTCTACATTCCCATGTCCAGCGGCCTTTCCAGTTCTTATTCACAGGCTGCCCTGCTGGCAGAAACCTATGAAGGACGTGTGTATGTCGTTGATAATCACAGGATCTCGCTGACACAGTATGAATCTGTTCTGGATGCAAAGGCATTTGCAGATCAGGGGAAGACCGGTGCGGAAATTAAGGATATTCTTGAAGCAAATACCTACGGTGCCACAATATACCTGACAGTGGAATCGATAGAGTATCTTCGGAGAAGCGGACGCGTCACGCCGGCTGCGCTGGCGCTGGCAGCATTCTTGAAGATCAAGCCGATTCTGACGATACAGGGTGAGAAGCTGGATGCATTTGCAAAAGCACGCGGCATGCGCGCAGCTATGAAGAAAATGCTGGATGCGACGTCAGCGGATCTGAAGCAGAAGTATCCGGATACGCCGAAACAGAAAATACTGGTCGGTGCTGCCGGGACACTCGTGCGCGAGGAAGAAGTGGAACAGTGGAGCAGCCGTGTGCGCGAGGCATTTCCGGATTATACATTCCTGTACCATCCTTTGTCCTGCAGCGTGGCCTGTCATACGGGTCCGGGCGCAGTCGGCACCGGATTTGTCGCGATGGAACGGTATGCATGACGGAGTGCCATGCATGAAGTCTGGTGTACAGAAACACAGCGGAAATCAGACGAAGTAAGCATGAAATAATTTAAAAAATGTAATAATGTATGAGGAAGGAAGTGGTTGATATGGAAAAAGAAAAAAGAGGTTCATTTGGGGGACAGCTCGGATTTGTCCTGGCGGCTGCGGGAAGTGCGGTCGGCCTGGGAAATATCTGGCGGTTCCCGTATCTTGCGGCACGTGACGGCGGCGGTCTGTTTCTGGTTGTTTATCTGGTGCTGGCGGTGACATTTGGTTTCACGCTGCTGACAACAGAGGTTGTATTTGGCCGCAAGACAAAACAGAGTCCGCTGACAGCATATCGCAAACTCAGCCAGAAATGGGGATGGATCGGTATTGTTGCATGTATCGTACCATTCATGATTATGCCATATTACTGTGCAATCGGCGGCTGGGTAGTCAAATATTTTATTGCATTCCTGACCGGGCACGGTGCTGAGGCGGCAGAGGACGGTTTCTTCACCGGATTCATTACCGGAAATGTGCAGCCGATTGTATTTATGCTGATTTTCCTGCTTCTCTGCGCAGTGATTGTCTTCAAGGGCGTTGAGAGCGGTATCGAGAAATTCTCCAAGGTCATTATGCCGATTCTGATTTTCATGGTTATCGGTATTGCAGTCTTTTCACTCACGATCAGCCATCCCGGAGAAGATGGCGTGACAGTAAGCGGCATGCAGGGACTGAAGGTTTATATGATCCCGAACCTTCAGGGAATAACCGTTAAAAAATTCTTCTATGTTGTTATGGACGCGCTCGGTCAGCTGTTCTACAGTCTGTCTGTCGCAATGGGTATCATGATTGCATACGGTTCCTATCTGAAAGACGATGCGAATCTGGTTAAATCCATCAACCAGATCGAGATCTTCGACACCCTGGTTGCTTTCCTTGCGGGTGTCATGATCATTCCGGCTGTCTATGTTTTCATGGGTACAGAAGGCATGTCTGCAGGTCCGTCCCTGATGTTTGTGTCACTGCCGAAAATCTTCGCGGCAATGGGGAAGGCCGGCAATGTGATCGGAACGATTTTCTTTGCGATGGTTCTGTTTGCAGCGCTGACCAGTGCAGTGTCAATTCTGGAGGCGGTTGTATCCAGTCTGATTGACCAGTTCAAGATTACCAGACGCAGTGCGACCTGCATCGAAACCGCAGCGGCAGCGGTGATCGGTATCATCGTGTGCCTCGGGTACAATGTGTTATATTTCGAAAAAACGCTTCCGAACGGCGCGACCGCGCAGATTCTGGATATCCTTGACTACATTAGCAACAACGTCTTCATGCCGGTAGTCGCAATCGGAACCTGTATCCTGGCAGGCTGGGTGCTGAAGCCGAAGACAATCATCGAAGAGGCGACAAAGAACGGCGAACGATTCGGCAGAAAAGGATTGTACATCGCGATGATCAAATACATCGCTCCGTTGCTGCTGGTGATCCTGCTGGCAATGTCGCTGGGTATCCTGGGCTGACAGACGGGATGCAGGTGGTATTTGCCGGCTGGCAGATAAGGCTCAGGGAATTAAATCTTGATTTGTGGAGCCGGATTTTGTAATATGTATAAAAGCAGCGCCCCGGCCTGACGGCCGGGGCGTTCTTAATAAATCCGAAAAGACAGATGATATTCAGAAGAAATCGCTTATAGATATACGTTCATGTGAAATCATTTATAGATACATGATCAGGAGGAAATCAGTTTGCAGCAGGAAATGATCCTCGTCCTTGACTTTGGAGGACAGTATAACCAGTTAATTGCCCGGCGTGTGCGCGAATGCCATGTCTACGCCGAGGTACACCCGCACACACTTTCTGTTGAAAAGATCCGGGAAATGAATCCGTCCGGCATTATTTTCACAGGCGGTCCGAACAGCGTATTCGGAAGTGAGGCGGTTCTCTGTGATCCGGATATTTTCAATCTCGGGATTCCGATTCTGGGGATTTGTTACGGTGCACAGCTGATGGCACACATGCTCGGCGGCTGGGTCGCAACGGCACCGGTCAGCGAATATGGCGAGACTGTTGTACAGGTAAATACTGAAACACCGCTGTTTCGCGGAATCGGCTCTCCAGAAACCATCTGCTGGATGAGCCACACCGACTATATTGCAAAAGTGCCGGAAGGTTTTGAAATTACGGCACACACAGATAACTGTCCGGTGGCAGCGATGCAGGATACAGTACGGAGATTTTATGCGGTACAGTTCCACCCGGAAGTCAATCACACACGTGAGGGCGTCAAGATGCTTGCACACTTCGTGCATGATGTCTGCGGCTGCAGAGGAACCTGGCAGATGGATTCCTTCGTGCAGACAGCAATCGAAGAGCTGCGGGAGAAGATCGGAGACGGCCGTGTTCTCTGCGCGTTATCCGGTGGTGTTGATTCCTCTGTGGCAGCAGTCCTGCTCTCCAGAGCAGTCGGCAAACAGCTCACCTGCGTATTTGTCGATCACGGCCTGCTGCGCAAAGATGAAGGTGATCAGGTAGAGGCTGTCTTCGGACCTGGCGGCAACTATGAACTGAACTTCATCCGTGTCAACGCCGCAGAAGAATTTTATGAAAAACTGAAAGGCGTCGAAGACCCGGAGCAGAAGCGCAAGATCATCGGCGAGCTGTTCATCCGCGTATTTGAGCGCGAAGCCAGGAAAATCGGCGCAGTGGATTTCCTGGGCCAGGGAACCATCTATCCGGATGTCATTGAGTCCGGCCTTGGAAAATCCGCGACGATTAAATCGCATCACAACGTCGGCGGCCTTCCGGACCACGTAGACTTCCGGGAGATCATAGAACCGCTTCGCCTGCTCTTCAAAGACGAAGTACGTCAGGCCGGCCGCGAACTCGGCATCCCGGAGGCGCTCGTCAGCCGTCAGCCCTTCCCGGGCCCGGGCCTTGGTGTCCGCATTGTCGGAGAAGTTACACCCGAAAAAGTCCGCATCGTGCAGGAAGCAGATGCGATCTACCGCGAAGAAGTTGAAAAAGCAGGCTGTGCCGCTACCATGGGGCAGTACTTCGCGGCACTCTCCAATATGCGTTCCGTCGGTGTCATGGGAGACTTCCGGACCTACGACTACGCAGTCGTTCTTCGCGCCGTCAATACCAGCGACTTCATGACAGCAGATGCATCCGAGATCCCGTTCGACGTCCTCCAGCGCTGCATGACCAGAATCATCAACGAAGTCAAGGGTGTCAACAGAGTCCTGTATGACCTTACAAGTAAGCCGCCGGGAACCATCGAACTGGAATGAACGCGATTGTCACGGCAAAACTAAAACATCCTGACAATCAAAATTTCACGTAACCTGTCAGGACGAAAAAAGAATAACCGCTAAGCAAAACGACCTTGTGCAAATCGAGACTATCACGCTCGATTTCCCCAAGGTCGTTTTGCGTCTAACTTAACCACAACCCATCTGGACCATCACATCTCAAAAGTAAGAAAAATCCCACGAAAAAACACCGGAAAACAAACCGGCAGACCAAAGAAAAAACAAAGGAAAAACCGTTTTTTTTCTTTCTTTTTTTCAAATTTGAAAAAGATACAGAAGAAAAACCAGACCTCTTTTCCTGTATCATTTTCCAACCTCAAACCTGTTTTCCAACCATTTTTCCAACCTGTTTTCAACCCTGCTTCATTTGCAAAGACGAAAGAAAGTTCAACTGAAAAAGAAGCTGAAACGGATTCCAAAGTCTGTTCCGAAGATTTTTCATTTTTCTTTTCAAACCTTGAAAAA
>JAFRGW010000166.1 GCA_017433615.1 Eubacterium sp.
CTCATTTTGGAAATGAGTCAGAGAGAAACGTCCCCGTTGACTCACTTGAGGTATTTACCATGACAAAAAAGCAGAAAAGAGAATTGCGTAATATTTTGACAGCGGGCGTAATCTATGCCCTTCTGCTGGTTCTGGAGCATCTGGTGCACATCCCCGTGCTGTTTGACCGCTGGTATCTGTCCCTGGCGCTCTATCTGGTCCCCTACTGTATCGTGGGATGGTCTGTTCTGCGCAAAGCGGGACTCGGCATTAAAAACCGTCAGGTCTTTGACGAGTCGTTCCTGATGACACTTGCGACAATCGGCGCCTTTGCAACCCGCGAGTATTCGGAAGCTGTCGCCGTCATGCTTTTTTATCAGGTTGGTGAATTCTTCCAGGGGTATGCAGTCGGAAAGTCGCGGCAGTCTATCCGTGATCTGATGGATATCGCACCGGAATATGCAAATATTGAAAGGGAGGACGGCAGCATTGAGACGGTTGACCCGGACGATGTGGAGATTGATGACATTCTCATCATCAAACCGGGCGAAAAGATCCCGGTTGACGGCATTGTTGTTGAGGGAGAAGGTCTGATCAATACCGCCGCGCTGACCGGTGAGTCGGTCCCCCGCATGGTGCGCGCAGGTTCTGATCTGATCTCCGGCTGCATCAACGGGGATTCGCTGCTGCGCATGCGGGCGGCAAAGGAATATGACGATTCGACCGTTGCGAAGATTCTGGAACTGGTGGAAACAGCTTCCGAGAAGAAATCCCGGACAGAGCATTTTATCACGCGGTTTGCGCGGTATTATACGCCCATCGTCGTCATCGGAGCACTCATTCTGGCGCTCATCCCCCCGCTGTTTGTCGGCAACTGGTCCGACTGGATCATCCGCGCCTGCACATTTCTGGTTATTTCCTGCCCCTGCGCACTGGTGATCTCGGTTCCGCTGGCATTCTTCGGCGGCATCGGCGCCGCGTCCAAAGCCGGCGTTCTTGTGAAGGGTTCCAACTACCTGGAACTGCTCTCACAGCTTGATACCGTTGTCACAGACAAGACCGGCACGCTGACAAAAGGCCAGTTTGAAGTTCTGGAAATCATTCCGGCAGAGCCGGAAACGGAGCCGACGGAAATCCTACACGCCGCGGCACTCGCTGAAAGTATGTCCACGCATCCGATCGCACTGTCGGTTCTGGAGGCATATCGAAAGACTGTACCTGATGATCCGTACTGTTCCTGTGTAAAAGAGATCAAAAATGTTTCCGGACAGGGGATCATCGCGATTCTGGATATGGATCCGGCTGCCAGTTCGAAAGCATCAGATCATACAGAACAGACGCCCGCCGGCAGTGTACAGTCCACAGGCTGCATTCTGGCAGGCAATGCACGTCTCATGGAAGAAAACGGAATTGACATTGCAGGTCATATCATTGATTCAGCTTCCGCCGCCACCGCTGTTCATGTCGCACAAAACAGGAAATATCTCGGCGCGATTCTGATCGGCGACGAAGTGAAAACGGAAGCAGGCGAAGCAATCGCCGCCATGAAACGGAACGGTGTCCGCGAAGTCGTCATGCTGACCGGAGACAATGAGACAGTCGGCCGCGCGGTTGCGGACCAGCTCGGCATTGATACGGTTTTTGCCGAACTGCTCCCGCAGGATAAGGTCGGCAAAGTCGAAGAACTTCTGGAGATGCTGCAGCCAGGCAGCGGCACCGGTTCTTCATGCAGAGAGCCCGCCGGCAAATCTTCCCCCGCAAAACCTGCTGCGAATTCCGGCAGCACCGCGGTCAATTCTGCCGGCAAAAACAAACTCGCCTTCATCGGCGACGGCATTAATGACGCCCCAGTCCTCTCCCGTGCGGATATCGGCATCGCCATGGGCTCGATGGGCTCCGATGCAGCCATTGAGGCCGCCGATGTAGTAATTATGGACGACAATCTGGGACGTATTCCCGAAGTGATCCGGATCTCACGGCGTACCGTCGGCATTTCAAAGCAGAACATTGTATTTGCACTGTTTGTGAAATGCCTGATCCTTGCACTCGGCGCGCTGGGTATGGCAGGCATGTGGGCAGCCGTCTTCGCAGATGTCGGCGTCGCCGTCCTGTGTATTCTGAATTCCATGCGGCTGCTGCGCTATCAGACAGAGAGCCTTCAGGCCCGCACCTGATCTGCACTGCCCGTCCTTATGAGACTGTGACGGACTCACTATCCCGCCCTTATACGGCGGTAACAGACTTACTGTCCCGGAGTCATTAAAATTCGGAGAAATCAACCATCTCCCCCGCAATATTTCAACATTTTTCAAGAGGGAAAGCAATAAAACCACATTGCATTCCCTCTTTTTTTATAGTAAGATATTTTAAGGACGCTAACCGGGCGTATTCTGCGCTTTTTTACAGAAGTTGCGCGCGGTAAAGGCATTATACTTAAGGAGGTATTGATATGGAACTGAAGTTATCCCGTGAACAGGCGCTGGTTCAGAAGATGGTCCGCGACTTCACAGAAAATGAAGTCAAGCCGATCGCAGCCGACACAGATCTGAACACAGAGTATCCTGCTGAGAACATCGAAAAGCTCTTCCGCTATGGCGTTATGGGCATGGTCGTACCGAAGGAGTACGGCGGCGCAGGCGCTGATGATCTCGCAGCTGCACTCGCTGTTGAAGAACTGTCCAAGCAGTGCGCTTCTACCGGCGACATTGTTGCTACACACAATGGCCTTTGCTGTGGACCGATTATCAATTTCGGTACAGAAGAGCAGAAGCAGAAATACCTGCGTATGCTGACAGAAGGCCACAAGGTCGGCGCATTCTGCCTGACAGAGCCGAATGCCGGATCTGACGCATCCAAGGGAACTACAACAGCTGTTCTTGACGGCGACCACTATGTCCTGAACGGCGCTAAGATCTTCATCACAAACGGTTATGTTGCAGACGTTTTCGTCGTATTCGCAATGACCGATCCGTCCAAGGGAACAAAGGGCATCTCCGCATTTATCGTTGAGAGCTCCTTCCCGGGATTCTCTGTTGGTAAGCACGAAGTTAAGATGGGTCTGCACGGATCACCGACAGCAGAGATCGTTTTCACAGACTGCATCGTTCCGAAGGAAAACCTCCTCGGTGTTGAAGGCAAGGGCTTCAATATCGCCATGAACACACTGGACGGCGGCCGTATCGGTATCGCTGCTCAGGCTCTGGGTATCGCTGAAGGCGCTATGGCTGAGGCTATGGACTTCACAAAGAGCCGTATCCAGTTCGGACGTCCGATCTCCAAATTCCAGAACACTCAGTTCAAGTTTGCTGATATGTATGTTGGCATCGAGGCTGGCCGCCTGCTGATCTACAAGGCTGCTCTGACAAAGATGTCCGGCGCCCGCTTCACTCTGGAAGCTGCATGCGCTAAGCTGCACTGCTCTGAGCTGGCTATGAAGACCACAACAGACTGCGTCCAGATGCTTGGTGGATATGGATATACAAAGGATTACCCGGTAGAGCGTATGATGCGTGATGCTAAGATCACACAGATCTACGAGGGTACTTCCGAGATCCAGCGCGTCGTTATTTCCGGCAATATTCTGAGATAAGGAGGAGATTCAGATTATGAAAATTATAGTTTGCGTAAAACAGGTTCCTGATACCTCCGGCAAGATTGCGGTTAAGCCTGACGGAACACTTGATCGTGCTTCCATGCAGACAATCACAAACCCGGATGACCTGAATGCAGTTGAGGCTGCTCTGGCACTGAAGGATGAAACCGGTGCAGAAGTTATCGTCGTAACAATGGGACCGCCGCCTGCAGAAGGCATGCTTCGTGAGATCATGGCTCGCGGCGCTGACCGTGCAGTCCTCGTTTCCGGCCGTGAGTTCGGCGGATCCGATACATACGCTACATCCCAGATCCTTGCAGCTGCAATCGACCACATCGGTCTTGAGAAAGACGATGTCGTATTCTGCGGCCGCCAGGCTATCGATGGTGATACCGCTCAGGTAGGCCCGCAGATGGCTGAGAAGCTCGGTATCCCGCAGATCACATATGCACAGGAAATCCACAAAGACGGCGACACCCTCACAGTACAGCGTGCACTTGAGGATGGCTACATGACCATCAAGGTTCAGACACCTTGCATGATCACCTGCATCAAGGAGCTCAACGAGCCGCGTTACATGAGCGTAGCAGGCATCTATGAGACCTATGATAAGCCGATGGATGTATTTGATTTCAATACCCTGAAAGACAACCCGCTCATCGACCTGACAAAGATCGGTCTTGCAGGTTCTCCGACCAACATTCTTATTTCCTTCACACCGCCGCAGAAGGGCGCTGGCCAGATGCTCGAAGGCGCTGGTAAGGAAACATGTGAGAAGCTTGCCGGCATTCTGGGCGAGAAGCACATCATCTAAGAAAGGAGAATAATAAATCATGAAAGATTTTGATAGCAGCAATGTATCTGCTTTTAAGGATGTATGGGTATTCTGTGAGCAGAGAGAAGGAAAGCTGATGCCGACAGACTTCGAGCTGATTTCTGAGGCACGCAGACTGGCTGACGAGCTCGGTGTTCAGCTTGTTGGTCTTCTGCTTGGCGACAACGTTGAAGGTCTTGCAAAAGAACTCGGCGGATATGGCGCTGACAAAGTTATTGTCGCTGACGATCCGGTACTGAAAGTTTACACAACTGATGCATACGCAAAGGTTATCTGCGATGTAATCGCTGACAAGAAGCCTGAGATCTTCCTGATCGGTGCTACCAACATCGGACGTGACCTCGGACCGCGCTGCGCAGCCCGCCTGCACACAGGTCTGTGCGCTGACTGCACACATCTGGACGTTGACATGGACATCTACAAAGATTTCCTGTCCAACAACTCCGTACTTGCTCCGGAAAGAATCGCAGGACTGGGAACCGCACGTGTTCTCGGCGAGCCGCATGACGTTTCCAAGGACCTCAAGATGACCCGTCCGGCATTCGGCGGAAACCTGATGGCTTCCATCATCTGCCCGCGCTTCCGTCCGTCCATGGCAACTGTTCGTCCGGGCGTTCTGAAGAAAAAACCGTTCGATCAGGCAAAGGCTGACGCCTGCGTCATCGAGAAGGTTGAAGTAAATGTTGCTCCGGAAGATCTGAAGACAGAAGTTATCGACGTTGTCAAGGCTGCTAAGAAGCTGGTTGACCTCGTTGGTGCTGAGTACATCGTATCTGTCGGCCGTGGTATCGCAGCAGACGTTGAAGGCGGCATCAAGATCGCTGAAGATCTTGCAGCAGCACTCGGCGGCGGCGTTGTCGGCGGCTCCCGTGCAGCAATCGACTCCGGATGGCTCTCCGCTGATCACCAGGTTGGTCAGACCGGTAAGACCGTACATCCGAAGGTTTACATCGCACTTGGTATCTCCGGTGCGATCCAGCATAAGGCTGGTATGCAGGAATCCGAGCTGATCATCGCTGTCAACAAGAACGAGGCAGCTCCGATCTTCGAGATTGCTGACTACGGCATCACAGGCGACCTGTTCAAGGTTGGCCCGCTTCTCACAGAAGCAATCAACGAGTACAAGGCTAACAAGTAATTCAGTCTTGTTTCTGAGATGTATAATTGAAAGACCGGGGATCGCTATGATCCCCGGTCTTTTTTTCATGGCTCCTCCAGCGCAGTGATCCTTCGCTCCACGCGCCGGACTTGCTCTGTCCAGTAGGGATGAGCCGTGTGCAGCATTCGCAATAACGTCCTGTATTCGGATGCCGCCTTCTGTTTTTCTCCTTCTGCCGCCCGCAGATCGGCGCGCCTTAAGAGGATTCCCATGGTGTAGGAATGGGTTTCTCCCCGCTGCGCAACTGCGTAGTCAATCATATTCTGTACCAGCATTTCGGCTTCCGGAAACCGCTTCTCTTTTACGAGAAGTTCCAGCCGGTATTTATCCAGTTCCGTTCTTGTAAATGTTTCAGTAAAATACCGCGCGGCGCGTTTATCTTTCTTCAGATATTCCAGGACTGTTTCAAGACATTTTTCAGCAGACGCCGGCTCTCCGGTACGCATGTGGATTTTTCCGAGATCAAGCAGCCAGAAATAATAGGTAAGATATGCTTCCATTTCCGGAAGGTCAGCAATTTTCTCAGCCGTTCTGCTGCATCGCTTCTTTTCCGCTGCCAGAACCGCCTGTTCTTCGTACTTCAGTGCTTCCTCAATGTATTTCAGCGCCTGCGAATACTCTTTTCTTCCCCGGCACACGCGCGATTGTTTGCCTGCAGCCTCTGCCATCAGATGGGACCACCTGGCATCGTATGGGCTGCACCGCTTCAATGTATCATATGCCATCTGATACCACGGGACAGAAGATGCATAGTCCTGGCTATTGAAATACGCCGCCGCAACACGAAGCTGCATCTGCGCTGTCAGCTGATGTTCCGGTCCATATTTGCAGGATACAATTGTATACAGCTTTTTGTAACCTGCAATCACCTCTTCGGCGTATTCCTGCATCATAAGAAGAATCAGAAGCCGGTCAAAAGATTCTGCCATCCAGGCTTCCGGCTCAGGAAATGCATGCAGCAGCGCCATCACATAAGGGACCTCTTTCTGATTTTCACGAAAAGACCTAATCCAGGCATCCTTTGTGATCTCTCCATATCCTTTGATCAGCGTTCTGCAATTCACAGCATTCGGGCGGAAAACCAATCGTGCTGCTTCGGCAATAACCGGGTGAACTGAAAGCCGCTCCGGCTGCTGATCTGTATCATATCGAACCTGCAGCAATGATTTATCTGCAAGCCCGCGTACCGTTCTGCCGGAAACATCTGAAACCGCACAATATCTTTCCCAGGAGATTCCCTGAACAGGAAGAACCGACATCTCCCGCATGACCTGCTTTTCCGTCTGCTTCAGCGGGATTCGCATCAGCAGATCTTTAAAAATATCCCTGTGGGCTGCACCGCGGGTGGAAGCTACATCATCCTGCAGATGGAAAGCGGATCCTTCCGCCGCATCCTGTTGCCCCTGCTTTTCTCTGAAACACATGATCATCCGAAGGGTATGACCGCCCGTACGGATTCTGTACTGCTCTGCCGTCTGTTCTGCTATGCCGTTCCCGTATACTTCGTAAAACTGCTTCCATTCATCCTGTGTCCGAAAAGCGCCTGTGATAATACATGTTCCGCCGTTCCAGACTTCCGCGTGCAGTCTCGTTGTAATCAGAAGATCGCACGGAAGTCCGAACAGATCTGCCTGCCGCCCTTTCTCCTGCCGGTTCCAGTCATCGATCACCAGAAGTGTGTTCTCCCGCCTGAAAATCCGGGCAATTTCCTGCAGTTTCCTGCGAACATATCTGCTGCGGGTTTTGTATCTTGTTCTCTCGTAACGGAATCCTTTTACCGGAAGCAGGTAATCATCTCCTATCAGCTGTTCAAGACTTCCCGGATACGTCAAAGCAATGACCCTGTCATATTCATTCTGGTGAATCCGGAGATATTCTTCTGCGACAGATGTTTTACCGATTCCTCCGAGACCACACAGAATTACAGGCCCCTTTCCGCTCCTGAACGCTTCGCTGATTGCTGAAAGTTCGGCAGCCCGCCCGATGAAAGGGTCTCTGCTCCGTTCATAAAACTGTTTCCATTCAGCCGGCACAGGCTCAGAAAAACCGGGCTGCATTTGTTCTGCAAGGTTCTTTTGTTCTTCCCGCAGTGCACCGGCCGCCTGCTCTGCTTCCTCTTCATCTCTGTACCCGCCGGGGATCCCCCTGTAAAGAACACGCAGACGATGCATCCGCTCTTTCCAGGCAATCTTCTCCTGGTCCGAAGTGGTTCTGAAATCCATTGTTTTCTCCTGTTCAAGTCCCGCCCCCTGCGATCTCACGCGGACAGCCGGGGCGCAGCGCAGCAGGGACTCCTCCACTGCGTTGATTTCCTCCAGCTGCACGTTACCTCTTGCTATCGCCGGACGAGTTCCCCTCTGAATGATGTTCCACGGCGTTTTTCAGGGCTTTGAACTGCAAAAAGCACAGCGCTCCCATCCCGCGGGATTCAAATGTATGATCCATCGCTCTGCACACCTGTTTCATCCACCGGATGCAAACTCCGGGATCCTTTTCTTCACATGCCTCCCGGTAGCGCTCCAGCAGCCGGATCACCAGATAGTCCGTCCGCTCTCCCCGCGTCCCCGTATGATTCTCCTGAAGCGGCAAATATCCCAGCTGTTCCAGCCTTTCCGACAGAAGATCAACAGTCAGAAATGGCATACCGAACAGGAACAAATGCCGGATCACCGCGGATCTGGGAATTTCTCCAGAAAGATTCATATGCCTGCGGAACTCGGCATCATAATTGACGCTGATACTGTGCGAGCCCGGCAGTACGGTCCTCTCTCCTGCAGCCGTATAGTCCAGAGCCTCGAGAAAATACAGATGACGAAGATATGGAAGCGGATTGCCGGCCGGCACATTTGCCAGAAGCATCCGTTCCGGAGCGACTTTGTCGAGAAATTCGCGAGCGTATCCATCCAATGCCTTTTTCCTGCATCTGTATAGAGATACTTCCGTATCTGATTTCATAAATACACGATCACTTTTGTCCGCCCAGCTTTGCATAAGCCAGTTCTGCTCCTCTGCTTCAAGACCCAGTGCCTGTCCGAACCGAAGCACCTGCTCCCTGTCAGCCGGAATATGACGGCCCGTCCGCCAGTACCGAATCTTCAGAATTGCGGATCCGGACACTGCATTCTGGTACATCTTCTCAGCCAGGATTCTGTCAAAATCCGTTTTCCTGAAAACGCCGTATCTGTTTTTTTGCCGCTCATAAAGCTGAATAAGAAGATCCCGTTCCGGACGGGCTTCCCTGCTGCGTCTGATGCATTCCTCTGCGAGTTCCTGCCCGGTTAATATTTCTGTGTCCATCTTATTCATCACCGAACCCTCCGCGTCCTGCATTTTTTCCGATGGTTCTATACCTGAAATGCAGCATGATAAGCGCGGACACCCCGCTGAATCCCCAGGTCACAACCGGATACCACCCCATAGCCGGGAATCCTGCTTTTGCCACAATTGTATATAAAAGCAAAATGCCTGACAGCGCCTCTATGGTTCCGAGCACGGGCTGGCTCACATTACTTCCGATACTCTGAAGTGTATAGCGTCCTGTAAGATAAACAGCAAGTCCGGCCAATCCCCACTGCGACAGTGCAAGGTAAGTGCTTCCGCTTTGAATCACCCCTTCTGCAACGGCACCCGCGCCGGCAGCCGCCGTCACGAGTTTTTCCGCAAGCAGAAAAGATCCTGCACTGCAGAGCAAAGCTGCAAATACGCTGTGCCGCATCAGACGCCGGCACTCGTCCCTCAGAAGTCTGAAGCAGCCAGCGCCATACCACCTCCCGCACAGGATTGCTGCAGCGGTTCCATAGGAGCCGACGATCACCTGAAACACATTGCTGATTGTGGAAGCATATGTATAACCGGCGATCTCAGTGATTGAAAAGCTGTTAACCATCCGCTGCCTGAAAATGCCGGCAAAGGCGACCATTGCCATCATAGCACTCTTGCTGAGACCGCCGTGCATCAGCTCCCTGTACACGTGAAGCGGTACCTGCGCAGGCCGGCACAGAGCCAGATGTCTCCCCGCGGTAACAGTCAGATAAATACTCAGCACCAGGCAAATCAGAACATGATTCAGAAGAACGGCTGCAGCAGCACTCCAGACCGGAAGACGGAGTACACCCGTCAGAAGAACCGTCAGCGCCGTCTGTGTCACAACGCCGGCCGCTGTTACCGCGCCTGATATGCCTGTTTTGTTCATTCCCTGTACAGTCCAGATCAGAAAATTGCGCAGCGCGGAGAATCCGGAACCGGCGATTACCCATGCCGCATATCCCGCAGCCTCTGCCCGCAGTTCCGCCGGGACGTTCAGCATATGAAGAACCGGTCCGGCTGCCGGCACGGCAAGACACGCCGCAATCGCAAGGAGACCCGTCAGATAAATCCCTCCCCAGAAGGAACTCATGCCGCCTTCTGTCTGCAGTTCTTCAAAGAATCTGCACTGAACAATCCCAAAGCCCGTTGTCATGCCATTAAATATAAAATGCTGCAGCGTCCCGAGAAATGCACAGCTGCCGATTACCGCTACCGCCTCTTCCGTTCTGACCCGTCCGAGAATTCCGGCATTAATCAGGGCATAACACTGCTGAAATACAGCGGATGCCATAATCGGCATCAGGAATGCCGCAAACCTTCTTTCCGGCATCATTTTCTGATTTACATGATCCATAAATAACGTCCCTCCACCGGTATTGTTCAGAATAACAGATCTGAAAAAAACGGGCAACGATGTGATTTTTAACGTTAACTTTCACATCGTTGACGCCTTTCGGTTTCCATGCTAAAAACGTCAAAAAGATCAGACATGTCTTTTACTTCATCGAACAGGGAGGATCTGTATGCATAAACAATTCAAACACACACATCTCCTGCGGGGTATTCTGCTCACAGCACTGGTATGCCTGTCTCTCATACTTCCGGGTCAGGCCGCGTATGGCGCTTCCGGAAAAGTAACCGGTGTCAAGGTAACCAGTCTTCCGGCGAAGACACTGACACTGAAAAAAGGGAAATCATTTAAGCTGAAAACAAAAGTGACCGGCACCGGCAGTTTTTCCAAAGCTGTGACTTATAAAAGCAGCAATCCGAAAGTTGTTGCTGTCAGCAAAAAGGGCAAACTCACTGCCAAAAAGAATGGCAAAGCAAAGATTACAATCACATCAAAAAAGAACAGGAAAAAGAAATATGTCATAAAAGTCACCGTCGGAAAGCCGGTAAAAAAACTGACGCTGAATCAGACAAGCGCTTCTCTGACAACCGGAAAATCCCTGACGCTGAAAACAACGGTTCTTCCCAAAAAAGCCAGTAACAAAAAAGTTCTCTGGTCCTCCGGAAACACCGCTGTTGCGACAGTCAGCACCAGCGGTCTGGTTACAGCAAAGAAAACCGGAACAACAACCATCACCGCATTAGCCGCAGACGGATCCGGTAAAAAGGCTTCATGTAAAGTAACTGTCACAAAACGCACACAGCTCAATATCGGCGGTGAAGTGGATCTGGCTGCTCTTTTTCAAAATGCGTCCTCCCTGCCGCTGAATCAGACACTTTCCGGATCGGGGAATAACAATTCAGAGGCAGTTTCCTACTATCTGAAAGCTCCCGGGACAGGAAGATATGAATTCATCGCCGTTGACAAGAATGGCAGCTCATTATACCCTGACATCTATGATCAAAATCAGAAGGAACTGGACTGGTACGACTGCAACTACAGCACCGGCCGATACGTCGCCGAGCTGACCGCGGGTAAAACCTATTTCATCTGGTTCTTCGCCAGTCAGCCTTACTCAATCCGCGTAAGAATGCTGCATCAGGTAAATATTACTTTCAATGCGACAGACGGATATTTTCCTGAATACAATGAACAATTAGAAGATGTGATAAAACAAGACGCAGTAACAATCCCCTACATGCAGGGAGACTATCTTTATCAATATGCAGAACGGCCATCATACGGTAATGATACCAGGGTGTTTGCCGGATGGGCTGACCATCCCGGTGCCTCTGCCTCGGAATGTCTGCCTGTCAGAACCATGACTGCGGAAAATGATCAGACACTCTATGCGGTCTGGGCGGAACCGGTTGTGGTCAGGTTCGCCGCAAATAACGGAGTGTTCTTCTATAACGAAAAAACAGGAAGCTATCAGGCAATTGTAAGCATCACCTATCCCAGAGGACTGAAACTGTCTGCAGATTATCCGCTGCAATACATCTATTTCCAGAATCCGACACGCAGCGGCTATCAGTTCGCCGGCTGGGCTGCAACGAGTGATGCAGGAACCAATGACATTATCAATCTTGACCAGACTTTCGCAGATCAAAATATTGAATATTATGCCGTCTGGAAATAAACAAGACGGATCTGCACTTCACGAGGAGACAGGGGACGGTTCTCTGTCTCCTTTTTGCAACTCCTTCCTCGGCTCGTTCTAAAAAGAATGCACTTTCCATCGCAGCGAATTTCATCTGAGCTGCGCGGAAAGTGCATTCTTTGTTCTGAAATTGAAAGGAGACAGAGAACCGTCCCGTGTCTCCTTTCGACAAACCCTGATATACTTGATCGGCTCAACATCAGATGCGGGATGTTTGCACAGCGGGCAGATGAAATCATCTGGAAGCGGATCACCCTCATAGATGTAACCGCAGACGGTGCAGACCCATCCCTTCTTGCCTTCGGTATTTGGTTTCGGCTTGACGTTCTTCTGATAGTAGGTGTAGGACATGGTCTCTTTGTCAGACATGACGCGCGCCTCTGTCACCTTGCAGATGAACATGCCGTGCGTTCCGAGATCAACGTACTGCTCTACTTCCAGTGCCATCATTGCGTTGATGAACTGCGGCAGAATGATCAGGCCGTTGTCGGCGCGTTTCAGATCTTCCATGCCTGCAAATTTGTCAACGGTGCGGCCGGTCTGGAAACCGAAGCGCTCAAAGACAGAGAACGGTGCCTCAACTGACAGCACATTGACGTTCATCTTCTTGGTCTGCTGGATAACATGGTGTGAGTAGTTTGCCTTGTTAATGTTGACAGCTACTCTGGTCGGATCGCTGGTCAGCTGTGTGACGGTGTTGCAGATCATGCCGTTGTCCTTCTTGCCGTCATTGCTGGTGATGACATACAGGCCGTATCCGATGTGGAACAGCGCCTTCATATCATTCTTGTCAGCCTTGTCCGGGGACTGTGCAATGTAGTCGCGGCAGAGCTCGTCAGCCATCTTCTCGAGTGCAGCACTGCTGTCTGCATCGAGTGCGGACTTAATGGTAACTTCTGTCTCCAGATAGGTAAGGTCCTTGCAGCCCTCGAGAATCTTCTTCATGGTCTTCTTCGCCATCGGCGCCCATGTTCCGTTCTCAATGAATCCGACGGTGCGTTTCTGGAAATTGCGCTCAGCCAGTTCTTCCAGGAATGTGCGCATCCACGGGAATACTTCTGCGTTATAGGTTGTGGAAGCGAAGACAATCTTGTCATAGCGGAATGCGTCCTCGACGGTCTCTGGCATGTCATCGCGTGCAAGGTCAGCAACGACAACCTTCGGCGCTCCTTTTTCTTTCAGCATCTTCGCCAGCTTTTCAACGGCTTCTTTGGTGTGGCCATATACGGATGTGTAGGCAATCAGAATACCTTCAGACTCCGGTGTATAGGATGACCACTTATCATAGAGATCCAGGTAGTATCCGAGATTCTCAGTCAGAACCGGTCCGTGTGTCGGGCAGATGATCTGGATATCAAGACCTGCTGCCGCCTTCAGCAGATTCTGTGTCTGTGCGCCATATTTTCCGACGATACCGAAGTAGTATCTGCGCGCCTCGCATGCCCATCCTTCCGGATCTTCGACATCATTTGCGCCGAATTTTCCAAAGCCGTCTGCAGAGAACAGAACCTTGTCCGTGCTGTCATAAGTAACCATGACTTCCGGCCAGTG
Source organism: Eubacterium sp. (assembly GCA_017433615.1). Lineage (GTDB taxonomy): Bacteria > Bacillota > Clostridia > Lachnospirales > Lachnospiraceae > CADBRN01. The sequence goes on from JAFRGW010000166.1 coordinate 13,473, forward strand.
TACCATCGGAGCAAATACGAAGGTCAGCTCGTGTTTTCCGAGAGAAATGCTCTCGCCGTTCTTAACGGTTACGCGGCTCTGCACTGCATCTGCGCCGAAGAACTGATCCATCATCTTGAATGCTTTTGCATTGGAAATAACCTGCGCATCCGGATAGATCTTCAGGAAATTAGCGATATTTGCGGAGTGGTCCGGCTCCATGTGCTGGATGATCAGATAATCCGGCTTTCTGTCGCCGATTGCATTGGCGATATTATCCAGCCACTCATGTGTAAAGTTTCTGTCTACGGTATCCATGACCGCGATCTTCTCATCGAGGATGACATAGGAATTGTAAGCCATTCCCAGCGGTACGACATACTGTCCCTCAAACAGATCAATCTGATGATCATTGACGCCTACATACTTGATATCGTTTGTGATTGTCATGCGATTCTCCTTATCTTTTTTATTTTAAATTGCATTTGATCCTGTCACCGGATGCTCTGTTATCCTGCGGCAGACATGCATTCACTGCACACAGCAGTCCTGTACACTATTCTATCAGGACACACGCTTTCTTTCAAAGAGTTTTCCAAAAAACAGGCACATTCATTCTTCAACACAGATTTATAGCCACGCTGAAGAATGAGCCTCCGGCAGCTCGCGATTCATTTTACATGAATACATCGTCGCCGGTTTTGAAATCAAACGCCGGATGGAAGTCGAATTTTACGGAGCCGACCGGGATTCCCGGGATCGCCTTCTTGATCATTGCAGTTCCCTCGAAACCAAATCCTGCACAGAGTTCCACAGCTGTAATACCGGACGCTACCATATCCTTTGCCACTTTTACAGCCTCTTCATAATTCGCGCAGCCGACCACTGTCATCTCAATCTCATCAGACGGAATAAATGCCCGCGCTTTTTCCGGATCAACACCTGGTGCCACATAAATAAACCCACACTTGAACATCTTTCTGCTCCCTTCTCTTTACAAATTCAAGTCACACCACTGTAAAAAATAACGCATTCCTGCAGCCGTCTGTCCGGGCCGCAAAAACAGCTTTCATACATAATATAAGTATACCTGTATTATCATGCACGCGCAATAACGCTTGCAATGTTCTGAACTGCATGCTATATTATTTACATAATTATACTCCGGAGGTTAAACCTATGGCTGATTATATAGACACAATTCCAGCGGAAGCATGGCCGACAATGAATATTCTGCAGGAGGCTCTCGGAGCCTATAATCTGAAACCTGAGGATACCGGCGAACCGGTATCACCGGAGGCCGCCGCTACACTTCTGTTCCGGCAGCTTTTCCCCGGTAAAAAGCAGGGAGATTTTACGACAGAGGACCTGGAACGGCTGCCGGATGATCTGCGCGTCGAGCTGATCGACGGCGTAATTTATCTGATGTACTCGCCCTCCTCCTTTCACCAGACTCTGGCAGGCGCCTTCTATTCCCAGCTGCTGTCCTATGTTGTGGAGCATGACAGTCCGTGCTTTCCTCATATCGCCTGGGACATGCGTCCGGACACAGACAACCGCTCAGCAATGCAGCCGGATATTATGATTGTGGCGGATGACTCTGATGCTGTCACAACACAGAAATGTCTGATCGGCTCACCGGCTCTGGCCGTTGAGATTCTCTCGCCCTCCACGCGCAAGAAAGATCTCACCATTAAGCTGAAAAAATATATGGAAATCGGTGTGTGGGAATACTGGATCATCGACATTGACAGGGAACAGGTCATCGTCTACTCATTCCGGGGCAGATCAGATCATGAGATTTCACTGTACTCATTTCAGGATAAAATCCCGGTCGGAATCTGCCGTGCTGCTGATGACCAGTCTGCAGAAGGGTGTGTGATTGATTTTCCGAAAATTGCAGACATCCTGACGATTCTGAAGAAGAAGATGCCGGGAAAGGACTCTACATGCGAATAAGCGCATGCGATGGCTTTATTCATCCAGGCGATATTCCGACTGGACTGCTGCATCCACATCTTTCCACAGAACAATTTGGATGTGCTCCCAGTTTTCCAGGCAGGTATACATGACCAGATCATACCGGTCCGATACGGCATGCATATAGTCCAGACCGTCGCTCCCGTATAAGTGATACTCCTCGTTGCTGCCGTCAAGAACGCCGGCACAGATGTATTCGTGATAAGAGTGATCTTCCTGCACGATATAGGCGCGGGTCTCTCCCTGCACGCTTCTGCAGATTGCGGAAAATCCCTGATTGGAATGGTCTCCGATCACATCGGAACCGCCATAATTGATCAGAACGGCATAGTCTTCCATATCTACGCCCTTCTGGTTGTGAGGATCACTGGAAGCAGACCCGTCGAAAAGGCGCACATTGATGCCGACATCCGGGATCAGAAGCAGACCGGCACTGCCAAAGCGGTCCGGCACAATTCCGGCAAAGCTGTCTGCCTTCCGGGTCACCTCAAACGGCGGCCGGGAAGTTGTCTCTGTCTCTGTAATCCAGAAGTGCTGTTCGCCGGATGTCCCGTCTTCCTGCTGTGTTTGTTCCCGATTCTGCTCCTGGTTCCAGTTTTCTTCGGAACCCCATATGGCATCATTGGCGCCGGGGGCATTGCCGGAACCTGCTCCATCCGACGCGCCGGAAGCGGTGGCACCACCCTGCCAAATATCACCGGCAGCACCAGCTTCACCGTCCATCTGCCCTTCGCCAACTTGACCGGCACTGCCGGCATCACTGCCCGCCGGAACATTACCGGCCGGACCGGCACCCTGCGCTCCCGCTGCACTGCCTCCACCCCGGCCACATGCGCCGAGAACTCCTGCGCCCGTCAGCAGACAGCAGATGCATAAAAACAGCACCGCTGCAGACCAGCGTCCGCACCGGCGTCTGTCAGAATGTGCTGTTCGCATAAATGAACTCATTCAGGCACGCAATACCTTTCCGTACAGATACAGCATCAGATAATTCGCATACACAAAAATCACTGTTGCCGTGATATTGATATACATATTCTCCATAAACACAAGCATCAGAATCACAAACACTGCCGCAAGAACTGTATGCCGCAGAATAAAATGCCGTCCCGGCCGCATACGCTCTTTCGCATAGATTCCGGTCAAATACAGAAACAGATAGTACAGCAAAATCGAACCTGTAATAAACAGCGTTTTCGGCAGAAGGCTGATCGCGGGCTCCCGCATAAACTCCAGCGCTGTTGTAATATTGTTCAGCGCAAAGATCAGAAAAATATGAATCAGCATGTAGCCGGTTCCGGCCGTCTCGACTTCGCGGTCCAGAATATGGTCATAAACTGTGCCGTAGCTCAGGAAGAGGCCGGCTACGATCAGAAATGCCATCGTCGAAAAGAAAATACTGTTCAGCGAAACATCACCCTCAAAGTAGGATGCGATCGCGATGATCATCTCGCCAAACGTAAACACGACGTAGAGCATCGCCCGCTCTGAGAGATGCGGAAAATCCACCGGATTCAGCCGGTTTACTCTGCCGGAAAGATTTGTCACAATGATACCGAAGGCAATCGGAACGGGCGCCAGAATCAGCCCGCCAGAATGCCATCCGATGATGACTGCGATCACCAGCAGTGCCTCCGACCAGATAATCCATGCCATGTGTCTGGCCTGCGCAGCATTCCACGGCATCAGCCGGTTGTTCCGGTATTCCAGAAAATACTGCAGGCCGATATTAAATAAAATCAATGCCCAGGCAATGTTGTAGCGGTAAAAATGTGCCTGCCAGTATACGCGCGTTCCGTCAGCCATGTAATAAAGCAGATACATGTTGACGAAGAGAAATACATGTTCCCGCAGTCCGTTTTTCCCGTAGCGGTTGATATAGAATGTCGTAAAATTCCAGATCTGGATTACGGCAAGTGTCGCCAGCACATACGTCAGAAACACCCTGCCGCTGATAAATCCGTACTGTACATGCGACAGAAGCGAATTATTCCGGCCGATCAGATACACAAAGATCAGATCATAGATCAGTTCGATGTACTCGACCTTTTTCTCATCTTCTGCATTCTGGAAGTTCTGTGATGTCAGTTTTTTCATGAAGTCCAGCATTCTGATCCCCTCTGCCTGCGTCTTCGATTTTAGAAGTTTATTTGCCACTGCCCGGCGTCTTTCAGGCTTTTATTTTAACATAATTATAAAAAAGTACAAAGTCATGAAAATACAGGATTGCGAATTAAACAGGGTGTATTATAATAAAAATGATACTGTATTGTCCGCCAGCGAGGAACCGAACGGATATTATGGATACGTCCAGCCTGATCATGATTGTCGCACTGATCCTTCTGATCATTCTTTCATCTTATTTTTCTGCGACAGAGACAGCATTTTCCAGTTACAACCGGATACGAATGCGCAACCGCGAAGAAAAGGGCGACAAAAAAGCCTCACTTGTTCTTCGGCTTGCAGAAAATTATGACCGGCTTCTCTCGACAATCCTGATTGGAAATAATATTGTCAATATTTCTGCGACTGCAATTGCAACGGTACTGTTTACCCGTCTGGCCGGCGGCGAATACGGCCCGACAATTGCAACTGTCGTGCTGACGCTTCTGGTACTGCTGTTTGGTGAAATCACACCAAAGAGTTACGCGAAAAAACATCCGGAACGGTTCGCCTGTTTTTCCGCGCCGTTTCTCCGCTTTTTCCTGATTCTGCTGGCGCCGCTGAACCTGTTCTTCTCACTCTGGCAGCGGCTGGTAAATGCACTCACCAAAGGAGAAGAAGAGGCAGGCATCACAGAAGAAGAACTGATCACCATGGTCTCTGAGGCAGAAAATGAAGGCGGCCTTGATGAGCACGAGAGCCGTCTGATCCAGTCCGCAATCAATTTCGACGATCTGGAGGTCAGCGATATCCTGACACCGCGCGTTGATATCTGCGCCGTATCGCGCGAGGCTGATGCAGACGAAGTTGCGGCACTGTTTACCGAGAGCGGTTATTCACGCCTTCCGGTCTATGAAAAGACCATCGACAACATCATCGGTGTCATTCACGAGAAGGATTTTTACGCGGCACGCTACCGCGGCGTCACAGATATCCGCAAGTGTATTTCCCGGATCTATTACACTGCCCCGTCCGCTCATATCGATGATCTGCTGCGCAAGCTGCAGGTTGAGAAACTGCACATGGCAGTTGTGGTCGACGAATACGGCGGCACCGAAGGAATTGTCACCATGGAAGATATCATTGAGGAACTGGTCGGTGAGATCTGGGATGAGCACGACCTGGTCGTACAGGAGATCACACGCCAGTCCGACGGCAGTTACCTGATCAATACCAACGCGGATCTGTCCGATCTCTTTGATCTGTTCTCGATCCGCTCTGATGAAGAAATCCCGACCGTCTCCGGCTGGGTTGTAGACAATCTGGAACACATCCCGAAAGTCGGAGATACTTTCGAAGCCGAGGGGCTGGAAGTTACCGTTACCAAAACCGCCCGCCGGCGGGCGCTGGAAGTCCGGGTCACCAAGCTTCCCGAAATTGAAGAAGACGAGTGAGTCAAAGGGGACGTTTCTCCTTGACTCATTTTCCGCTTGATCATGACCTTAAATAGAATGATCCTGGGAAAATGAGTCAGAGAGAAACGTCCCCTTTTGACTCACTCACCGGCACGCCAGCGCCGCCTGCGCACTTCCGATCAGATTGCTGTTTTCCACTTCGCAGAAACGGTAATATCTTCCCTGCTCCAGCCCGATGATCTGATGTGCATAGTAGACGATCCGTTCACGCAGCGCGTGGAATTTCTGCCAGGTGGATCCTTCTACTACGATCGTGGCCGGCTCCCTGCGCTTCTTTCCGGAATCACAATGTTCCATGACAGCTGCAAGATGGCAGACCACCAGATACGCTGCGCGGTCGATCAGCTGATCCGCCACTTCCATAACCGCTTCCTTCTGTTCCGCAGTTGCGCAGAGACCGTTCAGATTATTTCTGTATGGATCTTCTGTCAGCAGACTGATATCGGATGTCCGGATGCCGCCTGCCTCACGAAGCCGCGCACAGAAATCACTGTCAAAGACCCTCGCTGTGCCATTCTCACACGCTTCCAGAAGCGCATAATATACATTGTCCCCAAAGTAGGCACCGGAAATCTTTTTCTCAAGCCACGCATCTCCCGGAAGCGCAGAATTTTCGTCAAGCCGCAGATCAAACGATTTCATTTCAAGCTTTTTAAACTTTGCTGACTCGATATTGATCAGCATATCATAAGAAGCCGATGATGCTTTCCTGATCTTGTCAGCACGTTCCATATAACAGCTGTTGATACCGGTGCCGAGGATCAGCCCGATCACAGAATCATGCGCATCATAGGGCAGACTGCTGCAGCCTCCGAAAAATGTGGCGACGGTGTCGTTGAGCACGCAGAATTTCAGCGGCTTTCTGCCGCGTCGGACCAGTTCTTCGTTCATCGACGCGCCGATCAGCGCACCTTCCGCTCCTTCTATCTCCACATCCTTGCTGAAAGCTATGATCTTACCGTCATGATTTTCCTGGATCTCGGCAGGATAAGAAAAACAAAATCCGCAGAGTTCCGTTTCATCGGACAGTACCTTCTCTACGGTATCTACAAGTTCCGAAAACAGCTGTGCAGCTGGAATCACGCCCTCTCTGCCGGGCATTTTGCGTTTTACAATATCCAGAACCTCGAGACCGGTCTCTGTGAAGCAGACCGATGCGGCACGCAGATTGGTTCCGCCGGCATCGATTACCAGGATCGGCTTTGCATACGGTTCCATATTTCCCGCTCCCAGAAAGGTTGGAATCATCGGAAGAGATGACGCTGTACCGGCAAGTCCGGCATCCATCTCATTCATAAAGTTTCTGATCTCTTCTCTCATATATACTGCTCACTTTCCATTGTTCTATGATCATGGTGTTTCTTCCAGGTGAATCCTGTTTCACTTCTGCAGGCAGACGTGCCGGCGTAATCTGTCCGGTTTACAGTCCCTGATAAAATGCCACTGCCCCGTCGAGCTCTTCCTGTGTCGGATGTCCCTTGCTCGTTCCGCCGACCAGCTTGAACGGACCGAACGTATTGTAGCCACGGCAGCCATACTCACCGAGCACCTTCCAGCCACACTGTTCCGCCAGTTTCCGGATTCCCGCCGTATGGCTGTTCAGTTTCATAGCAGACGTATACAGGAAAAAGACTTCTTTTCCTTTCGGGATCTTTTCTTCTGCATATTTCATGATCGGCTTTCCAAAATTGCCAGCATAGATGCCGGAAGCAATCCCGATCCGGTCGTATTCTGTCAGATCCAGACCCTTTCCTTCAGAGACTTCACAGATTTCCACATTCGCGTCAGCCTGCGCAATCGCCTCTGCCAGTTTCTTCGTGTTGCCGTGGTGACTGGAGAAATATAAGATCATTGTCTTCATTGTTTTTCATGTCCTTTCCTGAAGCATTTTCCATATTTAATATTTGGGAGTCAGTTTTTTCGTGGCATATGTGTAGGTATACGATCCATCCTTATATACGCTGCATGATTTAGACGTATATCCGTACGCCGTACATTGTCCCGAAGCCTGGAAACTGCCAAGTTTTTTTACGTTTTTTCCTTTCAGGCTGCAGCGATACAGCTTCATATTTTTCATAGACGCTTCGGAAAACTTTGAATAATAAATCTTGTTCCCGACGATTTCCGCGCTTCCGATGTACTTTCCGAGCGTTTTCACCTTCTTGAACTTTCCGTTGCTTTTGATCTTATAAATGGTCCATCTGTGCGCAGACACATCTGTCTGGTATTCATTCCGCGCGACCACATATTTTCCTTTTCGCGCAGAAACGGCACAGTTGTTCTGGATCATACTTAATTTCTTAGATGACAGATTATAACAGTATGTCTTAAGATTCCACCCTTCAAAGCTGTCCCTGGTGAGATACACTTTGTTCCCGTAAACAGTGGAAATGTTCCACTGTGGCGGCTCATAAGACCAGCTTCCGCGTTTTAGTTTTTTCAGTGTTTTTACTTTGTTGGTTTTTACTTTACAGCGCATCAGCGGCGCATAGCTCCCCTGACCGCGGCCTGCTACTATGATGTTGGTGCCATTTGTATACGGTGTTCCCACATAACCTTCAAATCCAGCTCTGGTAAATGGCCCTGACGGACTGACAGAAAAGTACACTTCACTGCCCTCGTATTTAAAATAATAATTACCGGCTTTTGTCACGGTATCAGTGACAATCTGCTTATATTCTGCTGCTGCATGCGCTTTCGCAGGCGCGAGCAGGATTGTCAGTGCAGCTGCGACCACCAGGACAAATACTGCCTGTTTCAAACGACGCATGATATACATCATCTTTGACACCTCCTGTCTGAAGATTCATACAACACAGCAGGAGACTCCCTCACTGCGTTGAGCCTCCGCCAGATCTATGAATCCAGTATAACACAGCAGGCAAAAAAATACGCGGAACCTTTCGGCTCCGCGTACATTTATTTTCAGGACGCTTTCAGCAAATGATTATTTGTTCTTGAATTCCTTCGGATCTTTGCTTCTAGCAAGGAAATGCTCCATAGCATACTTCTGATCTTCTGTTGCGAAGCACTGTGCGAAGCAGTTGCCTTCGAACTTCAGAGCAGAGTTCAGATCTGTCTGGTATCCAACATTGACAGCTTCCTTCACGAGTGAAACTGCGATCGGTGCCTGTGCAGCGATCTCGTTCGCAAGCTTCATAGCCTCATCCATAAGGCTCTCGATCGGATATACATAGTTTACGAGACCCATATCAAGGGCATCCTGTGCAGAGTAGTTGGCACGTGCGGTGTAGAGGATCTCTTTTGCCTTGCCGAGGCCGACAAAACGAGCAAGTCTCTGTGTGCCGCCGCATCCCGGAGTAATGCCGAGGCCTACTTCCGGCTGACCAAATGTTGCGTTCTCAGAGCAGATACGGATATCGCAGGACATAGCGAGCTCTACGCCGCCGCCCAGGCAGAATCCGTTGATTGCTGCGATAACCGGACGCTTGAAGTTTTCAATCATCCAGCAGACACGGTTGGAGTTGTTTCCGAACTGCTTGCCTTCTTCGACAGTCAGTTTGGACATTTCGGAGATATCTGCACCTGCTACGAAGGACTGAACCTCTTTGCCCTTCTTGTTGATGACAGAAGAACCTGTCAGAACGACACAGTAAACATCTTCCATTGCAGCAACCTGGCCAAATGCCTCTTCCAGCTGTGAATACATATCTGTGGAGAGCGCGTTCATAGCCTTCATATGCTCAATCTTGACAACCGCTACATGATCCTTTTTCTCAACTACTACATCTGTCATTGCCATTTTTGTTTCTCCTTTTACAACATTAAAAAGTTACAAACTTATTCAAGACCCATCGGCTCGTCACGGAAGATACGTGCGTCCATGAGCTTAACTGTGCCGTCTGCCTGGTACTCGATCTTCGGCATGAACTCCATCTGATCCAGGACATCCTTCTGAAGGTCGATGCCCGGTGCGATCTCGATCAGGGTTACGCCGTCTTTGCGCAGTTCGAAGACTGCACGCTCTGTGACGTAGAGAACCGGCTGATTTACGGAGTTTGCATAGTCGCCGGAGAAGGTGATCTGCTCAACCTTGTTGACAAATTTCTTCTTGCCGCCTTCCTGGTCGATGACGAGCTTGCCGTCTTCGCAGTGGATCTTCAGTCCCTTTGCTGTGAAGGTACCGCAGTAAACAACCTTCTTAGCGTTCTGGGTAATATCGATGAATCCGCCTGCACCTGCAAGACGTGTGCCGAACTTGGAGACGTTCAGGTCGCCGTTCGGAGCGGTCTCTGCAAGGCCGAGGAATGCAACATCAAGGCCGCCGCCCTGATAGAAGTCAAACTGTACATTGTGCGGGATGATGCACATGGAGTTTGCAGCGCCGCCGAACTGGGTTCCGCCGTACGGAACACCTGCGATGGAGCCTGCCTCTACAGTCAGGGTCATCTTGTTGGAGATGCCTTCTTCTGCAGCGACGTTTGCGATCTTCTCCGGTGCGCCTGTTCCGAGGTTGACAATCGCGTCATTCGGAAGTTCCATAGCTGCACGGCGTGCAAGAACCTTCTTAGCATCAAGCGGAATCGGCGGAATTGCATCTACCGGGATACGATATTCGCCGGAAAGTGCGCCGTCGTACGGTGTGCCGATGCACTGCAGGTTGTCTTCCTCAGAACCGACAACAACAGCATCAACATAGATACCCGGGATAACAACCAGTCTCGGATCCAGTGTTCCTGCCTCAACGATCTTCTCAGCCTGAACGATAACCTTACCGCCGGAGTTCTTTGCTGCCTGGCACATTGCTGTGACATCAAGCGGTCCGATCTCACGATGAACGGTACAGTTGCCGAGAGTATCAACATAAGATGCACGTACAAATACGACATCGATCGGCATAGCCTTGTAGAGCAGAAGCTCCTTGCCGCCGATGTTGATCAGCTCAACGATATCTTCCTTTGTGAAGTCGTTCAGCTTACCACCTTCGTTACGCGGATCTACGAATGTATTCAGACCGACGTGTGTAATGGTTCCGACCTTATGTGCAGCGATATCTCTGTACATGTGTGTAACAACACCCTGCGGGATGTTGTAAGCTTCAATTTTGTTAGCCAGCGCGAGGTCGCCGAGCTTCGGAGCACGATCCCAGTGACCGCCGATAACTCTCTTGACCAGACCTTCGTGACCATAGTGGTCGCCGCCGGTACCGTCGCGGTGTCCCTGACCTGCTGCGAAGAACAGTGTCAGATCTCTCGGATGACCTGTCTCCAGGAATCTCTTCTCAAGTGCTTTTGAGAGCGCTTCCGGGCATGCACAGCTGACGAAACCACCAGTCGCGATGGTAACGCCGTCATCGACCATCATAGCCGCTTCTTCTGCGCTGATAATATTTACTTTTTTCATTGGACTCTTATACCTCCATTTTGAAACAACCGGCTGCTAAAAAAAGGTTTGCTCCGGGATGATCAGTCCCGGCGCATATAAGCTCAGCAGATGTCTGGTCTGCCAAGCTGATCGATCGCATCCTGCACCCCGCCGGGCGAGGTGCAGATGATGCGCTGATCTGCATTGATCTCTTCATAGAGATACGGGCACTGTGTACAGCCGCGGATGATCAGAAGAACATCGTAGTGCTTTCCCGCCTCAGCGATCTCAAACACCGCTGTTTCTTTCGTCTCTTCCTTAATCCTGCGGTACGCGGCCCCGCGGTCATAGCCCGGATTGCATCCCCCGCAGAATTTCACTGCACACTGTTTCATATAAATATTTTCCTGTATTACTTACCCTCGATGTGAGCAATATGCTTTGCGAGATCCTTCTTCGCTTCCAGATTGCCCTGGCGGGAAATCATGATACGCTGTGCCTGCGGTGAACCTGCGCCATGCATGGACTCCGGCAGATATCCGACTGCTGCAGTACCCATGGTGATGTTCTCGATCAGTCGGAGGATGCGCATTCTGTCTTCTGTCGGTACGGAAGCAACGCCCTTGAGGTATTTCTCGATGTACGGCTGCAGTTCCGGATTTCTGTAGTCTGCCTCGGACGGCTGTGTAACCATCAGTCCGCCTGCCAGATCCTGTGCAAGACGAGCGATGTCATACGGGAATCTGGTGATGTTCTGTTTGCAGACATTTGCCAGAAGCAGGTCGATAAGGTAGCCGCCGGACTTGGTCGGAGCACCCTGGGATGAGCATGCGATACCGCAGCTGTACAGCGTCTCATTCAGGTGTACCATCTCGATCAGCTTATCCTTGACATGGGATGCCTTTGCGCAGCCTGCCATCTCAACTGCAACTGCTGTTGCACCGATCAGGACATCGCCGACACCTACTTTACATCCGCCGTAGGACTGACGGTGGAATCCTGCGAAACGCTCTACGATCATGCCTGCGAATGCAACTTCGCCGTTGAGGTAGATGTTCTCGTTCGGGATGAATACGCGGTCGAAGATAACGAGGACTTCGTGTCCGCCGTATGTCTGGTTACCGACATCAATGCTGTTGTACTCTTCCAGCTTTCTGGTGTCACAGGACTGACGTCCGTAGATCAGGGTAATACCTTCTGCGTCTGTCGGGCAGGAGAAGCAGATTGCATAGTCTTCATCGCCTTCACGCATGGAGATGGTCGGCATAACCAGAACTTCGTGAGAGTTTACATATCCTGTCTGATGTGCCTTTGCACCGGTGACATAGACACCGTCCTCTGTACGCTCAACAACGTGCAGGAACAGATCCGGATCAGCCTGTTTGGAAGGAGCAAGACCTCTGTCGCCCTTAACGTCTGTCATAGCGCCGTCAACTGCGAGGTCCTCATCCTGTACACGGGTCAGGAACTTAACAAAGTTCTCATGATACTTTGTGCCGCATGCCTCGTCGATCTCATAAGTAGAGCTGTAAACAGCGTTCATTGCGTCCATACCGACACAGCGCTGGAAACAGGCACCGGACTTCTGTCCGAGAAGACGCTGCATTTTAACCTTTTTGATCAGGTCATCTGTGCTCTGGTGAATGTTCGTGAAACGGTTGATCTTCTTGCCGGTCAGGTGAGAAGTTGCAGTCATCAGATCATCGTATTCCGGATCCTCAGCCAGCTCATAGGTCAGTGCGAAGGAATTCAGAGACGGGCGGATGATCGGATCATCAACCGGATTCTCGACCTTTTTACCAAACATCCACAGGTTCAGATTCAGCTTTCTCAGGGACTCGATATATTGATCTTTTGTCATCATAACAGGGTTCTATCCTTTCTTAACGTGTTTGCGTTTTGCGCTGCCGTGCGTTCATTTAAACGCACAAACGCTGACCGACTGAAAACACAGTCAGCCAGCGTTTTACTTCATTTACTTTAGAAGCACTCGCGGTATACACGCATGGACAGTTCTTTTGTCCACGGCAGTACGTAAGAGTTGGTGATCAGTCTCTGCTGGTTAGCTTCTACAGAATCAGCAAATGCCTCGATGTCTTCCTCTTTGAATCCATACTCATGGAGCGGCTTCAGCGGAAGAACCTTCTCGAGCAGCTCATTCAGATACGGAATTGCATTTGCAACTTCGCAGCCTGTGATTCTTGCAACGAGCTCTTTGAAGCGCATGATCTCGCCGTCCGGATCCTTCTCGTCGTAGATCTCAAGGATCTTGCCGAACAGAGCGTAGTTGGACTCACCGTGCGGTACATGATATGTGCCGCCCAGCGGGAAGCTCATGCCGTGAACTGTAGCGCAGCCTGCCTTCAGGAATGCAATACCAGCCATGTTGGAAGCGGTAACGAACTCGTCCAGATATCCAAGACGTGCGTCCGGTCCGTCTTCGCCGATGCGGCGGAATCCTTCAAGGATCAGTTCCATAGCTCTTACAGAGTACATCTCAGATGTGAGGGTCTTTCTGTGCGGGGACAGGAAGGACTCTGTAGCATGGATCAGAGCGTCAATTGCAGATGTTGCAAACGGTCTGTACGGAAGGGTCTCAAGGAACTTCGGAATCATGACAACCTTGTTCGGGATGATATCGTCAGATACCAGACCAAGCTTTGTCTCGCCGCCTGTCAGAACGCCGTCTTTCTCGTCCTTAACGATTGCAACAGAAATGTTTGTAACCTCAGAGCCTGTACCACAGGTTGTCGGGATTGCAATAACTTCTTTCTCATGGATAACCGGCTCTCTCTTGAAGTACATTTCATGTACAGAGCTCGGGCGCTTGCATCCGAGAAGTTTGCAGAGGTCCATGATTGCGCCGCCGCCGACTGCGATAACTCTGTCATAGGAATCATACTTGATGTCTTCATACATCATCTCGATCATTTCCTCTGACGGCTCGAGCAGTCCGTACTTCTCCTGGAAGATGTACTGGCACGGAAGGTTATAGGACTCCATGAACGGCTTATAGATGAACTCGTTTGTCAGAACGACGTCTCTCTCGCCAAGTCCGAACTCTTCTGCGAGCTGGCCGAAATCTGCCATCTTATAGATTGTCGGCGCAATGATGATTTCTCTTTTGTCAGCCTGTAATGCTTTGCTGAATGCATCCATAATCAATTTCTCCTTTGCTAAGAATGATATTAAAAACGTCCATCTGTAATTATAACAGATGGACGCAAAATTGTGAACGCGAATTCAAAAGAATTATTGTGAAAATGTTGTCACTTTGAAGCGAAAATCCTAATTTTCTTGTTTCGTCATATGATTATGCAAACAGTTGCGCAGAAGTTTCGTTCTGCTCTTTTTGTCGCACAAATATTATGTTTCACGGCTGAGGACCGCTGGCATGTTTTTTACAATACATGCCTGCCGGCTTTCCGCTTATTCCTCCTGCGCCTGCTGTGCCAGCATTACATACTCATCCGCATTTTCCCGGTTTCCGGCGATCTCCTCTTCTGTCATCGGCCGCCTGACCTTACAGGGACTGCCAAAGGCGATATGTCCGTCCGGCACCTCCATGCCGCCCGGCACCATGGCACCTGCCCCGATCATGCAGTCTTTTCCAATCTTCGCGTCGTTCAGAACAATTGCGCCCATGCCGATTACCGTGTTGTCACCGACGCTGCACCCGTGAAGAACCGCGCCGTGTCCGATCGAGACACCGTTCCCGATCTGCATCGGATGTCCCTCATCGACATGAAGTACAGCATTGTCCTGAATATTGCTTTCCTCTCCGATTACAATTTTGTCTGTATCTGCGCGAATCACTGCATTGTACCAGACGCCGCTGTTTCTACCGATGGTAACATTTCCGATGATGCGGCTCCCCGGTGCGACATAGACACTTTTATCAAGTTTACTCATTTTTCTCATGCTGTCCCTCCTGCATTGTCTCCTGTGTCGTCTCCTGCGCCGGCTCTTTTGCTGTCTCCCGTGCTGTTCCCTGCACTGTCTCCTGTGCTGTTACCTGCACTGCCTCCTGCGCTGTACGGATGAAACCGGCCTGTTTTGCTCTCTCTTCCTCTGCCCGCCGTTTCAGATCTTCAAACATTTCCTTTTCAGCACGCTTCTTCTCTTTGCGTGCCTTACGTTTCCTGCGGGTTGCACGCAGGATAATCCATACAATCAGACCGATGACCACGATCGCCGGAAGAAGATAAATCAGTGCAAAGAGGAAATCCTCCCAGAAGGATACAAATCCTTCCCATGCATTGATAAATGCCTTCTTAATCCGGGTTCCGAAAGAATCACGGGACGTCGGCTGATTTGCAATCTTCTGCACTTCCTGCACGCTGAGTGTGACTGTTGAATAAGCCACGTCCATGTCCATTGCATCGAGCTGCGTCTTATACTGATTGAGCTGCCGCTGCACCTCGGTCAGCCGCTCCTCGACGGCCATCATATCCTCGATGGTCTCCGCCTTATCCATCATCTCCAGCAGACGCTTCTGTTCCGTCTCCAGCGATGTGATATATGTCTTTTTGTCATTGTACGTTCTGCTGATGTTCTCGGCAGACTGGGATTTGTTCATCACCTGCCCGTATTGTTCAAGCGAATCGACAAACGCTTCGTATTTTTCTGTCGGAATCCGGACTGTGAGATAAAGGTTCCTGTTGTCGCGTGTTTTATCTGCGCTGTCGTAGTACCAGGAATAATTGTTGTTGCTCTCCGTCTCGGACTGGATAATGCCTCCGCTGGACCGGACCGCCTCTTTCAGCGCCTTGACGCTCTTTTCGTATTCCAGTGTCTGGAGGTCCGCAGAACAGGTGTAGACGATTTTTTCAAGGTTCTCTTTTGCCGCGTCCGTCTGACCAGTCTTACAGGCCGCCTCCGCCGATCCGTCTGCAGGTTCATATGCCGCAGCTTCCACTCCGCCGTCGTCATCATAAGCTGTGAGCGGCTCATCTGAATCATCAATATCTACAACATCGTCACCGATATCTGTTGCGGCACTGTCATACGCTGCTTCTGCCGCGGCACCATCATACGCGTACTCTTCAGCCGCTTCTTCTGTCGCATAATCTCCGGCAGCTGCCATGGCAGGTGCATAGTTTCCGCTGTCATAACTGCTGCTTTTTCCCGCACTGCCGCATGATGTCAGAAACAACAGCGACATCAGACTCAGCGAGAGCAGACACTTATATCCTTTCCATTTCATCATTTATGAACTCCTTTCCTCCTGCAGACCGTTTTCCGGACAAATCTTTTCATCAACTATACCGCAAATCTTTGTCTGATATGTGAAATACAGCCTGCTGGAAACCTGCCGGGAAATACAAGGAACATACTGAGAAGATTCATACATTCAGAGATATATGATATACTATTACCATACAGCAGAGAGGTCTGCCGTGCAAGGAAAAAGCCCGCACACGGCACCGTTAATTCTACAGATCATGCACTGCATTGAGGCGGTATACAAAGATGAATGATCATTATAAGCAGGAAAATATCTTTGCCGGCGCAGAAGGCTGCTGCAGGGATACCTCAAAATCCAATCCCGTTCCGCAGCTGCGGATTATTGAGAAGATGGACGAATATATGAGCCGCCGGGATTATGCAGGCGCAGAACGTCATCTCCTGTACTGGCTGGAAGAAGCCCGTCTCGGACACGATCTGCGCGGCGAACTGGTGCTTCGCAACGAGCTGATCGGACACTACCGCAAGACTGCCGATCAGGAAAAGGCACTCGAAAACATCGACGCTGCACTTACACTTCTGGAAAATCCGGAATTCGAAGGGACGCAGATCATCGGCACAACCTGCATCAATGCTGCAACTGCCTGCAACGCCTTCGGGTATCACAACCGGGCGCTTCATCTGTTTGAGCGTGCGCGCGCTGTTTACGAAGGATCTTCCCTGACGGATCCACAGCAGCTCGCCGGCCTGTATAACAACATGGGACTGACCTGCGCTTCTCTGGAAGATTATGACAGAGCGGATGCGCTTTATCACGCTGCCCTGCGTACGCTGCAGCCTGTTCCGGACGGCAATCTGGAACAGGCAATCACGTATCTGAATATGGCCGATCTTGTAAACGCAAAAACAGGTTCTGTTGACGGAGAGCGTGAAATCCAGGACTGTCTTGATCAGGCAATGGAACTGCTGGACCAAGATCCGGAGCGTCAGGACGGTTACTATGCCTTTGTCTGCGAGAAATGCGCACCCGCCTTCTCTTACTACGGTTATTTTGCAGCGGCAAATCTGCTGAACCGGCGTGCTCAGCGCATTTATACCAGGCAGCAAAACCGCTGACCGGGCAGCAATCCATCCTTTTTAAATCCGGCATCACGTACTTCTCACAGGCGGGCGGAACGAATATGATTTCCGGGATCCCATACTTCTCACAGACAGGGGGAACGAATATGACCTCCATAAACGGGCTCACTTTATCAAAACAATATTTTGAAACCTACGGCCGTCCGATGCTGGAGGAACAGTTTCCGGAGCTGCTCCCGTATCTTGCCGCCGGTCTCGCGGGGAGCGGCTCAGAATGCTTCGGCTTCGACGACGCAGTCTCACAAGACCATGACTTTGAGCCGGGTTTCTGTCTGTTTCTTCCGGGCGAGGAGGTTGTCAGCCGCAGAGATGCATTTCTGCTGGAGCGCGCATATGCAAAGCTTCCAAAAGAATATCTGGGAATCAAAAGGGCGATGATTCAGCCCGCCGGCGGTCCCCGGCACGGTGTCCTGCGGACAGCAGATTTTTTCCGGGATAAAACCGGGACGCCGGATGGAATCCTCACGGTTTCCGAATGGATGAACATCCCCCAGCAAAATCTGGCAGAAGCTGTCAACGGAGAAATCTATTTCGACAACCACGGAGAAGTGACCGCCATCCGCCGCCGGCTGCAGTATTACCCGGAAGATATCCGGCGCAAAAAGCTGGCCGGGCACCTGATGCTGATCGCACAGGCCGGACGATACAACTATCCGAGATGTATGCGGCACGGTGAAACAGGTGCCGCCCAGCTTGCCGTTTATGAATTTGTCGATCACGCTGCCGAAATCATTTTCCTGTTGAACCAGCAGTACCGGCCATTTTATAAATGGATGTTCCGGGCACTCCGCACACTGCCGCGGCTTTCACTGAACGCCGAGCTCATGGAATACCTTCTGACAACAGACAATTCTGATCCTATGGCAGGAGAAAAATCCAAAGTGATGGAGGGTATGACCGCCGATCTCATCGCTGAACTCGTCCGGCAGGATCTGTCTGCGGCAGTCTGCGATGATCCGGAAAAGCATGCCGCGTCGGTTAATGACGGCATCTCTGACCCCGTTCTGCGAAATGCACACATTCTTGCGGCGGTCTGATGCCCAGATCCGGGCCGGAACTGCTTTCATCCAAAGCCGCTTCCGGACAAAACCGCTTCCGGACCACAACTTCATCTGAACCAGACCCATCTTCTGAATCATCAGGAGGATATCATTATGAAAATACACGGCCTTCAAAAAATGACACTTCTGGACTATCCCGGATACGTTGCCTGCACTGTTTTTCTGGGCGGGTGCGATTTCCGCTGCCCGTACTGCCACAACTTCGAGCTCGCATGCGGCGCGGCTCAGCCAGTCATGGACGATGAAGAACTGTTTGCTTTTCTAAAGAGGCGGAAAGGGCTGCTTGACGGCGTCGCAATTACCGGCGGCGAGCCCTGTCTGCATAAAGATCTGCCGGAACTGCTGCGCGAAATCCGCGCACTCGGTTTCCGCACCAAACTTGATACCAACGGCTATCATCCGGAAATGCTCCGCCATGTTCTGGAGGAAGGTCTTGTGGATTATGTGGCAATGGATATCAAGAACAGTCCTGCCAAATACGCAGAGACGGCGGGATTCCGGTATTTTTCTGTTGACGAATCGGCAGACAGTTCCGACACATCCATAAATACTGATGAAGACGATTCTCACACCGGCTCCGCCCTGGCTTCTCCCGGCACCCGGACGGTCTCTTCCCCGTACACTTCGGGTGATCTTACGCACCGCATTCTGGATCTCGGAAAAATCAGAAAAAGCATCTCGCTTCTGATCAACGGCGCCGTGGATTATGAGTTCCGCACCACCGTCGTAAAAGAATTTCACACAGCGGAAGATTTCTTTGAGATCGGCGAAATGATCTGCGGTGCGGATCACTACTACCTGCAGTGCTTCACAGACCGGGATACAGTCCCTTACGGCAACCTTCACGCCCCGTCTGTCGAGGCGCTTCAGAAATACTGGCGGATTATGCTGGATTTTGTGCCGGGCACAGAGCTGCGCGGCATCAACGAGCCGGCCTGAGCGATCGGCTTTGAGGAGCAGGTACATCCACAGCAAAGGCCCCCGCATGCAAGCTGTCAGATTTCTCTGAAAATCTTCCATTTCCCGAAAATATTCTCTGACAACAATATCTTGGGTTTTCAAAAACTCTTTAACACCATATATTGACACAGCTCCCTCGTGCGTGATAGAGTAAAACTGTTCCGGTTTCTGGAGCCGCGAACACCCGTGCAGTCTCTGACCTGCATATGACATTTAACTTCTACCACATTTCGAGGGGGTATCTTTTTATGTATTCTGTTGTAAAGCGTGACGGCAAATCCGTCGACTTCAACATTGCAAAGATCAGCGCCGCAATCACAAAAGCTTTCCAGGCGCTGGAAAAACAGTATCATCCGAGCATCATCGACCTGATCGCGCTGCACGTCACCGCAGACTTTGAGAACAAGATCGTGGACGGCAAGATCTCTGTCGAAGATATCCAGGACAGCGTCGAGAAAGTTCTGTCCGAATCCGGCTACGCAGATGTTGCCAAAGCCTATATCCTGTACAGAAGACAGCGCGAGAAAGTCTGAAGCGGATGCGGAACCGGATCCCGCTGTGTGTGCGGAGACGGCGCAATCTGTCTTTCAATCGAATGTCTTCGGACA
>JAFRGW010000017.1 GCA_017433615.1 Eubacterium sp.
GTGGGTATTGTATCAAACTTGACTCAGTGGAGGGTTTCAATCCCCCATCTGAGTTGAGCCTCCGGCGGATCGCAGAGCTGCGCATCGGAAGACGCACAAGTGCGTCGCGCAGCTCGCGCGCGATCAGAGATCGCGATTGAACAGATTACGGTTTGCTGCAGTCCAGCAGGATCTTACAGTATTTACTGGTATGGAATACATCAAAACTCTCGACTGCCTCCGAAAGCGGCATGATGTGGCCGATGATCTTATCTGTCTGCATGCGGTCAATCATGTTAATTGAGCGATGCATAATCGACTGTGTTGTGAAAACAGTCTGAATCCGGCCCTCTTTCATATAGAGACTGTGAAGATTCAATGG
The DNA here is from genome assembly GCA_017433615.1 of Eubacterium sp. Taxonomy (GTDB): domain Bacteria; phylum Bacillota; class Clostridia; order Lachnospirales; family Lachnospiraceae; genus CADBRN01. Next base: position 362 of record JAFRGW010000017.1, read on the forward strand.
CATCTCGTATGTCGGCGGGAACACTGCGAAATATACAGCTGTTCCACAGCGGGCCAGGATATCAATCGGTGTCTGGGACGCCTTCGGTGAACCGGACATCTCGAATACCTGGTCGAATCCCTCTCCGTCTGTAATTTCCATTGCACGTGCCACGACATCTTCATTAAACGGATCAATGACATATTTTGCACCCATTTCCAGTGCCAGCTGCCGTTTCTCCGGAACCGGATCAATCGCTGTAATATTCGCCGCACCTGAAAGAATAATCTGGTTCAGCATAATGGAGCCGATTCCGCCGACACCTGCAATCGCGACATTTGCACCATGTTTGATCGGTGCCAGATCCATTGCACGCAGACAGCAGTTTGTCGGTTCAACAATCGAGTATTTCATCAGATCCGCATCATCCGGCAGCTTATAAATTGTCTTACAGTCTGTGACAACATATTCTGCAAAACACCCGGTTGCAACTGCATTGGTACAGTACTGCGGTTTGCCGTTTTTGCAGTTCTCACACATACCGCAGTGAGATACCGGAAACATCGTCACTTTATCACCGACTTTGTATCCTGCTTTGGATGCTTCTTCACCGATTTCAACAATTACACCTGATCCTTCATGACCGAGCGGTGCCGGCGGCTGTGCGCCCATAACATTCTGCTCAACCTGATGTACATCACTCGCGCAGATTGCAGCATAAGCCATTTTCACCTTCACTTCGTTAGATTTCACCTCAGGAATCTCAACGTCCTTCAGTTCTATTTCTTTATCATGTGTCCACCACAACTGTTTCATTGTAGCCATGAAATATCCTCCTCTGTGTTCAGTATCACGTTTCTGCCGTCGATCAGCAGGAACGCGCCTGAGAACTGCCTTTTTTAATAATCAGAAAATTTAGTTCGCCATACCTTTCTGACGGAGACGCTCAACGATCTCCGCATAGGTCTTCTTATCCAGTTTGTAGCTGAACAGGGCGATTGCTGCCACGATGCAGCAAAGTCCTACAAACATATGCGATCCGAAATTCATCGTGAAAAGTACTGTTGAAGACTGTTCACCGCCCGGTACATAACCGACTTTGTCAAGAATCAGTGCCGCGCCGGAAATAGATACTGCCTGACCGACTTTCAGCATGAAGTTGATAAATGTTGACAGGAATCCTGCCGCATAAACACCATATTTGTCATAGGTGTACTCTGCTGTATCCGGCATCATGCCAAATACATTTCCGAGCATCATACCGGTTCCAAGGCCGACAATTGCCTGCAGCACATAGTAAATTGCCTGCGCACCGCTGTTCTCGATCGGCAGGAAGAAAGAGATAATGGAGGCCGCTGCAATGATAGAGAATGCAACACCGCCAAGTGTTCCCTTGTTGTTGACGCGTTTTACCAGATAAGATACCGAGAACGCACCGACCATTCCCATAATGGACCACAGTGTCTGTGTATTCGCATACAGCAGCTCATTCTTTGCATTGTATGTGCAGAAGTACAGACGGAAAGTCATACCGCCCTGAATAATGCCCCATGCCAGATAAGCAATTGCGATCTGGATAACCGGCCAGTTTCCTGCCAGGGTTTTGAACTGTGAAATAAAACTTACTTTCTCACCTTTTGAATCATCTATCTTAACGATCTCTTTTGAAGATACGCAGGTAATGATAAAGAACGGAACTGCCAGCAGTGAGAAGAAGATTGTTGCATACTGGTAGCCTTTCGCACCGCCGCCGAAGTAATTAACAACACGCAGTGTCATAAAGGAAAGAACTGTCATTGCCAGGAATGCACCTGTCATACGGTAACTTGAAAGTGCACTTCTTGTTTCTGTATCACGGGTCATCAGCGCCGGCATAGCAGAATATGTGACATTGACCATTGTATACAGCAGAACAAGAATGAAGTACATGCCCAGACCCCACCAGGTACGTGCTGTTGTCGACCAGGACGGGAATGTGGTAAATGTTAACACGTTGAAAATCAACATCGGTATGAATGCAAACATGATCCACGGCCGGTAACGTCCCCATCTTGTGTTGGTGTGGTCAGCGAGTGATCCGATCACCGGATCATTGACTGCATCCCAGAACTTGGAAATAAAGATTACCAGACCGACAATCGCACCGGGAATCAGCGCGATATCTGTCAGGAAGAATACCAGATATGATCCGACCAGGGACCAGCTCATATTGCAGGCAAAGTCACCGCAGGCATATCCGATCTTCTTGGGTGTATTGAGCTTCGTAAATTCATCTACCTTTGCAACATTTGTCTGATTGCTCATGAAAACCTCCTCATTTTACAGGGGCCACGGACACGCTCCTGTTTCTGTACTGTGTCCATGGTCTTTAACCCTGAGAATTCCTTTGCCCCGGAATCAGCACATCATTTCGCGGATGCAGGCCGCAATTTCTTTACCGGAATAACCGTATTTCGCCTGCTGCTCATCACCCGCACCAAATCCTGCATAAACCTGCGGGATACCGAATCTTCTGAACTGTTTCGGATAGAAATTGTTGTCAACAAAGTAGTCCGCCAGTGAGCTGGCGAGACCGCCTGACATCAGATGATCTTCCCAGACAATAATGCCCTTTGTCTCCTGAACTGCCTTTCTGACCGCCGCCTCATCAAATGGTTTAATCGTATACATGTCGATTACGCGGACATCAATGCCTTCCTTTTCCAGTTCCGCTGCTACATCCAGTGCCTCTCCGACCATCTCACCATGACATAAAACAGAGATATCTTTGCCGTCACGTGCTGTTACGCTGCCGCCGATCTTAAAATCAATCGTTCCCGGCTCGTAGAGCGGACGGTCTTTCTTGCCCTGCGCCAGACGGATATACATCGGACCTTCGTAATCCATCGAAAGCTTCAGGATGTCGCGGATCATATTCGGATCACCGATCGAGACAACTGTCATGTTTACCATGGACTTCAGAATTGCGATATCCTCCATCGCGTTATGTGTGGAGCCGCCGCCGGAGGTCAGTCCGCCGCCGGTTCCGATGATGCGAACCGGAAGATTCTGATAGCAGACGTCTGTACGGACCTGCTCACAAGCACGCATAGAAAGGAACGGAAGCATTCCCATAACAACCGGAATATTGCCTTCCAGTGCGATACCTGCTGCGACGCCAATGCAGTTCTGTTCTGCGATACCGACATCAATAAAACGCTCCGGGTAGTTCTCCTTGAACTCAATCAGGTTCATCGCTACATCCGGTGTGCAGACAAATAATTTTTCATTTTCCGCGCCGATCTCATTCAGGGTTGCGCCGATAACGCTGCGGGCGGAAATCCATTCTCCGAAATTAAATGATCCAGCCATTATTTTGCCTCCTTCCCATAGATGCGCTCGATGCTCGCAATTGCCTTCTCATAGTCTTCCTGGTTCAGGCTTCCTGCATGCCACCCGATGTTGCGCTCCATGAAATCAACGCCTTTTCCTTTGATTGTCTGCGCGATGATCGCTGTCGGACGGTCGGAATCAGATGCCGGAAGGTTATCCAGAGCATCAACAATCTCTTCCATGTTATGTCCGTCAATCTCGACAACATTAAATCCAAATGCGCGCCACTTATCTGCGTACGGATCCAGTACTGTAACTTCCTCCGTGTGACTGCACATCATCTGATGATTGCGATCGACGATAACAACCAGATTACCCAGCTCCTGTGAGCGTGCTGCAATCGCTGCCTCCCAGATCGTTCCCTCACAGGATTCGCCGTCACCTACCATACAGAACACGCGGTGGGACTGCTTTCTTGCTTTTGCTGCAAATGCCATGCCGACTGCCATCGGAAGGCCATGGCCGAGTGAGCCGGATGAACACTCCAGTGCCGGCAGCTGAACACGGCACGGATGCATGCCATATGCACTGTCAAGTTTTCCATATGTTCTCACGATCTCATCGTAGTCAAAAAATCCACGCAGACACATTGCAATATACATACAAACCGCACCATGACCCTTACTCAGAATAAAGCGGTCACGCTCCGGCATACGGATATCATCCGGATTCACGTTCATTCCATGATGAAATAATCCGATCAGCAGGTCTGTCATGGACAGATCTCCTCCGATATGTACCGACCCCTCATACTGTACACAGAGATCCAGAAGTTTTTTCCGCATCTCAAAAGCCAGATCTTCCAGGCGTACAACTTCTTGTCTGTCAGCCATTCAAGCCACCTCCTTATATTTCATGACGGATATTCATCGTTCTCTCCGCCAGCTGATTGATTATGATAATATGTTAAATTTTCCCAAATTATCTGTCGATTGCGTTTCGAGACGCCGTTTTTCAGATGGAAGTCCTTTTTTGTGCACTTCGTTAATTTCATATCATTGCGCACTTTTTGCTTTGGATATATTGCACAAAAATCAAGCAATGAATTTGTTGAATTTAACTTTTACAGACACGAAATGGAAAAACGTGTCCGAAATCTTTCATTCATTTCTGATAAGATTGAGTTGTCAGAAGAACAATTTCAGGAAAGGAGATTTGACATGATCAAAATCAAAGCAGCCGTTACAAACGCAAAAAGTGAACCATTCCAGATTCAGGAAATCAATCTTGATCCGCCGAAAGGGCACGAGATCCTGGTTCGCATGGTTGCCAGCGGTGTCTGCCACACAGACGCAGCGGTCCAGCACCAGTTTATCCCGGTTCCGCTTCCGGCTGTGCTGGGGCACGAAGGTGCCGGAATTGTAGAGGAAGTTGGTTCTGAAGTAACAGAATTCAAACCTGGTGATCATGTCGGTGTCTCTTTTGGATTTTGTGGTGTCTGCAAAAACTGCCGTTCCGGACATCCGGCCGCGTGCATTAATCTGAATAAAATCAATTTCGGCGGCATTCAGCCGGATGGAACCACAAGAATCTCTTTGCCGGACGGAAAAAAACTTTCTACCTTCTTCGGGCAGTCCTCTTTCTCCAGTCATATTGTTGTCAACGAGGCAGCTGCTGTAAAAGTAGAAGATAAAGACATTGACCTTGGACTGATCGCACCGATCGGCTGCGGCATCCAGACAGGTGCCGGCGCTGTCCTCAATGTGCTGCGTCCGGCTTTCGGTTCCGCTATTGCGGTCTTCGGCTGCGGCACTGTAGGTATGAGCGCCATCATGGCTGCCCGGATCGCGGGCTGTGAAAAAATCATCGCTGTCGGCGGAAATCCGAAGAGTCTTGAACTGGCTCTGGAATTGGGTGCTACACATACCATAAACAGAAAAGAAACAGACGATATCGTCGGAACGATTCATGAGATCACGGACGGCGGCTGCGACTATGCAATTGATACCTCAGGGAATGCTGATTTTGTCAAGAAGATGCTCGGCAGCGTCGGTTTCCTTGGAAAAGGCGTAATTCTGGGTGCTACCGGCGAAGTGACATTTGATATTCAAAATGAATTGATGGGTGACTTTAAATCGCTGCTTGGCGTTGTAGAAGGGGATGCAATCCCGAAACTGTTTATCCCGAAGCTGATTGAATACTATAAACAGGGACGCTTCCCGATTGATAAGCTGATCAAATTCTATCCGTTTGAACAGATTAATGAAGCCATGGAAGCATCCAGCCGCGGCGAATGCATCAAAGCAGTCGTACGCATGGATTAATTCAGCCATAGATTAGATTACCTCTAACACATTCTACTCCTAACCAGAGAGGACTGCCGCAGCATTTGCAGCAGTCCTCTTTCATTTTTATCCTGATATAAAAATCCGTGATATCTCGATCAATCCCTTTCCTCAACTCTGTATGCGCTTCCCTGCTTTGCACGGAAACACTTCTCCACTATAAATTCCGGTTCCTTCTGTGCAGCCGCACGAGGAAGATCACGCCGCGGAATACAAGTTCACATCCAACCGCTGCCCAGCTGCCCTTCAGTCCGTAATGCATCGCGCACCCGGCTGACAGGGGGATTCTGACGCCCCACATACTGATCAGGGTCATAATGCTGGGAACCAGTGTATCGCCGCGGCCGCGGAATACACCATTTGATACAACCGCTGCCGCATAGAACGGCTCTTCAAATGCAATGATCCGGAGCAATGCTGTACCGAGTGTCCGGATCTCCGGGTCTGGCGAAAGCATTCCGATCATCTGCGGTGCAAAAACAAACAGAAGCGCAGAACATCCGATCATGATCACAATGCCCACTCCGACAACCAGACGGCTCAGCCGGGCATTCATATCTTTCCGCCCCGCACCGACGGTCTGGCCGATGATGGTCGTAGCTGCCTGACTGATGCCGAAAGCAGGCATATAACAGATGCTCTCTGCCGTTGCCGCAAAGGAATTGGCCGCGATGGCAACCGTTCCAAGCGGTGTGATAATCTTTGTGTACATGACATATCCCATGCCCATGACAACCGATTCAAAGCCAACCGGCAGTGATATTTTTCCCGCTGTTTTCAGTTCTTGTTTCAGTGAACCGGCCGCTTTTTCCCGGCGCAGCCGCAGCATCGGTGACCGGAACAAGAGAATCAGCAGCATAATCAGCGTACAAACGACTTCCGCCATCGCTGTTCCGAGTGCCGCACCCGCAACATGCAGCCCGGCGCCCGGCATGGTAAATACCGCACCGCCGATCCGGATCGTTCTTGTCGGAAAGATAAACAGGAAGTTAAATACGACATCCAGAAAGCACATCAGGATGTTCAGCATGCTGGGCACTTTCATATTGCCGCTGGCCCCGAGCATGCCGGAAGCAGCATAATTCATTGCCAGCGCCGGAATTGCGAGAGAATACACCCGGAAATACCGTGTGGCATCTGCCCGAATATCCGCTGCACCGCCCAGCATCACCGGAAGCTGTCCGGACAATGCCACGCATCCTGCAGAAAGAACTGCCGCCAGCAACAAAATAAACAGCAAACCGTGACGCACGACACTCCTTGCCAGCTCATTTCTGCCGGCACCGATCTGCTGCGCCACCTGCACCGTAAAACCAATCGCCATAGCCTGACAGACATTGCCGATGAGCCAGGTTGTCGAAGCGACCAGACCGATCGAAGCCGAAGCATTCGCACCGAGCTGTCCGACCATGGAGGCGTCGATATACTGCATGATGACCGATGAGATCTGCGCAAGGATCGCCGGAACACTCAGCGACAGTATCATGCTGAGCTGCTGCCCGCGCGTCAGATCTTTTCCTGCGCGTAATAATCCGAGATAATCCTGCCGTGCCATGACCGCTTCACCCCTTTTCTTTTCCTCTAGATATGGCAGTCTCTCAAAACGCCGACTTGTACATCTATAAGAGCCAGCATCCGATTCCGGGAATAATATGCTTCTCCATGGTCTTATCATACAGTCTCTTTATGTAATACACCTTGCAGGTTTTAGCATGCTTTTTGCATTATCTCTGCCGCAACATGAATAAAATGTACATACAAACGGGACCGCAGCATTGCATTTCTACAAGCGGCAGTCCCATCAGATACAGTGTATATTCTTCTACTTTTTCAGGAACCGGATTCTCCCGGCTGCCTGTTTTTCCACCTGCTTCCACAGTGTATGCAGCTGTTTCTTATGCGTACACAGCTTTTCTGTGCAGTTCTGACACTTCAGATAGTCATTTGTCTCCTCCGAGAACCGCTCCGGATACCTGTAAAACGTGATTTCCCAGCGGATCAGCAGGGCAAAGGAAAGTGCCAGCAATCCCCATGCATAAGCACGGTGTACAAAAAACAGCGGTGTGAACATCATCGCGTAATCCCAGTTGTAGATTCTGCAGGCACTGCAGCACTTATTCTTCATGAACCAGGACTGAAACGGGCAGAAAAACAGGATACAGATCATGTCGCACACCGAATAGGCGCCGCACAGCAGTATCATAATGCCGTCGTCAAATATCCCGACGATCCGCAGCGCTCCGAACAGCAGATTGAATGTGATCCAGATCAGCAGAACAAGCACGGTTGCATTGTTGTCATGGACTACGATCTCCGTCTTGCCGGATTTGATATAATTTCGTTTAAACTGTTTCTGACAGCCCGGACTCTCGAACCTGGAGGGAAAGAAGCGCAGAATCATTTCCACGACAAACACGCCGCAGGTAAAATACAGCAGCGCCGGCCGCTCCTCAAGCGAAACAGTGATCGAAGGCCCCGCCCGGAAGCGGAAGATAAAATATTCGATTAGCAACAATATGAATAATACCGAACGATATACAAGCCGCACATAATGCAGCGTGGACACCGCTGACAATTTTCTTTTCACGGAGAATGACACCCCTTTACGTACTGATGTACAGATTCTTTCGCCACGAAATATTCCAGCAAAACATACAGAGCAGAGGCCGGATTAACTTTCTCAGCCTCTGCTCTTTTGTCCTGTATTTCTAAAATAAATGGTGCCGGCATCAATAAGGATAGACAAACTCCTCTTTGATCTTTGCAACCGTTTCCTCACCGTGCAGAACACGGATCAGTTCAAATGCGAAATCTGTCGCTGCGCCCGGGCCGTGTCCGGTCGTAATATTTCCGTCTGTGACAGCCGGAACCTGCTGTACATCCGCGCCGATCAGGCGGTCTTCCAGACCCGGATATACGACTGCCTTCTTACCCTGCAGGAATCCGAGTTCACCGAGATAACGCGGTGCCGCACAGATTGCAGCGATATGCTTTCCTGCCTCATACTTCTCAACCAGAAGTGACTTCAGGGCATCGTGTGCCTCGATATTCTCTGTTCCGACGCCGCCGCCCGGCAGGATGAACAGATCACCCTCGGAAAAATCAACCTTTGCAAATTTTTTATCGGCCTTGATCTTCACGTTATGTCCGCCGATGATTGTTTTCTTATCCATAATGGAAACGGTTGTTACATCATCCCCTGCTCTGCGCAGCAGATCAATCGGGGTAAGCGCCTCAACCTCTTCCAGTCCATCTGCCAGAAATACGAATACGTTAGCCATTTTGCTGCTCCTTTCTATCCAACCACTCAAAATCCATCCGCATATTTTTGATGCTTTATGCGGGCAGGTGCATGAAGCACTGCAGCTATAAATCACTGCATCCATGAATCACTGCATCTATTTTAACATGATTTTTATCATGTTTCTATCAGAAAAGTATCTCCTGTTGTATTAGCCAAAATGAAATCTTGAATTCCACCGCCTGCTTGTGCGGTGGAATTCATCCTCGCACACTTAAGCTTTACTATTTCATAGACTCATGGTATGGTTGTGCTTCCTTCTGACAGCAGTAGAAGGAGGCACCATGAGCAAACA
>JAFRGW010000167.1 GCA_017433615.1 Eubacterium sp.
AACCGCCGGGATTATTCGAGAATATAGGCAAAATACTCCCTTTTATCCGGATAGTATTCCAGCATCCTGTCGTAGAAATACTGTTTGATTTCCGGCGTGTATTCCCCCGTCCGCTGATATACTGTCAGCTTCAGCCCGGCAATCGTGCGTTCGTGCACCGGTGTGTATACAGCCTGGACCAGCGGTTCATGCCAGACCGCTTCGGTGATGATGTCATACATGTGCTGATAATCAGGATCGATATACTGGATCGGGTCGATTGTAATGACATAGCTGAGTTCGCCCAGGTTGTGCGGGAAGCCATCCCGGATATCCAGAACAGCCTGATAGAGCAGCGGGGGATGAATGTCCGGCAGGATTGAATTACGGATCATGTCCTCATTCAGTACGGCCGAGCCGCTCGACAGATAGAAGTACATGCCTTCCCCGCCCCGTTCCCGCAGCCACCAGGCGAAATCCGCCATATCCTGCTTATATTCGAGTTTTTCAGGATTCTTTTTCAGCGCGGTAAACAGCGGGAAATCGATCCGGTTCGGATAAAAGATCAGGACCACCTGGCAGAGCAGCACAGCATAGATAAACATCTGTCCCCAGCGGACTGCCGGCCGGATGAAATGATACAGCCCGTATCCGAACAGGATCGTCAGGGACGGCAGGATGATGCAGTAATGATGATATTCATATGACTGGATGCTCCAGAAGAGCGCCGTCGGCACGATGATTGTCATAAGTATAATGACCAGCGGTTCCCGTTTATGCAGCCGGGCAAGCATCCACACGCCGTGCAGGCACACAGCCGTCATCACCGGTGACAGGTAATTGATAAAGCCGGACAGTTTACCTTCTTTGTTGTTGTAGGCAAAGTCTTCTGAATAGTTGTTGCCAAGAATCCGCATGACGTACGGCCGGTAGAACAGCAGCAGCACGGCCAGCAGGACCAGGCCGGACAGGATCATCCGGGCAAAGTCTTTTCCCGCCTTTGCCGTAAACGGCCTGAAATGGTAATAAAACAGGAATTTGATTACATAGCAGAGATAGAAAACAACCAGCGAATACAGATACCAGCGCCGGAAGAAAATCATCAGAAAGCCGTACAGATTCACACTGAGATTGTCAATCAGATCAATCTTCTCAAAATCTTCAAACAATACCAGGACATAGATCATGGCCAGAAAGACCATTCCGCCGAGATCCACTTCCCCGAAGAAAATCGTGTAGTAAACCGGATAAAAGACCAGCGCAGCGCCGACCGGCAACCACTTCTGACCGGAACAGTATCGGAAATAGAGCAGCTGCATGATCATTATGAACGGCAGATAGTATGCGGCCATGTTGGTCAGGCAGAAGAAGCCGTAGCCGGTATTCAGGATGCTGGAGGGAAATGTCAGCAGTGCCGGCAGGTATGTATAGTCGTCCCGCAGCAATGACTGCTGGATCAGCGGCAGGATGCCCTGCGGGTTCTCAAAAAACATTTCCCGCAGCTGCAGCACCCTTGTCCAGTGCCAGGCATAGTCATATGCATAAACGGTGTCTTCCAGCCGGAAAAAAATAAAAATGCCAAGGCCGAGCACTGTCCCGATGATCAGTGTGTTCAGCATGATCCGCTTCCCGTAATCCCGCATGACGGCCCGCCAGGTTTCTTTTCTTTTCAGCAGAAAAAAGGACAGCAGCAGAACTGCCGGATATATGCTGACGATGCCGATGCGGAGAAGATTCCGAAGTATATGTTCCATCGCAACAATTATACATGATCCGTCTGCTTTCCGTACGGAAATAGAAAAGAGGCATTTCTGCCTCTTTCAATCCGGTGTTTTACTTTGTCCTGGCAACCAGCTGTTCCAGCACGCCTTCCGGCTGGAAGCCGATGATGGAACCGGCAACTTCGCCATCCTTGAAGCCGATCAGAGTCGGAATGGACATGATGCCGTACATGGCGGCGATATCCGGTGTGTTGTCGACGTTGACCTTGACGAAGGCAACATCCGTGTGCTTTTCAGCAAGCTTTTCAACCAGCGGGCTGACCATCTTGCACGGGCCGCACCAGTCAGCGTAGAAGTCAACGAAGACAGACTTGCCGTCCTTGAGAAGCTGTTCGTATTCTGCTTTGTTTTCAATAATTCTCATGAGTATATTCCTCCTTCATTCCGTGATAATTATTGCATAAAATATAATTTCGTCAACGTAATTGCTCAGAGCCTGTAGGCGGCCGCTTTGTCAAGGATCACCGTGACATCTTCGTGATTCTGCAGAATGCTTGCCGGGCAGTCCTCGCTCACCGGTCCCCTGAGCATGCCGTACACCGCGTCTGCCTTATTCGTACCTGTCGCTATCACAAGGATCTTCCGGGCCCGCATGATTGTTCCAAGCCCCATCGTGATTGCCTGTTTCGGCACCTGGTCAATATCATTTTCAAAGAATCGGGCATTGTCCCGGCGGGTCTGTTCGGCAAGGTCGGCGACATGGGTCAGAGAATCAAAAGGTGTCCCCGGTTCATTGAAGCCGATGTGGCCGTCCGCGCCGATTCCGAGTACCTGCAGATCAATCATTACATCTTTCAGGCTCTCTTCATACTTCGCACATTCTGTTTCAGGTTCTTCCGTATCACCATATGGGATATGCACATTTTCTTCAGGAATATCGATACCCTCAAAAAGATTTTCGTGCATGAAGGTCCAGTAACTCAGATCATGACTGCGCGGCAGGCCTATATACTCATCAAGATTCCATGTCCGCACCTTCTCATATGACGGTCCTTCCGCATTGTGGTCGGCAATCATTTTCTTATACAGGCCAATCGGGCTTGATCCGGTTGCCAGACCGAGAACCGGCGCCGGCAGAATCTTGACCGTCTCCTTGACAATTCTGAAAGCCTCTCTGCTTACCTCTTCATAATTGTCCGCTACAATTACCTTCAGCATACATATTCCCCCTGATATTATGCATCATATCATAAAATGCCGGTCTTTCTGGCCGGCATGTTCTATTCCTGAGTACTGTCATCGTACACAATGACAAGATTGGTCAGTTTCCAGACATTCTGGCTGTTTTTCACGAAGAACAGCTGGTATGTATTGGAATACGTTCTGTTCACGGATGTTGTTGAAACAATATAATCGAACGATATCGAACCGATGAACGCATTCTCTCCGACCGGCATGACATCAAATACTTTCATGTTCCTGAATTCAATGGATTCATGGCTGGCGAACCACTGGTTGTCAAAGCCGCGGATATTGTTATAGAACTCGGTATACGGATACAGGTGCCGGTTCAGCGAGTAGAATGTACCATCTCTTGTGATGTACTTGCAGTAGTCAACGGATACGGTTTCGATTTCTTCCGTGAACTCTGCCAGCTGTTCCTCCGTCGGTTTTTTCCCGATGTAGTAAAGATTTGTCGTATGATCCCGGACATACATGTCAGTCTGGGGCTGCTTAAGTTCGATATCAGGTGTATGGATGAAGCCGCGGACCAGATACTCGGCCGCCTTCGGCATTTTCTCATCCAGTTCCAGATTACGGAAGCCATACGGTATGGTCAGTTCCTTGTAATATGCCGCATTGTTGGTAATATCCACATTGTTGATGGTAAAGCCGTTGCCGGTATAATCATCAAAGTAATATTCACCGCTCGGACTCAGCGTGCGCACTTTCCAGGTTTTGCTGCCGGCGGGCTTAGTCAGTTCAATAATGCAGATCTGCTCTCTTTCGTAGTAGACGTTGTAGAATTCGTTTTTCCCGTCAGTCCAGGAGAATGATGTTGTCAGACCCCAGGAATTCTTGCCGTTATAGGTAGAGAACAGATATTCGGCAACATCTTCCTTACTGTTGAACTCAACAAAATAGTCCACGTCGTCCTGGTACAGGCCGTCCCAGTCCTGGTTGCCGACTCTTTCAAAATAAGTTGTCATTGCACCGTTGATGCTCTCCGCTTCATAGCGTTCCAGCCAGTACCAGAGATAACCGAGGCCGGCTCCCAGCACAACGGCAGCGGACAGGAAAAGCTTCAGCAGGAAAAAGTAAAACTGCCTGCCTGTCTTGACTCTTTCTTCATAGCTGCGCCCATCTTTTTCCTTTACTCTACGAGCCATGCTGTCGGTACTGACCTTCCTTCTCCCATTGTAACGATACTGTTGATAATCTCTCCGTCATACACCATGACCGAGGAACTGCCGCCATCCAGATTAGCCGCATTAATTGCACCGTACTGCTGCATTATTTTAATGCAGTCTTCATAGGACGCACCCAGACTGGACGTCTGCCGGCCGTCAATGACCAGCAGTAGCACCGTGCCGTCTGCGGCTTGCCCGATCACCGTACGGGGATTCAGACCGCCGCCGGTCCCGGTAACAGTAATCTTATTGCCATCCACGATAAACACAGGGCCGAATGTAACAGCATCACGAATGCCCCAGTCAAGGGCTTCCTGGGCTGTCATATTGCCGACAATCAGATGATTTTCTTTATTAAAACCGATCACAGAGTTCCAGTCACTGGGTTTCCCGTAAATCAGTTCCCCGTCCCTGATGATAATGCCGTAGGGAATCGAACCGTCTCCCTGGCCATTGGGGTCATCAAAACCGCCGGCATTGATCCCGGCAACAGCACCTGTTGCCCTGACATAATCCTGCACCAGATACTCCCCTGCTAATTCCGGATCAAGCAGTGTGTTGACCCCCAGTTTGATCCGCGAAGGATCCCGGACCATCATCATCTTGCCATGGAATGTTGAACCGGAAACATCTTCAATAATGATCAGGTCCTTCTCATCTTCCGGAATGACGAATTCATCATTGTTGTTTATGGATACGCTGTCAGTATAGTCAATGCTGTTCTTGTACAGGATTTCATTAATCTGATCATCCGTGAAGAACAGGTGCGCCAGCCGCTTGCCGCGCCTTGTTTCCATCAGTGTTGAGACAACAAGGTTGCTGAAAGTCGGTGAAGGTCCCTTCAGTATAATCAGTGCCGCAGCATATCCGAATATCAACCCGGTCAGAAGTACCGTACAGGCAATGAGTATTGTCTGCCGGCTGAATCTTCTGATCCCGGCTTTTAGTCTTCTTTTCCGTTTTGCCATAGAATTGTCTGTATCAGATAAACCGACGTTAATTATA
>JAFRGW010000168.1 GCA_017433615.1 Eubacterium sp.
CGTTCCGTCGCGGACGGGACATTCGTTTTCCGTAATTTGCTCGTCTGACCGCAGTCTTTTTCAGATCATAACATGACTAGTATATGTTGTTTTTTCTCTTTCAGTCAATATGTTGTGCGGATTGTCTTACGGCCCGGATTTTTCAGTGAATCCGTCATCCGGGAATCTTCTCTGTCAGACCGGTCTGCAGCTGTTTGCCGTCCTGTTTTCAGTCATGACGGTTCCTGTCCGGATACTTTGTTTCCAGCGTTTTGAACCAGCCCCTGAATTTTCGTTCGTCCTTTTTCAGACAGCAGCACCAGAAATGCACGACGGCGCTTTCATCTGAAAACGGGATTATGACCCGGCCCGGCTCCGGCGCATAATGCCGGAGGGAAATATCCGTCTTGAAAGTAGCCATGGAAGATACGGCGGCAATGGCTTTGATCGCGGAGTTGTCCTTCTGCAGATAAATCCGGGCATGGGGCATCGCCGCTTTTTTGATGTCTTCCCATATGCCGACATTGGAGATCTGAAGAAATTCTGTCCCGTCCATCTCTGCAAAGGTGACGGATTTCCTGAAAGCCAGCGAATGGGATTCCGGAAGGCTGACATAAAGATGCTCTGAACCGCAGGGAGAGGCATATATTTCATCATCCGCAGGAACTTCCCGCAGAATAATCAGCTGAAAGATCCCCTGTTTCAGCATGGGAATCAGCTCTTCCTTTGTGCGCAGTTCCGTTGAAACCGTGCGGTCTTCATATTCGGAAGACAGCAGCGGCGACAGGTCCGTGAGCGGTCCCGGCGCGACAGAACCGATGGCAATGGTTCTTCTGCTCCGGTCCAGAGCGCGGACCCGGGCGATCATTGTTTCCTGCTCATGCAGCACCTGCCTCGCGCATTCCGCTGCCAAGATGCCGTTTTCATTCAGCAGCAGCCTGTTCCTGCTGCGTTCAAAAAGAGGAACGCCGAAGTCCTCCTCCAGCTTCCGCATGGAACGGGATAAGGCAGGCTGAGAGGTCATCAGGTGTTCCGCAGCTGCGGAAAGTGTCTTATAATCATGAAACGCGACCAGTTGTTCCAGCAGGGATGTCTCGATCATTTCAGAGGTCTCCTCCGTACCCGGGCAGTTTCTGTTCTGCCACTAACATCAATCGATGATTTTACCATATTATATTGATTCATCTGCAGAAAGGCAAGAAAAACTGATATACAGTAGAAAGCCGGCATACGACTCGCTGCCTGCCGGCTTTTCATATGGAAAAAAAGCATGCTGCCTTTCTTCATTTTTTCCGTTGCAAAACAACCGTTGAAAAGATAGAATAAGGGAGAAAGAAACGGAACGATACGGACGTACTGGGATTCTTCGGTCATGATGCATAACCGACACCGGATCACCGGCGCAAGACAGGAGGCAATATGAAGGGCGTGTTCCTCTATCTGATGATATATGCCGGCAGCGTGCTGATGGCTTATAACATATACGGGTATATGTGCTTCTCCAGAGATGTCCGGAAACACGGGAACTGGGATCGGGAACGACGGCTCTTTTATCTTCCGATCTGGCTGCTGATTATGTTTTTCATCGGGTATCTGGTTGTCGGTTTTTTCGGAAAGCCGGATCTCGTCATGGCTGGCATCCTTTTCGGCGGGAGCATTTTCGTTTTTTTCATGCTTCTGCTCATCCGGCGTACCTTTGCCCGAATTCAGGAAAATGAGCAGCTTGCGGTCAGGCTGTCCGCCGCGGAAGAGGCCAGCAAAGCGAAAACATTTTTCCTGTCCAATATGTCCCATGACATTCGCACGCCGCTGAACGCCATTATCGGATATACCTCGCTGGCCAACCGGGAGGGGGTTACCTATGAGGAAAAAAGCGGGTATATAGACAAGATTGATATGGCGGGGCGGCAGCTTCTGGAAATCGTGAATGACGTGCTGGATATGAGCCGCATCGAAAGCGGGAAGTTCACGCTCGAGCCGGCCTGTGTCAATCTGAAAGGCTGTGTACAGGAAGTAAGCGATCTGGTCCGGATACAGCTGGAAGCAAAAAATATCGAATTGTCCGTATCCTGCGATGTGGCGCATCAGTGGGTTCTTTGTGATAAGGCGATGCTGGATCGCGTGCTGATGAATTTGCTGTGCAACGCGGGAAAGTTTACGGAGGAGAACGGCCGTGTTTCCCTGCAGCTGAAGGAGCTCACAGCTGATGAAAAAACCGGACATTATGAAATTCGTGTCAGGGATACGGGAATCGGGATGAGTCAGGAATTCGCGGAGCGTTTGTTTGTTCCCTTCGAACGGGAACGTACATCGACGGTCAGCAGAATCCAGGGGACCGGGCTCGGTCTGGCCATCACAAAAAGTATTGTGGATATGATGGGCGGCAATATCACTGTCCGGACCGAGAAAGGCAAAGGGACAGAGTTTATTATTTCCGTCGGCTTCCCCCTGGCCGAACCCGAAGCGGAAATCTGCTCTGCCGGGAAAAATGAGATTTCATTTGAAGGGATGCGTGCGCTGCTGGTTGAAGACAATATGATTAACATGGAAATTGCGCAGATGCTGCTTGCTCAGGAGGGGTTCCTGATCGAAACAGCGGAGAATGGTCAGATGGCCCTGGAAATGACGGCAGCGTCCCGACCGGGATACTATGATGTCATCCTGATGGATATCCAGATGCCGGTGATGGACGGATACACGGCGGCGCAGGCCATTCGTGGTCTTCCCGACCCCGGACTCGCCGCCATTCCGATTATCGCCATGACGGCGAATGCCTTCCAGGAGGATATCCGGAAAGCGGAAGAAGCCGGGATGAACGGCCATATTGCAAAGCCGCTGGATATTCCGGACATGAGAGCCACGCTGCAGCGTGTACTGAAAAATGCGCAGGGATAATCCCACGGTCCGCAGCGCCCCGGAATATCAGAAACCCGCGGAAAAGTCCATTCCGCGGGTTCTGCTTTCTGATTCTTCACTTCCAGGTAAGTGAACGCCAGATTTCATCCATAATCGCCCCCGATTCATTTTCCCGGTCTGTCCGGATCTGGGACGTAAGATA
>JAFRGW010000169.1 GCA_017433615.1 Eubacterium sp.
GAAGGAAAAGGAAGACGGCACCAAAGAGACCGTTGAGACTGAGCCGGAGAAGAAGCAGGCGAAGATCAAGAAACGACCGGTTCCGGTAAATGATACGCACCCGCTCTGGGCAAAGCAGCCGTCAGAGTGTACAGATGACGAATACAAAGAGTTCTACCGGCACGTGTTCCTGGATTACAAAGAGCCACTGTTCTGGATCCATCTGAACATGGACTATCCGTTCAATCTGAAGGGAATTCTGTATTTCCCGCGGATCAACATGGAGTACGAGTCCATCGAGGGAACCATTAAACTCTATAACAACCAGGTATTTATCGCCGATAATATTAAAGAAGTTATTCCGGAATATCTGCTTCTGCTCAAGGGCGTGATCGACTGCCCGGATCTGCCGCTGAATGTCTCCAGAAGTGCACTGCAGAACGACGGATTTGTCCAGAAGATTTCCAATTATATCTCCAAGAAGGTCGCTGACAAGCTGTCCGGCATGTGCAAGAACGACCGCGAGAATTACGAGAAATACTGGGATGACATCAGCCCGTTCATCAAGTTTGGCTGCATCCGCGATGAGAAATTTGCGGAGCGCATGGCAGACTACATTCTGTACAAAGATCTTGATGACAAATACATGACGCTGAAGGACTACATCGCAGCAAATGTCAAGAAAGAGGAAGCTGCAGATGCAGAGGCCGGTGAAGCCGTTGATGCAGACGGAAATGCAGTAGAAGCGGAAGTCGTCGATGCAGGTGCGGCAGACACAGAAGCTGCTTCCGGCAAGGCAGATAGCACAGCAGATGCAGCCGGATCCGAAGGTGCGGATGACGCCGACAAAGAACCGGAAAAGACAACCATTTACTACGTTACCGATCCGGTTCAGCAGAGTCAGTACATCAACCTGTTCCGCGCACAGGGCATGAATGCCGTCAAGCTCATTCACAACATCGACAGCGCATTCATCACACACATGGAGCGTACAGATGAGACCGTCCGGTTCCAGCGGATCGACGCAGATCTGACGGAGAAAATGAAAGAAGACGATGCATCGCTCGAAGAAGAGCAGACTGCACTGGAAGGCCTGTTCCGCAAAGCACTCGCAAATGAGCAGCTTACGGTAAAGGTTGAGAATATCAAAGACGAAGCCGTTTCAGCAATGGTAACCCTTTCCGAAGACGGCCGCCGCATGAACGAAATGATGCGCATGTACGGTATGGGAAGCGATTCCATGTACGGCGTAGACGCAACGCTGATCCTCAACGCAAAGCATCCGCTTGTACAGTATGTCTACGAGAATCGCGAAGACGAAGAAACGGTAAAACCATTCTGCGAGCAGCTGTATGACCTCGCAATGCTGGCAAACCGCCCGCTTGCACCGGAAGAAATGACAAGATTCATGGCACGCAGCAACGAACTGATGCTGCGCCTGACAAAATAACCAAAAGGAGACAGAGAACCGTCCCCTGTCTCCTCACAGCAATTCCAGCCTTGTAAGAAAGCGGGAGAGCTGCGCATCCCATGCGCGCTCGACCGCTTTTTGTGTGTCAAATACGGCGAGCGAGGTTCCGCTGGTGATCAGCAGACGGCCTTCCTGAAAACGGCAGTTGAAATAGAGACCGTGTACATCTTCCGGTGCGACCGGAAGGCTTTCCTGCAGGATCAGGTTTGCAGCGGCATCTTCCGGGTACTGAAAGACAAAATGAAATGCCAGCGGTGTGTGTTTGCCGCGGATGATAGCGAGACAGTGGTTTTTCAGTTCCGCCCAGCGGACATACCGGCTGCCTGCCCGGTCTGCATTGCCGGTACGCATGCCGGCAGCGTCGTCTTTGCTGCCCGCGCTGTGGCTGCGAATTTTTTTTGCAGCAGAATTGCCGCCAGTATTGTTCTGCAGCGCGCTGCCCGGTACAGCAGCGCCTGATGGCGCCTCTGACTCATCAGAGATGTCTCCGTAAAACGCCGGATGCAGTGTGCCGTCGATCCGGAAGGTTGCGTAGGTTGTAATCGATACTTCCGGAACCAGAAAATGGTCGAAGGCATCACTGAGCAGAAGCCGGCTCATAAATAATTTTACCTGGTCAATTTCAAATGCAATCATAATGGATATCCTGTCAATCAAACAGATTAAGCTAATTAGGCGAATAGAGCCAATCGATCTTTGGTTTTCATAATATCAAAAATAACATTCATAAGTATACGTGATGTGACAGGAAAAAGCAACTGTGAAATCCTCTCTTGTCAAATGATGCGGTCTTGATTATAATGAAATCTGTTGAAATGAACCGGGAACTTCAAGGATCACGGATGATAATCACACCGATGCTCATGGATGAGAATCGTATCTCCCGGACGTTATGTAAAAAATTGTGAAAGGAACAATTCAGATATGAGTCAGCAGAAAGTAGACCGTTATAAAGAAGAAAAAGCAAACCGCCAGCAGATTATCAAGAAGGCAAAACGCAGACTTCGTATTGAAGTAATCGCGCTGGTTGCAGTGCTCGCACTGCTGGTCGGATGGTTTTCTTTTGCGGTTGTTCAGCAGGTAAGAAGCAATGCAGAGAAGAAAGTAGTCTCTACTGAGATCTCGACAGCAGCAATTGAAGGCTACATGAGTGACCTGAGTGCACAGGTCAACGGAACAGAGGAAGAATAAGATCCCTGTAAGCATGAGTTATATGAAAAACCGGAGCAGATCAGCTCCGGTTTTTTTCAGGATTTAATTTATTCTGTTGAGTTACTATGCCTGGAAATTTATGCTTCTTCCTTAACGACGTTGGTAGCCTGCGGGCCCTTTGGGCCTTCTACCAGATCAAAGGTAACCGCCTGTCCGTCTGACAGTGTCTTGTAGCCTTCGCCCTGGATTGCACTGAAATGCACAAACGCGTCGTTGCCTTCTTCATCAGTGATAAAACCAAATCCCTTCTCAGGATTAAACCATTTAACAGTTCCTTTCATTTTCGTACCTCCATACTGATTAACATTCATCAATTATAGTGAACAGATGAAGAAAAGTCAATCGACATTTTGGGATTTTCAGAGGGAGTTATAGTAGAATTACAATACGATATGGCAAAAAGTTGAGATGATTCGCGGCTGCCGCGCCAGGAAGGTGATATAACCTCAAAAACCAATAATTGTTTTGCCTTTCAAGTGACGCACCGTTATAATAAAACGCATAAGGTAACAGAGATAAATAAAACGTATAAAACACAGGAGACCATAGATCAGCAAGAGCGGAGAGATGCAATGGGATATACGATACTGATTAAGAATGGCAGAGTCATTGATCCGGATACAAAATTTGACGGGATTTGTGATCTGCTGCTGAAGGACGGTTTGATTGAAGCCTGTGAGAAGGAAATCCGGATCGATCCGGACATGGAAGTTGTTCCGGAAGCTGTCGCTGCCGATGAAAAGGCAGCAGTTTCCGAAAACACAGCAGATCTGACGGCAGCGGACAAGGCGGCAGAAGCAGCAGAAGGTGCCAGGGCAGCCGGACAGAAAACAGCAGACACAGAAACGACAGACACAAAAACAGCAGAAAAACCGGACCCGGAAGGACCATACACAATTCCGGGCGCAGACCGCATCATCGATGCGGCCGGCTGCTATGTCATGCCGGGGCTCATTGATATGCATGTGCATCTTCGCGACCCGGGCCTGACACAGAAGGAAGATATTAACAGCGGCGCACGCGCGGCAGCGGCAGGCGGATTTACGACGATTGTCGCGATGCCGAACACGAAGCCGGTTATTGATTCCCCGGACCGCGTCGACTATGTGACGAACAAGGCCCACAATGCGCCGGTCCATGTACTGCAGGCCGGTGCAGTGACGAAAGGACAGAAAGGAAAGGAACTTTCAGATATTGCCGGCATGAAGGAACACGGCATTCCGGCCATCAGCGAGGATGGAAAGTCTGTCATGAATGCGCAGCTCTGCAAGGAAGCGCTGAAGGTTGCGGCAGAGCTGAATATTCCGTTTCTGGATCACTGCGAGGACGCAAATCTGGTTCACGGCGGATGCGTCAATGAAGATACATTTTCCGAGAAGGAAGGCGTACCCGGCATCGGCAATGAGGTTGAGGATGTCATCATTGCACGTGACATCATGCTGGCAAATAAAGCCGGTGCGCACCTGCATCTCTGCCACTGCTCGACGTGGGGAAGCTACGAGATGCTGAAGAAAGCAAAAAATGACGGAATGGATGTCTCCGGCGAAGTCTGCCCGCATCATTTCACACTGGTCAGTGCAGACCGGATCCCGGGAGATACCAATTATAAAATGAACCCGCCGGTCCGCAGCGAGAAGGACCGCACGGCTTTGATCAAAGGTCTGCAGGAGGACGTCTTCGAGGTGATTGCGACGGATCATGCGCCGCACACACGTCTGGACAAAGCAGGAACATTGCAGGAGGCGGCCTTCGGCATCGTCGGCCTTGAGACGGCTGTTTCCCTGACGATCTCCGAGTTGGTTGCACCGGGCATTCTGACACCGATGCAGATGGCGGAAAAGATGAGCAGCAATCCCGCGCGGATTCTGCATCTGGAGAACAGGGGTTCCCTGGCACCGGGCAAAGAGGCGGATGTCGTGATTATCGATCCGGCGGCAGAATACGTGATTGATCCGAAGACATTTGCGTCAAAAGGGAAAAATACACCGTTCGGCGGACGGAAGGTACAGGGCGTTGTGATGTATACAGTCTGCGGCGGGCAGGTTGTGTACGAGAAGAGAGATTGAATTTGCAGAACTGAAAATCATGAAATATCTGATTCAATCCATGTAGTTTAGGTGAGCGGCAGTCCTGCAAATTCGCGGGAAGAGATCAAGAAAGAAGGAAGATAAACGATGATAAACGAGCTTATTAATAAGATCAGGAAGACGCAGGCGCCGATCGTGGTGGGACTGGATCCGCAGCTGGGCTTTATCCCGCAGGCGGTGCAGGCAAAAGCATTTGCGGAGCACGGCGAGACGCTGGAAGGTGCTGCAGCCGCGATTCTGGCATTTAATAAAGCAATTGTGGATGCGGTTGCAGATCTGGTGCCGGCTGTGAAGCCGCAGATTGCGATGTATGAGCAGTACGGCATTCCGGGACTGAAAGCATATGAGGAGACCGTGACGTACTGCCAGGAGAAGGGACTTGTCGTCATCGGCGATGTGAAGCGCGGTGACATCGGTTCTACTTCGCTGGCCTATGCGGCGGCACACATCGGCACGGTGCAGGTCGGAACAAAGACATTTTCTCCGTTCCATGAGGATTTCTGCACGGTCAATCCGTATCTGGGCAGCGACGGAATCAATCCGTTTATCGATGTCTGCAAGGAACAGAAAAAAGGTATTTTTGTGCTGGTAAAGACATCCAATCCATCCAGCGGCGAGTTTCAGGACCGTCTCATCGACGGCAGACCGCTCTACGAGCTGGTCGGTGAGCAGGTTGCAGCCTGGGGCGAACAGGCGATGGGAGATGAATATAGCTATGTCGGCGCAGTTGTCGGTGCAACCTATCCGGAGATGGGACGCGTGCTGCGCAGCCTGATGCCGAAGAGTCTGATCCTGGTGCCGGGCTACGGCGCGCAGGGCGGCAAAGGAAAAGATCTGGTGCCGTTCTTCAACGAAGACGGACTGGGCGCCATCGTCAATTCTTCCCGCGGCATAATCGCGGCTTACCGCCAGGAGGCTTACAAGTCTTATGGCGAGGATAATTATGCGGATGCAGCGCGGGCAGCAGTTCTGGACATGAAGCAGGACATCATGGAAGCACTCGGCTAAATAACCGGCAACACGGCAGATACAGTATGATATGACAGGAGCAAGTATGAAAACAGCAGCAATCTGCGAGGTAATCAGGCAGAAAGAACTGATTCCGGGAATCTTTGACCTCCTTCTGAAGGCACCGGAGATCGCGGCAGCGGCCGTACCGGGCCAGTTCGTAAATGTCTATACAAATGATGCGTCAAAGCTTTTGCCGCGGCCGATCAGCATCTGTGAGGCGGATCCGGATCACGGCACACTGCGTCTTGTCTACCGGGTCAGCGGCGAGAAAACCGGCACCCGGCAGTTTGCGGCGCTGCAGACAGGCAGCGAGATCCGGATTCTGGGACCTCTGGGAAATGGATTTCCGGTCGATGAAATTGCAGGGAAGCACATTTTCCTCTGCGGCGGCGGCATCGGAATTCCGCCCATGCTCGAAACGGCGAAAGCAGCAAAGAAGGCGGGCGCAGAGATCGATGTCATTCTGGGGTACCGGGATCAGTGTTTCCTGGCTGATGAATTTGCCGCTTACGGCACCGTTCACATTGCGACGGAAGACGGCAGCACAGGCGTAAAAGGAACGATTCTCGATGCCATTTTACAGGAACAGCTGCAGGCAGATGTGATCCTGGCCTGCGGACCGAAGCCGATGCTGCGTGCACTCAAGGCATATACCGATGCGAAGCAGGTTCCCTGCTGGATTTCCATGGAAGAGCGCATGGCCTGCGGGATCGGCGCGTGTCTTGCCTGCGTGTGCGAGACGAAAGACAAAGACGCACACAGCCATGTGCGCAATGCGCGTGTATGTAAGGACGGCCCGGTGTTCCGCACGACGGAGGTGGTATTATGAATCTCAAGGTGAAACTGGCCGGCGTGACGCTCAAAAATCCCGTTATGACGGCATCCGGCACCTTCGGCTCCGGTGAAGAATACAGTGAATTTGTAGACCTCTCGAAGCTCGGCGCAGTCGTGACCAAAGGCGTCGCACCGACGCCGTGGGAGGGCAATCCGACCCCGCGTGTGACAGAAGTGTACGGCGGCATGCTCAATGCCATCGGTCTCCAGAATCCGGGCATCGAGGTGTTCTGTCAGCGTGATATCCCGTTCCTGAAGCAGTTTGACACGCGGATCATTGTCAATGTCTGCGGTCACACGGCAGAAGAGTACGTTACAGTGGTGGAGCGGCTCGCGGACGAACCGGTCGATCTGCTGGAAATCAATATTTCCTGCCCGAATGTCAAGGAAGGCGGCATCGCCTTCGGACAGGATCCCAAAGGGATCGAGGCAATCACGCGGGAAATCAAATCCCACGCGAAGCAGCCGGTGATCATGAAGCTCAGTCCGAATGTCACGAGCATCGCGGACTGCGCGCGCGCGGCAGAAGCGGGCGGCGCGGACGGCATTTCCCTGATCAATACCCTGACGGGAATGAAGATTGACGTAAAGCGGCGCACCTTCGTGCTGGCCAATAAAACCGGCGGCATGTCCGGCCCGGCGATTCACCCGATCGCAGTGCGGATGGTCTATCAGGCGGCGCACGCGGTAAAAATACCGGTCGTCGGCATGGGCGGCATTACCTGCGCGGAAGACGCACTGGAATTTATCCTGGCAGGCGCCACGGCTGTCTCCGTCGGAACGGCGAATTTCATCAATCCGTACGTGACACAGGAGATTGTGGCGGGAATCGAGAAATATCTGGAAGAGGAAGGAATTGAGGATATCAGAAGCCTGATCGGGGCGGTGGAGTGATTTTTGCACCTTCGTCTGCAAAAATCACCGGAAGATAGTAGAAAGGAAATGAGAATGACTACATATAAGGAAGAATTCATACAGTTCATGGTCGCGAGCCAGGTTCTGAAGTTCGGAAGCTTTACATTGAAGAGCGGCCGGCAGAGTCCGTTTTTCATGAATGCGGGTCTGTATGTAACAGGGGAGCAGCTCGAGAAGCTGGGCGAGTTTTACGCGCGGGCAATCCACGATCACTACGGTCTGGATTTCGATGTGCTGTTCGGGCCGGCTTATAAGGGAATTCCGCTGGCAGTCGCGACAGCGATGGCGATCAGCCGGCTTTACGGCGTCAATGTCCGGTACAGTTCCAACCGGAAGGAAGTGAAGGACCACGGCGATGCAGGCATTCTGCTCGGCAGCCCGATCCATGACGGCGACCGTGTCGTGATCATCGAGGATGTCACGACGTCAGGAAAATCCATCGAGGAGACCTTCCCGATTCTCAAGGCGCAGGGCGATGTGGAGATCAAGGGACTGATCGTCTCCCTGAACCGCATGGAGAAAGGGACCGGTGAGAAGAGCGCTCTTTCAGAGATTCAGGAGAAATACGGTTTTCCGGCAAATGCGATCGTGACGATGGCGGATGTAACGGAATATCTCGCAAATAATGAAACAGACGGCGGGAAGTTGATTGACGCGGAGCGGCTGCAGGCGCTGAAGTCGTATTATGAGCAGTACGGCGCAGCCGAATACAGCGCGGATTATGAAAGAGTATTCAAATAAAAAATAACTATGGCGAAGAACAGATATACATTTATCAGAAAAGTTGCACCCGGTGCGAAAGAATCCATCATATTTGCCAGCATTTCCCTCGGCGTATTTCTGCTGGATGTCATTCTTTCGTTTGCGTTTGGCGGCAGCGGCGGCACAGCGCTCGGAGCACTGGGGCTGTTTGCACTGCTGGCAGCGGTGTATGGATTCCTGAAAGGACTGAAGGCAATCTCGTACCGCGGGACGAGCTACCTGATCACGGCACTTGGGACCATTTACGCAGGCGTAATGTGCGTCCTGTGGATCGGGATGTTTTTCCTCGGTGTTTCGTGAGAAATACAACCGGCCGGATCATGGCGAAACAGACCGGCAAAATACACGGACAGAACAGATCTGCCGGATCCCGGTGAAATGCGCCAGAAAAAAACGGCTGGATCCCGACAGACAAAAATAATAAAAATGGAGACTGACGATTGAAAATACTTGCAATAGACAGTTCAGGAATTGTCGCGACCGTGGCACTTCTTGACGATGACATTCTGGTGGCGGAATACACCATCAATCACAAAAAAACACATTCCCAGACACTGCTGCCGATGATTGACGAGATCATAAAGATGGCAGAGCTGGATCTGCAGGATCTGGATGCAGTTGCGGTCGCAGGCGGCCCCGGCTCTTTTACAGGTCTGCGCATCGGCTCGGCGACGGCAAAGGGACTCGGCCTGGCACTGGACGTGCCGCTCATCTCCGTCCCGACGCTGGATGCCCTCGCATACAATCTGTGCGGAAGTGCGGACATCGTCTGCCCGATGATGGACGCCCGCCGTCAGCAGGTTTATACCGGTGTTTACAGCTTCTACGGGGAGCAGATGGAGACACTGATGCCGCAGGCCCCGATGGCAGTCGAGGACATCGCTGCGCGGTTAAATGAGATCTGCGCAGAGGCCAGAATCAGTGTGCCGGAGGCTACAATCAATGTGCCGGAGGACGGAATCAGCGTGCCGAAGGCAGATTCCATCAAGGCCGCACCGGTCATTCTGACATTGCTTGGCGACGGCATACCGGTCTATCAGGAGAAGCTGGATGAACTTCTGAAGGTTCCCTACCGTATTGCGCCGCCGCATCTTTCCAGGCAGCGGGCGGGCGCGCTCGCGGTGCTCGCAGCGCAGTATCTGCGGGAAGGCAGAACCGTCCCGGCCGACGAGCATGTGCCGGATTATCTGCGCCTCTCCCAGGCAGAACGGGAGCGCATGGAAAAAGAACAGCAGGAGCGCATGGAAAAAGAACAGCGCGAAAAGGCCGCAGATCCACAGCAGAAAGAAGGATCACAGGAATAACTGAAATCAGATTGCAAGCAGGGAAGTACTGTCATGATGCCGGTGCTTCCTTTTGTTACTTGCAGATGTGACCGGAAAATTCCTGCCGTTGTGGCAGAGAAGTACCTGCCGTTGTGGCAGAGAAGTACCTGAAGGCGCGACAGAAGAAGGAATCGACCAGCTATGCCGGAAGCAGAGATCATCATCAGAAAAATGTGTGCAGCAGATCTTGATGCGGTCGCACGGATCGAAACAGAGAATTTCTCCACACCGTGGAAACGAGCGGATTTTGAGCACTATCTCGATGATCCGCAGGTACTGTTTCTCGTTGCGGTTTTAACACGGGCAGGTGCGACGGAATGTGATCCGGGAAACGGTCTGCAGCAGTCTGCTCCGTCAGACGCGCAGCAAAAAGCCGGCAGAGCTGTACAGCCAAAATCCGGCGGAGCTGAGCAGAAAACAATCGCCGGCTATATCGGCTGCCTCTATGCGGCGGATGAGGGCGACATCACAAACGTTTCCGTAGATGCCGCATGCAGACGGCGCGGCATCGGCCGGGAACTGGTGCGGACACTTCTGACAGAATCAGCGCGGCGCGGCTGCGAACGGATTTTTCTGGAAGTGCGGCAGTCCAACGAGGCGGCAGTCCGGCTCTACGAGATGCACGGTTTTCAGGAAATCAGCATCAGAAAGAATTATTACCAGAAGCCGGCAGAGGATGCGCTTCTGATGCGGTATGAAAACAAAGGATAAACGGGGGTAGAAGGATGAAGCTGACAGCAATCGAAGATAGAATTGAGCAGTGCTACGATGCAATTCAGGCAAAAATCCCGCAGCAGCCGAAGGTTGCCCTGACGCTGGGGTCGGGACTTGGCGACTTTGCATACGATCTGGCAGATAAAACCATCGTGCCGTACCGCGAAATCAATGCATTTCCGGTTTCAACTGTCAGCGGCCACCGCGGACAGTTTGTACTTGGTTACCTGGAGGATATACCGGTGATTGCCATGCAGGGCCGGATTCATTATTATGAAGGATATTCCATGGAAGACGTGGTCCTGCCGGTACGGCTCATGCGGCGCATGGGAGCAGAGATCCTGTTCCTGACCAATGCAGCCGGCGGACTGAATACGGATTTCAAAGCGGGTGATCTGATGATGCTGACAGATCAGATTTCCTCATTTGTGCCGTCACCGCTCATCGGCACCAATCCGGAGACACTCGGGACACGCTTCCCGGACATGTCTGAGATCTATGACAGAGAACTGCAGCAGATTCTGCGCGATGTGGCAGTGGAAAATGACATCGCCTTGCAGGAAGGTGTTTACGTCCAGTTCTCCGGGCCGAACTACGAATCACCGGCAGAGGTGCGGATGGCCAAGCTTCTCGGCGGCGATGCCGTCGGCATGAGCACGGCCTGTGAGGCAGTTGCAGGCAATCACTGCGGATACCGCATCTGCGGCATTTCGTGCATCACCAATCTGGCCAGCGGACTTTCGGACAGACCACTGTCACATGAGGAAGTCAAGCGGGCGGGGATCGATGCGGGACCGCGCTTCAAAAAACTTGTGCGGGAAAGTATTATAAGGATGGGGAAATTATGATTTTAAATGAAATCGAACAGGAGAGGTACGAATTAGCACTGGAGAGACTGCAGGAAATCGCATCCGGCCGGGATGAGAGCCTGAAGCTGAACAAAACAGCAGAGCAGTTTTTTGTTCATGAGGCGGCATTTCTTGTGAAAATGGAACAGCTGCGGCAGGATCTGGCAGCGGGCGTATACAGAGATGCTTCGCTCGCGGACCTGCAGGCGCAGAACCGGAAATTGTATGCGGAAATTCTGCCGAAAAATTATGCCGCATGTTACGGCAATCCGTCTTTCGCGGCGGAACAGTTCGGCGAAAATGGCCAGGTGATGAGCTTCCTGTATATGGAGCTGCGGGGTGCAGTTGTGTATGCGTATGAGAACCGGCCGTGGGATCTGCTGATCCTGATGGAGCTGCTGCTGACATTTTACAGCAGTTTTGCGGCGGCCTGCGAAGAGGCTGAAGAAACAGAATTAACCCCGGAACCGGACGCCCTCCGCCAGGAAATTTACTGGTATGCCTACGACTACTGCCCGGAATTCATGCACCACCGCGTGCAGGAGACACTGGATCCGGCCCGGAGCTTCGCGGCAGATATTATTTTACAGGAGGATCTGACGGATCCCCGCTATCTGTACCGGTTTGGCGAGTATATTACGGAAAATGAGATCCGGACGGCGGCATTTCTGGCAAAGATGACAGAGGAAGAGATCGAATCCATCGCCCGGACCTGGACAGAAGGATACCGCATCGGCTTTATCGTCGGCCGCAAGGATCTTTCGATCAAGGACACCGTCAACATCCGGTGGCGGCTGGGATTCGAGCGCGTGGTGCGCGCGGCCATCCGCCAGTTTGAAGCGATGGGCCTCAAAAGCGTCCTGTACAGGAGCGCGGCCCACATCGTCAACAAGCATGCGCATGTCCGCGTCGGCTGGTACGGCGCCGTGCCGAACCCGCAGTTCGAATACGACCACCGCAATGACAGCGCGCTGTACGTGGATGAGCGATTCATTTCACACAGACTGCAGACACTGCAGCAGGCATACGAAGAAGAGAAGGAGCTGGCAGCGGTTCACGGCGGACCGGCCGTCATGGAGACCTTCGGGGAAAAGACATTTACTCCGGAAAACAACAGTGCCGCGCTGAATCTGACGGCAGAACAGCAGCAGCTTGCCGCACGTTATCAGACAGAAGCGGGACAGATCACGAACCGCTACATCAAAGGCGAAGAGCGCAGCTTTACGATCATCGCCTATCCGGTGCCGGACATCGGCGCGCAGTTTGAAGAGATCTTTCAGGAGACGGTCCGGATCAACAACCTGGACTACAAGCTTTACCAGAACATCCAGCAGAACCTGATCGATGCACTGAATGAAGGCGTAAAAGTCCACATTACAGGCCGGAACGGCAACAAGACCGATCTGACGGTTGCCCTGCATCCCCTGACCGACCCGGAAACACAGACGATTTTCGAGAACTGCGTCGCGGATGTCAACATCCCGGTCGGAGAAGTATTTACCTCCCCGCAGCTGACCGGCACAAATGGTCTGCTGCACGTCAAACAGGTATTTCTCGAAGGCCTGCAGTACCATGACCTGAAAATCCGCCTGACCGACGGCATGATCAGCGAATACAGCTGCGCGAATTTTGCAGATGAGGCAGAGAACCGCCAGCTGATCGAGGAAAATATTCTGTTCCACCACCCGACCGTCCCGATCGGCGAATTTGCCATCGGCACCAACACGACGGCGTACCAGGTGGCGCATACCTACGGAATCGCGGACAAATTCCCGATTCTGATCGCTGAAAAAATGGGCCCGCACTTCGCGATGGGCGACACCTGCTACAGCTTCCAGGAAGACGTGGCCGTCTACAATCCGGACGGGAAGGAAATCATCGCGCGGGACAATGAACGCTCACTTCTGCGCAAAACAGACCCGGAGCAGGCATATTTCGGATGCCACACGGACATCACAATCCCCTACGAAGAGCTCGGCGCGATCCGCGTCATCCGCGCAGACGGAAGTGAAATCACCCTGCTCGAAAACGGCAGATTTGTCCTGCCGGGGACAGAAGTACTGAATGAGCCGCTCGATGCACTGCAATAAATCGGCATGTTCGTGTATTGTATCCGGCCGGATGGTTTGGTAAAATATCTCTGAATGAGCAGCGAACGGCACAGAAATTAACGGATCTTGTTCATTGACCAAAAAAGACCGTTTATAAATGATTTATGACAGGGACACGCGGATGTGCCCCGGTCAGCACTGTAAGAAACACATCACAGGAGGAAACAAAAGTGGCAAAAGTTGGAATTATCATGGGCAGCGATTCGGATATGCCGGTTATGGCGAAAGCCGCAGATATGCTCGAAAAGTTCGGAATTGACTACGAGATGACCATCATCTCCGCACACCGCGAGTCGGATACATTCTTCGAATATGCAAAATCAGCTGAGGAGAAGGGCTTCAAGGTTATCATCGCAGGCGCAGGCATGGCGGCACATCTGCCGGGCATGTGCGCAGCAATCTTCCCGATGCCGGTCATCGGTATCCCGATGCACACCACATCTCTGGGCGGAC
Organism: Eubacterium sp.; assembly: GCA_017433615.1. Taxonomy (GTDB): domain Bacteria; phylum Bacillota; class Clostridia; order Lachnospirales; family Lachnospiraceae; genus CADBRN01. Next base: position 13,723 of record JAFRGW010000169.1, read on the forward strand.
GTGATTCTCTTTACTCCATCGTCCAGATGCCGAGCGGCATCCCGGTTGCAACCGTGGCAATCAACGGCGCAGCAAATGCAGCAATCCTCGCTGCAAAGATCCTCGCAACATCCGATCCGGAACTGCTGCAGAAGGTAAAAGATTACGCTGCAGAGCTGAAGGGACAGGTTGAAGCAAAAGATGCGCGCCTGCAGGAAGTTGGTTACAAGAACTATAATAAATAAGCTCTTGTTGGACTGCGACGGAGCAATCCGAAGCTTATGAAATGAGTATTTACAGGAGGAAATATGGATTATAAGAGTGCAGGAGTCGATATTGAGGCCGGCTACAAGTCGGTTGAACTGATGAAGGAATATGTCGCGCGTACAGCGAGACCAGAACTGCTTGGCGGGCTTGGCGGCTTTTCCGGCGCTTTTTCCATGGAGCGGTTCAAGGATATGGAGAAACCGACACTGGTTTCCGGAACGGACGGTGTCGGAACAAAACTGAAAATTGCATTTCTGATGGACCGGCATGACACGATCGGCATTGACTGTGTTGCAATGTGTGTCAATGACATCGCATGTGCCGGTGGTGAACCGCTGTTTTTCCTGGACTATATTGCCTGCGGTAAAAATATCCCGGAGAAAATCGCGGACATCGTCAAGGGTGTCGCAGAGGGCTGCGTGCAGGCCGGCGCGGCACTGATCGGCGGCGAGACGGCAGAGATGCCGGGATTCTACGATATTGATGAATATGACCTCGCAGGTTTTGCAGTCGGCATCGTGGATGAGAAGGACATGATCACGGGACAGGATCTGGCAGAGGGCGATGTTCTGATCGGCATCGCTTCATCCGGCATCCACAGCAACGGCTATTCCCTGGTTCGCAAAGTTTTCGACATGTCGCCGGAAGCACTGAATGTCTATTATGACGCGCTTGATGCAAAGCTGGGAGACGTACTGCTCCGTCCGACAAAGATCTATGTGAAGGCACTGCGATCCGTTAAAGAAGCGGGCGTCCGCATCAAAGCATGCAGCCATATCACGGGCGGCGGCTTCTATGAAAATGTGCCGCGTATGCTCAAAGAAGGCACCCATGCGGTCATTCACACAGACAGCTACCCGATTCCGCCGATCTTCCGTCTGCTGGCGAAGGAAGGCGAGATCGAAGAGCAGATGATGTACAACACCTTCAATATGGGTATCGGCATGATCCTGGCTGTAAAACCGGAAGACGTGGACGCTGCCATGAAAGCCGTCCGCAAAGCCGGCGAATATCCGTATGAGATCGGCAAGATCGTCAGCGGAGAGAAGGGTGTTACACTGGATTAAATTACATATGTCACATGGATCATCAGATCCATGTGACTTTTTTCGAGGAGGGCAACAGCATGCTCAAAATGGCTGTACTGGTGTCGGGCGGCGGCACGAATCTGCAGGCAATTATTGATGCAATTGAAAACGGACAGATTAAGGATGCGGAGATCTCCGTGGTGATCAGCAACAATCCGGGCGTTTACGCGCTGGAGCGTGCGGCGAAGCATGGGATCGATGCGGTGACCCTTTCACCGAAGACATTTGAGAACCGGGCGGCATTTAACGATGCGCTGCTGGAGACGGTACAGTCTTACAATGTTGATCTGGTTGTTCTGGCGGGCTGCCTGGTCATTATTCCGGAAAAGATGGTCGATGCATTCCCGAACCGTATCATCAACATCCATCCGGCACTGATTCCATCTTTCTGTGGCACCGGCTATTACGGACTGAAGGTGCATGAGGCGGCACTGGCGCGCGGCGTGAAGCTGACCGGCGCAACCGTGCATTTCGTGGATAAAGGAACCGATTCCGGCCCGATTATCCTGCAGAAGGCAGTTGCCGTACAGGAAGATGATACACCGGAAATACTGCAGCGGCGTGTGATGGAAGAGGCCGAGTGGGTGATCATGCCCGAGGCAATCCGGCTGATTGCGGCCGGACGTGTGGAAGTAGTTGACGGGAAAGTACATATAAAAGAATCATGAAGGGAATGTTCCTTCATTTGAAACTTTGCTGCAATCCATGTAATGGATAGAAAGGCGGAACAACATGAAAATACTCATCGTAGGAAGCGGCGGACGTGAGCACGCGATCGCATGGAAAGTGGCACAGAGCCCGAAGGCTGAGAAGATTTACTGTGCACCGGGCAATGCCGGCATTGCAGAATATGCGGAGTGTGTGCCGATTGGCGCAATGGAATTCGACAAACTGGCTGCATTTGCAGAAGAGAAGCAGATCGACCTGACTATCATCGGCATGGATGATCCGCTTGTGGGCGGCATTGTCGATGTCTTTGAAGAGAAGGGTCTGCGCGTCTTCGGACCGCGCAAAAATGCGGCGATCCTCGAGGGATCCAAGGCATTTTCCAAAGATTTGATGAAGAAATACAACATCCCGACGGCGGCTTATGAGACCTTCACAGATCCGCAGGCGGCGCTGGAGTATCTGGAGACAGCAAAATTTCCGATCGTCCTGAAGGCAGACGGCCTCGCACTCGGCAAGGGCGTTCTGATCTGCGAGACAAAGGAAATGGCAGTTGACGGCGTGCGCCAGATCATGCAGGACCGCAAGTTCGGCACAGCCGGCGACAAGATGGTCATCGAGGAGTTCATGACCGGCCGCGAGGTTTCCGTACTTTCCTTTGTAGACGGCAAGATCGTCAAGACCATGGCATCCGCACAGGACCACAAGCGTGCAAAAGACGGCGACCAGGGTCTCAATACCGGCGGCATGGGCAATTTCTCCCCGACACCGTTCTATACCGATGAAATCGATGCATTCTGCCAGAAAAATATTTTCCAGCCGACCGTCGACGCAATGGCAGCGGAAGGAAGACCGTTTGTCGGCGTTATTTTCTTTGGCCTGATGCTGACAGAAGACGGCCCGAAGGTTCTGGAGTACAATGCCCGCTTTGGCGATCCGGAGGCACAGGTAGTACTGCCGCGCATGAAGAACGACATGATCGAAGTCTGCGAGGCCTGCATCGACGGCAAACTTGACGAGATCGATCTGCAGTTCGTCGACGATCCGTGTGTCTGCGTCGTCCTCGCATCCGATGGCTATCCGGTATCCTATGAGAAAGGATTCCCGATCCGCGGCCTTGAGAACTTCAAGGGCAAAGACGGCTACTATGTCTTCCACGCAGGTTCCGCGTTCAACGACAAGGGTGAGATCGTCACAAACGGCGGCCGTGTCCTCGGCGTCACTGCACTCGGAAAAGACCTGAAAGAAGCCCGCGCCAATGCTTATAAGGCAGTCGACTGGGTTGATTTTGACAATAAGTATTACCGTCATGACATCGGCAAGGCGATTGATGAGGCGTGAAACCGGCATAAATTAGAGTTCGAAAGGTTATAAGATGCTATTTGGAAATAAAGCTGATATCAACGCCGGCATTAAAGAATTTGAATCCACACCGGGCGCACTTCTATACGACGTCCGTGAGACAGACGAGTACGCTGCCGGCCACATCCCCGGATCGGTCAACATGCCGCTCTCCACGCTGGCAGAAGCAAAACTCCCGGAGGATAAGAGCGTGCCGCTGTACGTACACTGCCTGAGCGGGGCGCGCAGTTCCAAGGCTGTGAAATATCTTCAGATGCAGGGATACACCAATGTGAAGAATATTGGAGGAATCAACGCATATAAGGGAAAGATCGAAAAATAAAACGTAATAAAGAAATGAAAGAAAGCAGGCGGATGTCTCAGATGATAGACAATCGTCTGCTTTCTTTCGTGAATGATCTGTGGTATTCGGTATCAACGCAGATGGGAAGTTCCACGCACAGGTACGTCGCACAGCTTGCGTGAACAGAGATCGTGATTGGATTACAGATCCGGATCGGGTTCCTTTCTGCGCAGATAATCTGCAAGATACGGAACTGCGAATTCCAATTCCCCTTTGCGGGGAGATTCAATAATACCTGCATCAATCAGACGTGCCCGGTATGGCTGTATATAGGAATTGGATTTATTCATACGTTTTGCAATATCAGAGGAACTGCTGACACCATTATCCATAGCCATTGCTTTTAGAAATTCAAGATCTTTTGCAGAAAGTGGCGTCAATATCGGCCTGAAAACATTTTGCTCCATATCCTGTCTGGCTGCATTTATGGCGAGCATTAGATGAGAATCGTCCAGGTGCTGTCCTGCTTTTGTATATTGTGTCGTATAGTAGCCGATCAGCTGCATCAGATAAGGAAAGCCCTGTGCAGCTTCAGCTGCTTTTGTTACCAGAGAATCATTCGCAATGATTCCGAGCTGTTCAAATGCATTTGTGTAATAAACATGAATACTTGCGGGACTGATCGGTCCCAAAGATATTTTCGAAGCACGATTTAAAAAAGTCAGAACCTTATCGTTCAGAACATTTGAGACAGCATTTGGCAGGCCGGCCATTGCAATGGCAATGTTTTTATCTTCTCCGACCAGATGTTGATAGGTGATGGCAACTTCCCGCAGTTCTTCGGATGTCGCCGCCTCATCAATCAGGATTAAAACACCAAGATTGTATTCGGCCAGTTTATCACACAGTAACGTCAGTTTTGTTCGAAATCCGTATTGTTTCTGCACAGTTTCAGAGAAGGTAAGCCCAAAGGAAAATCCAAAAGCACCTGCTTCAATACCTTGAATTTTTTTGTTATCTTCTGTGATAAAAGGTGCGCCATTACGCTGGATCAGCTCGATGATTTCATCTGCCATACCGCTGTAAGCAGTGACGCGGGCGACGATAAATCCTGCGTTTGCTGCACGCTCAGCCAGCTCAAGAAGAAGCGCAGTTTTTCCCATGCCACGCTGACCGACAAAAAACGTACATCGGTCTCTGGAACCAATTGGCGCGGTCAGCCCGGACATGAACTGTTCAATTACCTGATCCCGTCCGATAATCTGTGCCGGACGGCTTCCAAATGTAGGATGAAACAATGGACGATTCATAATAATGTCACCTCATTATTCTGCTTTATTGTTTTTATTCTCTTTTATCTTCATTATTCTTGTTTATTATTTTGGAAGATGGTGTGAAATATGTCAAGTGTTTTGTGTTTGTGGGAAACTGGAAAAACAAGTGTTGACAAATACGTGACCGCTATTATATAATAGCAAAGCGGTCACGCGTGGCGAGGTAGCTCAGCTGGCTAGAGCACACGGTTCATACCCGTGGTGTCGAGGGTTCGAGTCCCCCCCTCGCTACTGTATCAAAAGGTCCCGGAAGCCTTTATTTATAAGGCTTCCGGGCTTTTTCGTTTCTGCGGAAAAATCACTGATTTTGGGTCCTTTTGGGTCCCTCAAAAAATTGAAGTGATTTTTCGATAATAATTCTGTTTTCTTCCTCGCTTCGTACATCATGAAAATAGTAGTTCATGGTTGTTGTAACCTGCTTGTGCCCGACCTGTTTTGTAATACGGACCCAGGAAACATTTTCACTTGCAAGGAGGGAAATGTAGGTTGCTCGGATTTTGTGTGTAGATTTTGTCACAGTACCGACATCTCCGCAAAGCTTGAGATGGATCTGGTTATAGCAAGGCTGCCGCATCAACTAATGCGACAGCCCCCTTGAAAATGCATCCGCTTCAGTCATAACCGTGATCCTTATGCTCCCAGAGTTCAGCAGATGAATTGCGTGTCAATATCCACTTGTAATCCTCATAAGTATTGTTAGGCTCA
>JAFRGW010000170.1 GCA_017433615.1 Eubacterium sp.
AGAAACTGAACATTCCGGCAAACCATCCGGCAAAGGATGAGCAGGATACCTTCTACATCAACAAAGAGATTCTGCTTCGTACGCAGACTTCTCCGATTCAGGCGCGTATCATGGAGCAGGGAAAACTGCCGATCCGCATGATCGCACCGGGACGTGTATTCCGCTCTGACGAAGTAGACGCGACCCATTCACCGTCCTTCCATCAGATCGAGGGACTTGTTGTTGACAAGCATATCACACTGTCTGACCTGAAAGGAACACTCGCTGAATTTGCGAAGGAACTGTTCGGACCGGAGACAAAGACAAAATTCCGTCCGCATCATTTCCCGTTCACAGAGCCGAGTGCGGAGATGGATGTCAGCTGCTTCAAGTGCGGCGGCAAAGGCTGCCGCTTCTGCAAGGGAGAGGGATGGATTGAGATCCTGGGCTGCGGCATGGTGCATCCGCATGTATTTGAGATGTGCGGCATTGATCCGGAAGAATACACCGGATTCGCATTCGGCGTAGGCCTCGAGCGTATCGCACTCCTCAAATACGAGATCGATGATATGCGGCTGCTCTATGAGAACGATGTAAGATTCCTGAATCAATTTTAACGCATAAGCCCTGCGAAGGGACTGGCAGCCGGAAGCATTTATGCATTCCGGATGGCAGGCATTTCGCAGGACAACGAAAATGAGGACGAATCTGCGAAGCAGCGGAGCAATCCGAGGCTTATGCATGTTTGTTAATAGATGAAGAATAATAAAGGAGAATAATAAAACTATGAACACCTCCATGTCATGGATAAAAATGTATGTCCCGGATCTGGATGTCACGCCGCAGGAATATATGGACGGCATGACTCTCTCCGGCACGAAGGTTGAAAACTGGGCCGCACTTGACGAAGATCTTGATAAGATCATTGTCGGTCAGGTAAAAGAAATGGAGAAACATCCGGATGCGGACCATCTGTATATCTGTCAGGTGGATATCGGCGGCGGAGAAACAACACAGATCGTCACCGGTGCGCCGAATGTTCATGTCGATATGCTGACACCGGTGGTTCTGCCGGGCGGAAAGGTAGCCGGCGGCCATGACGGAACGACTACGAAAGGCGGCATTACCATCAAAGACGGTAAGCTGCGCGGCGTAGAATCACACGGAATGATGTGTTCCATCGAAGAACTGGGAACAACCCGGGAATTCTATCCGGAAGCACCGGAATTTGGTCTTTATGAGTTCGAAGAAAGTGCCGGCGTAAAGCCGGGTGATGACGCAATTCATGCGCTCGGTCTGGATGACGTGAATATTGAATACGAAGTCACATCTAACCGTGTCGACTGCTACAGTGTCATCGGTATTGCACGTGAGGCTGCTGCAACATTCGGAAAGAAATTCTGCCCGCCGGAAGTGAAAGCGACCGGCAATGATGAGAATGCATCCGACTATATTACGGTCGAAATCCGGAACCGTGAACTCTGCCCGCGGTACTGCGCGCGTGTTGTTAAGAACGTTAAGATTGGTCCGTCCCCGAAATGGATGCAGCGCGCGCTTGCATCTAACGGCATCCGGCCGATCAATAATCTGGTTGACATTACAAACTATGTCATGGAAGAGTACGGCCAGCCGATGCACGCGTATGATCTGGACAAGATCGCCGGACGCAAAATTATTGTCAGCAATGCAGAAGACGGCGAGAAGTTTGTGACCCTCGACGGCCAGGAGCGCACGATGGATCACGATGTTCTGATGATCCGAGACGCTGAAAAGGCCGTCGGCATCGCAGGCATCATGGGCGGCGAGGACTCCATGATTACAGATGATGTCCAGAATCTTCTCTTCGAGGCGGCTAATTTTGACGGAACGAACATTCGTCTGTCTGCAAAGCGCATCGGACTGCGTACAGACGCATCCGGCAAGTTCGAAAAGGGACTGGATCCGAACAATGCGGAAGCGGCAATTAACCGTGCCTGCCAGCTGATTGAAGAATTCGGCGCAGGTGAGGTCGTCGGCGGCATTGTTGATGATTATGAGAATCCGGTCGGAGAGCGCCGTGTGCCGTTTGAGCCGGAGAAGATCAA
>JAFRGW010000018.1 GCA_017433615.1 Eubacterium sp.
TATGCGAAATACTATGCAGAGATTCCACTCATCGAAAACCTTGACGGCAAATTCTCCTGCAAAGCATCTGCCTGGGGCAAGCCTTTCCTGGAGATGACCGTTGATACGAATATCAAGGCTTCTAAGGAAGACATTGAAGAAATCATAAAGGTCGAAGGCCGTTCAAAGGGCAAATTCCAGTACAAATACATCCCAAAAGTCAGAGAAAAGGACGAACCGTACGAGGCAAACTACTGCACGCCGGATTGCGCTTATCCAGTTGTTCTTCCTGCTTTCGAAAAGCCGGAAGACTATCCATACGAACTAGGCGCCTCTGAGAGCGAATGGGGCATGGGCAGCATTCAGTGGACCGCCACTGCTTGGGAAGACTGGCCGCATGGCTGGCGCTTCGGAGCCGGTCTTGCGAAACTTCAGCCAAAGCGCATAATCGCCACAAGACACTTCACTTATAAAGATCCTGGTGTTTACTACACCTGCTACATCCTCCGCTAAAGAAAACCATAATCACTCCTAAAAAACATACATGATTCAAAAACCGACCGGCAGCTCGACTGCCGGTCGGTTTTATTATGGATGCATGATGATTTTGCCGATGGCGCTGCCGCTGTCCAGAAGTTCATGGGCAGCGCGGGCCTCTTTCAGCGGGAAGTCTTTGCAGACATACGGTCTGACGCTGCCGCGTCGGATCATATCGAAACATTTCGCTGCGTTCGCCAGCCGTCTCTCCATTTTGTTGTCATAGACGTGGAATGAAAAGGACCGGATCGCCTGCGCATGCCAGGCGCACTTGATAATCGTCTCAAGCTGAGGCAGCTCCGGCGAACCATTGAGCCAGTTGTACAGGATGATCTGTCCGAAATCTGCCAGATAATCGAATTTCCCGGCAAGCTCTTTCCCGGCTGTCTGGTCATAGATAACATCTGCGCCAATGCCATTCGTTGCGCCCAGGACGATTTCCTTTTCATCTTCTTCCTTGTAATTAAAAACTGTATCTGCGCCGAGTTTCTCTAGAACGGCACACTTTTCTTCATTCGAAGCAGACGCAATCACCCTGATTCCGGATGCTTTCGCCATCTGCACCATGGTGGTTCCGATTCCACCTGCTGCGCCGGAGATGTACATACTATCCCCTTCCCCAAGCCTCCCCGCATCGAAGAGAAGTGCGTACGCCACCTGTAGATTCAATACGCCCGGAACCATTTCAGGCTCGACGCCATCAGGCAGTTTGATGGCGTACTGTTCTTTTGAACAGGAATACTCCGCGTGAGATCCGCATCCTGTAGCGTTCAGAACCGCGACCCTGTCGCCCGGTTTAATATTTTTCACATCCGGGCCAACTTCCTCGACGATACCGGCGCTCTCATTGCCTATGATGAGACCGGGCAAGGCCTTTGCCAGATATGGGTCATTGCCGCTTCTGACGAGATAATCCGGTTTGCCCACGCCGATAATCCTGTTGCGGACAAGAATCTCATCTGCCGCCGGAACCGGCTTCGGCATATCTCCGAATTGAACCTGTTCCGGTCCGCCAAAGGAATTGATATATGCTACTTTCATGTTGTCTCTCCTTTTCGTGTGTTTTTCCGCATGCCCCAGAACACTGCCGGCACACCCATGCCGGCAAGCAGTATCGCTGCAAGCAGATACGTCAGTGTGCTGGGCTGCGCGCTGCCTGTTATTCCCGTTATAAAATTCATGATATACGGACAGACGAACTGCCCCAGATTCTGTGCGCACATGGTAATCGAAAGCGCCATCGCAGAGGAAAAGGCATCCACGGAATTTGCGGTGTTGACGAAGGCCGCCGGCATGCAGATTGCCATGGCAATGCCATAGACAAAGCCGCCGGTATAGATTGCCGTCATGCTTCCCGCGAGGGCCAGAATCAGATAAGACAGCGCCATGACGAACAATCCTATCGCAAAGGTCAGATTCCCCGCTCTGCCTGCCAGTTTTCCATACAGGATTCCCATGATAAAGCCCCCGATGCAGGCCACAGCCACCGTCGCACCAGACTCCGCGGCGCCTCCGATTGATTTCTCATTCAGAACATAAGAAATATAAACCGTATACACCTGTACACCGATGAACAGCAGGAACGTGATGCCTGCCCAACTCCAGGAGCTTTTATTCAGATGGGTTTTCCCTCTTGCCACATCCGCGCTGTCCTTCTTCGGTGCTCTGACAAGCGGCAGACAGATGAATGCAATAATCAGCGACAGGACGGCGATTCCGTGCACGAGAAACGACGCGTTCCACGCGATATCGCCAAGCCACCCTCCGGCAAATACCATGACTGCACAGCCGAGCATCTGCGCGGAGGTCATCGTCCCCTGTACCGCTTCCCGCTCCGGACCGACGAAGTTTTCGGCCACAAGGGCGGAAGCCACTGCCTGTACGATGCCAACGCCAATCCCGAAGATGCCGCGTAAGACCAGGATGACCGGCAGGGAAGTCAGCATGAAAGGCGCGACTCCTCCAATCAGAAAGATCAGCATTCCAATCATACCCAGCGTCTTCTTCGGCATGCTGCCCATCAGTTTTCCGGAAAGCAATGTCGTGGGAAGAACAGCAAGGCATGGGATGGAAATGATGCTCTGGATCAATGACTGCGACGCAGAAGGAAACTGCGCCCCGATCACTGTCAGGGATCCGGACACACCGACGATTCCCATCATGAGGACGGCCATCGCGTAGATTCCGATTTTTGTTCTTGTTTTATTATAATTTGCGCTCATAATCTGCACCTTTTATGCAAACGCCGACTACCAGCCCCGGCAGTCGGCGTCCGTTTGGAGATCTTTAAATGTCAATGTGTACTGTGTTTATCCTTCGTGATCATAGTCTTCATTACCGACTGCTACCTTGACGTGGATGAAGATGAACATCAGGCCGCCAATCAGCGCTACGATAGCGAAGAATGTATACGGTACTGTATAACCGGCGGTAAATCCGCGCAGA
>JAFRGW010000171.1 GCA_017433615.1 Eubacterium sp.
ATCGATGGCAGCCATTTTTTATCCTTAGTCCGATTTCTTATTCGGCCTTTTCCACCAGCACAACCAGGGTGATGTTGGCAGCTGCCGCCATCGCCTCAACAGACTGGTATCCGTAAGAGCGGAATTTCTTCTCAATCTTACGCTCCAGATATCTTTTTTTATCACATTCTCTGCCGAAAATATCTCTGACACCTTCCGGTGTATGGATCAAATGATTCATCGAAAAGCTCCTTCACTTTAGTTTGCTAACACGCTACCATGTTACCATGATAAATTTTCTTGACAACCTTTTTCTTACTTTCTTCTTCTGCGAAGGCTTTTTTATTCCCCGTCGCGTTCGTTCAGATCCATCTGGAGACGCTCCAGATAAGGAATCTGCACCCCGCGTTTCGGAGAAAGAAACCAGGCCGGATTCAGTTCATCATAGTGAAACCGTTTCGGTCCTCCGTTTTCTGCCCGCTTGAGATAGATCTGCAGTTCAGAGAGCCTGAGATAATAAAAAGTATCCCGCGCAGAAAAATACAAAAGCAGAAATGCAATTCCCTGCTGCTTCTCGAACTGCTCCATGAAATCAACCTGATGCGGGTGCACATTCGCAAGCGGGAAGGAATCAGTTTTGCACTCCTTTGCATCAAAACATACCGGCACACCCTGTACGGCGCCGATATAATCCACCGTACTTTTTTGATCAAAATATGCCAGGGTAATATGACGGCTCTCTTTGTCAATGCGGATGGGCGTGATCGGCGTCGGCACTTTCTGGATCAGCGCGAGACCATTTGTGCGGTAGCTCTCATTGGTCATATTAACCATTTCCTCGAGCAGCGAGCCCCGCAGTCCGCGTGTACCCCACGTTCCCATTTTTCTCCTCTCCTTCTGCATCGTGCATGCCCCAGGATTGCTCTGTCGCTTCTCGACTCTCGCAATCCTGCAGAACTTCGCACTTTCCGTCTGCTTCGCAGACACGTGCTCATTTCTGTTGCCTCGTCCGACCTGCTGATTATCGGTCACACGAAGTACGCCCGAAATCTTCAGGCCCGACGAGAGCTCATGCACTCACATAGTCGTCCATTCCGTGCTTCAGCGTTCCCAGCTTGTTCAGCGGCCAGTAACGCAGCACCGCTTTCGCAAGAATCTTGTCTTTTTCTACAAATGGCTGATCCCAGTATCTGGAATCTTTGGAGTGCAGACGGTTGTCGCCCAGCATAAAGTAACAGCCGTCGGGAACTGTCAGCGGATAATCCAGAAAACCTTCGTCTGTCACCCCCTGTTCGGGGCAGAACGTGTCTGTCAGGGGTGTCTCTGAACCGTTGACATATACATATCCGTCGTGGATATCAATCACATCACCCGGCAGGCCGATCACCCGTTTGATAAACAGCTGGCTCTCATCATCCGGATATTTAAAAATCACGATATCATAGCGCTCCGGTCCTTCTTCTCTGTAGGCCAGACGGCTTCCGAAAATACGATTGCCGACCATGATGGTATTCTGCATCGATTCTGACGGGATTTTCGCATTGAGCAATACAAATTTTTCAAGAAGAAACACTGCCAGGATCACGATCGCAACCATAATGATGTCACCGATTACCTCTTTCATAACTGCATGTTCCTTTTTGTTCTTGTCTTTATTTTCTTTTTCTGTCATAAGTCCCTCTTTGATCAACTGTTTCTTTCCAGTAATTCTTCCGGCAGTCCGCCATCTTCCGGTGCTCTGCAGATGCCGGCAAGATCAGCCGGCAGGTCTGCTGTCATCACTCTGTTCTGCAGCTGCGGGAACAGGCCGGTATTCTCCGGAAAGACCACCTTCCACGCATGCAGGTATGGCCTCTGCAGTCCGTATTTCTGTCCGGCCCGGCGATTCACTTCTGCCGTCCCGTATTTTCTGTCCCCGACAAGCGGATGCCCGATGGCCGCAAGATGCGCACGGATCTGGTGCGTCCTTCCCGTAATCAGCTCCACCAGAAGCAGTGTGGCCGGCATATCATGCTCCATATACGCAAGCGGCGTGATACGGGTCTTCACCATCTGCCGGTCTTTCCCTTTCTCCTGCCTGCCGTTCGAGGCGGTGCTGTTGCCGCTGCCGCCTATTCTGGTTCCGGAGCCGCCTGTCACACATTGCCCCTCAGCTGAAACAGCAGCCGCAGAGATGTCTGTAATACGGGATTTGTAGTCTCTTTTATCGCGCTCCAGATACCCGTCCAGCAGCACAGGTTCCCGGATGATTCCCGACGCCAGTGCCAGATAATATTTTCTGATTTCTCTCCTGCGGATCCACTCTGTCAGATGCTGTGCGGCCGCAACGTGTTTGGCTGCAAGAACCAGCCCGCTGGTGTTGCGGTCCAGCCGGTTTGCCGGTCCGACTTTATAATAATGTGGATCAATCTCCTTTAAATACCCGCGCAGATACTCTACCAGGGAAACATCCCCCGGACGGCTCTGCTGTGAAAGCACGCCGGCAGGCTTATTTACTGCAATCAGATCTTCATCCTCATACACGATCCAAGCCTTTGGCAGAACAACATTCTGACCGGAATCAGGCACACGGTCCTTCCGGTCTTCTCCCGCCTCATCTGCTGTATGTTCACCCATAAACTTCTGGATCGTCTCCTCTGCAAAGTAAATCTTAACCGTATCACCGGCTCTCAGAAGTTCTTTTCCGGACGCCTTGCCGTCATTCAGCACGATGTTTTTTTTGCGGAGCATTTTATACAAAAAGCCCGTACCGGCGGCAGGAAGATAACGCTGCAGAAATTTATCCAGCCGCTGCCCTGCCATATGCTCTCGTATGATTAATTCTCTCATCGATTCTGCCCTTACAGTGCAATGGCCAGCAGCGCAGTGCGGACGAGATAATCCGTGTCTGATTCCGGCGGCTGTCTGTCATTTAAAATCTCGATTCTGGACAGAAACTGCTTTTGATTGCCGCTGTCAAATATTTTGACACTGCGCTTCAGTCCGGATGTCCGCAGCGATCTGGTAATATGCTCCTCGAAGAAGTGCAGATCTGCTGTCGATACATCTTCATGTGTGTAAGCCACCACCTGATCCCCGGTGATCACGGCGGCATCCAGATAAAGGTTCTTTTCTCTGGTTGTAAGAAACAGTTCGTACAGCATCTGAAGATTTCCCGATACGGAACTGATTCTCCGGTACAGTTCTGCATCCATCGACGGACGGAGCCATATCATAATTGCACTGACAGCAGCCATAGCCGCAGGAATCACACCAACCATGGCTATGACGGTGTAAATACTGCGTTTATCGCCATGATTCAGGTATACACCGGCAAAAAATACAGCAAATGCAGCCACAAAAAACAAGACGGTCCGAATCAGGCGGACACGCTTCTGACGTTTAATGTATCCGTATTCTCCTTTTTGACCTTTCATCCTTTACGCCTCCGGCAGACACTCCTGTACATCGAAAAAGCGCACCCGCATACAGCGGATGCGCTCCATAACTGATTACTGATCACTCTTCTTCGTAAACTTCCTCTTCCGGAACCTCTTCTTCCGGTGCATCCTGGTACGGTTCCTCTTCCTGTACCTCGATATTTGCAGAAGCCGCCACCTGCTGTTCCATCGGTACAAGCTGCTGCTTATTCTCGTTGACGACGTCACGATAATCTTTCAGTACTGCTGAGAACTCTGTGAATGTGCCGGTAGCCTCCTCGAGTGTATTGGTCATAATCGCAGCAAGATTGCTGAGGAGTTCATCTGTGTAGGAAATCGCACTCATGCGGATGTTTGCTGCATCCTGATCTGCACTGTCGACAATTCCCTGTGCCTCTTCGTTGGCTGCGCTGATTGTTGCATTCGCCTGTCCGTAAGCCTGTTTCATAATCTCAGTCTCTGAGATCATGCTCTGTGCCTGCTCCTCAGCAGCGCGGATAATCTGATCTGCCTTCTCCTGTGCATCAGCAAGAATTGCGTCCTTGTTCCCGATAATCTTCTGATAGCGCTTAATTTCATCCGGCGTTTTCAGGCGAAGCTCGCGCAGAAGCTCCTCCAGTTCCTCTTTGTTAACAATTATTTTGGTTGTGGAGAGCGGCTGATAACGACAGCTTTCAACGTACTCCTCAATTTCTTCAATGATCTGTTCAATTCTGCTGCTGCTCATTCTTCTGATTCTCCTTATCGATATATCCAAGCTTCCGGCGAATCTGCTCCTCTACGTAAGGCGGAACAAACTCTGTGATATTTCCTCCGAATTCAGCCACCTCACGGACGGTTGTAGAACTCAGATATGAGTACTGAAGCGAAGTATAAAGAAACGTCGTGTCAACTTCCGGTGCAAGCTTCCTGTTGGTCTGCGCCATCTGCAGTTCAAATTCAAAATCTGTGATCAGACGCAGTCCTCTGACAATTACGCCGGCCTCCCATTTACGTGCAAAATCAACGGAAAGGCCATTAAAAGAGTCGACAATAACGTTCTCAATATCTCTGGTTGTTTCCTCTAGTATCTTAACACGTTCATCTACAGAAAACAACGGAGATTTCGCAGAATTATTTAAAACGCCGATGACCACCTGGTCGAATAATTTGGATGCTCTTTTGATAATATCAAGGTGTCCGTATGTAACCGGATCAAATGTTCCGGGATAGACAGCTACATGACGCATGTCTGATTCTCCTTCGTCTGTCGTATCTATTTTTAGGATCGTTTCAAAAACAAATGCTGGTTTGTTTTGTAACGTTTCTCTCTGACTATTCTATATCCTGCCTGAAGAACCGGTTCACAGTCATACTGCAGGGCAGTCTCCAGAACAAACAACGTATCCGGATGAATACATGCAGATGCAGCCAGACGCTGCAGCACAGCAGCTTCCAGTCCGCACCCATATGGCGGATCCAGAAATACCAGATCAAACGGTTTCTTTCCGGCGCATGCAGAGACAGCAGAAAGTGCATCCATCTGCAGAACCTCTGCCTGATCAGCAAGTTTTGTAAATGCAAGATTCTTCCGGATCACCGCAGCTGCATTTCTGTTGTTCTCGACAAAACAGCAATAGTCCGCACCCCTGCTGAGCGCCTCGATTCCGATGCCCCCGCTTCCGGCAAACAGATCAAGAAACCTGCAGCCGGGTATTTCCGGCATCAGAATATTAAAAAGTGTCTCTTTAATTCTATCCGTCGTCGGCCGCGTATCTTTTCCCGGCGGCGTCTGAAGCGGCATTGATCTGCATTTTCCCGCTATGACTCTCATAAAGTGCTTTCCCTTGAACTCTCTCTCCAGTCAAGATCTCCCCGGTCGAGTGCCATAATCAGACACTCTGCCGTCGCAATATTGGTTGCCACGGGAATCGTATACTGATCGCAGCACCGGACGATCCGGTCCACTTTCGGCTCTCCTTCTGCAATCATCTCAGGATTATAGAAGAAAATAACAATGTCCATATCGTTGCGGGCGATCATTTCCGTAAACTGCTTGTCGCCGCCCAGTGTTCCGGCGAGAAACTTGTGCACTCTGAGGTTCGTCACGTCCTCAATGCGTCTCCCCGTTGTCCCGGTGGCATACAGTTCATGTTTCTGCAGAATCCCCTTGTATGCAATGCAAAAATCTTCCATCAGGCTTTTTTTACTATTATGCGCAATTATACCGATGTTCATTCACCTGCTCCTCTCATAAATACATACTCCCAGAATATTATAGCAAATTGCCAGTATTTTTTCAAACACAACATGCCTTTTTATGCTTTTTTTACAAAACAATCTGCTTTATTATCCTTCCGGCAGGCGGCACTGAAAGCAAGGGCACAGTAAAGATTATGATGAAGATCTTCTTTCATTCAGGAAAAAAGCTGCCGGATCTGACGATCGATCCGACAGCTCACTGTTTCCCGATTATGCAGAACTGTCACAGCAATCCCGCATACACAATCTGATCAAATATCAAATGCGCCGAAGATGTTTTCATTTACGACATAGTATGCCTTGGACTCAGCGACGTTCACGTAAACTTTGATATCCTTCAGATCTGCAGCTTTGTTCTTCTTCTCTTTCCAGATTTCCTTAACACGTGCGACAAGTCCTTCAGAAGAAACGCTCTTGTCGTTGTACTGGATATAAACAGCTGAATCAACTTCTGCAGCTTTCTTTACTGCCTTCTTGGCAGCTGCCTTCTTAGCCGGCGCTTTTGCAGCTTTTTTCGCAGTTGCAGTTGCCTTTGCAACGGTCTTCTTAGCTGCTGTTGTTGTCTTTTCTTCAGCTTTTTCTACTGCAGCAGTGACCTTCTCAGCAGTCTTCTTGACAGCTTCTTTAACCGGTTCTGCTTTCTTGATCTCTGTTGCCTTTGTATCCGCAGCTGCTTTTGATGCGGTTGTTTTCACAGCACTAGCAGATGTATTGGTTTCGGTCTTCGCTGTGGAAACAGTTTTCTTTACTTCTGCCATTTCTTACTTCCTCCTAAGCAAAATGTAAAAACTGTAAATTTAAATAACAAACCTTGTATATCATACCTTTTTCCACATTTTTTTGCAAGTTCCGTTTGTATTTTTGGTATCTTGCACAATTGTGTGATTAATCAAAGAAAAATGTCGTCATTTTGTTGCCGGATATAAGAATGCAGCCGCAATTGCAATGGTAAATATTCATCCTTTTCCAGATGTGGGTCTGATTCCAGGATTTCACGGACAGCCTGATAAGCTTCCTGCAGGATGGACTGGTCACGGTAAATATCCGCCAGATTCAGGAAAGCCAGTCCGCTCTGGCGCACCCCGAAAAGATCGCCCGGCCCCCGCAGCTTCAGGTCTTCTTCCGCGATGTGAAATCCGTCGTTGGATTCCTGCAGAATCTTCAGTCTTTCCGATACCGGACCTTTCTGTCCCTGCACAAAGATGCAGTAAGACTGGTCCCTGCCGCGTCCGACTCTGCCGCGCAGCTGATGGAGCTGCGCCAGCCCGAAACGCTCTGCATTCTCGATCATCATGACGGTCGCATTCGGAACATTGATCCCGACCTCGATGACTGTGGTCGAAACAAGAATCTGTATCTTGTTTTCTGCAAACGCCTGCATGATTTCATTTTTCACTGCCGGCTTCATCTGTCCGTGGAGCGCCTGTACTTTGATGCCGCTTCCCATCTCTTTCTGCAGACGAACGGAATACTCTGTGACATTCTCAGCCTGGATTTCTTCATTCGGTTCGACCATCGGACAAATCACATAGATCTGATGGCCTGCCGCGATCTGTTTCCGGAAAAACTGATAGGCCGCCGGGCGGTATGATGTGTCTACGACCGCATTTTTGATCCGGGCTCTTCTTGCGGGAAGTTCATGCAGCGCCGATATATCCAGATCCCCGTACAGAATCATCGCCAGGGTGCGCGGGATCGGTGTTGCACTCATAACAAGGACATGCGGAGACGGCCGGCCGGTGTCCGCTGATGCCGCGCCCTTCTCACTGAGCATGCCGCGCTGGCGGACACCAAAGCGGTGCTGTTCATCCGTAATGACAAGGGCGAGATTTGCATAGGTTACCTTTTCCTGAAACAGCGCATGTGTTCCGATTATCATCGAGATCCGGTTCTCTTCGATCCGCGAATAAATCTCACGTTTTTCTGCTGCAGTACAGCTTCCGGTGAGCAGAACGACGCATTCCGGATCCATCTGGTTGTCCTGCAGCAGCTGCCGCATTGCTGCATAATGCTGCTGTGCCAGGACCTCTGTCGGAACCATCAACGCACTCTGCAGTCCATTTTCCATAGTAAGAATCATCGCCAGAAATGCAAGAATCGTCTTGCCGCTTCCCACATCTCCCTGTACCAGACGGTTCATGGTTGTGCCCCCGGTCAGATCCCGCTCGATGTCCTGCCAGACGTTCTTCTGCCCTTCTGTCATTTCATATGGCAGAGAGCTGATCACCTGCCGGATCCGCTCTGCAGTGTGCATCCGAAAGAAATCATTCTGCACATTCAGATTCTTCTTCAGCATTGAAACACCGAGAAGGAACAGGAAGAATTCATCAAAAATCAGCCTGTGTCTGGCATCAAGAAGACCCGCGCGCGATTCGGGAAAATGGATTTCCGGAATTGCCTGATTCATCTCCCATAAACCAAAAGACTGACGGATCTGCTCCGGCAGATAATCCCGCTCCGCAACACGCTCTGCAAGTACCTGCCGGACCGTTTTCCGGAGCATCTGATTGGAAAGTCCTGCCGTCAGTGCATAGACAGGCAGCATCTGTCCTTCCACGCCCGCATAGGCTTCCGGTTCAAAAATCTGCGGGTGTTCCATAATCAGGCGATTCTGCTTCTCGATCACAAGCCCGCGGAATATCTTCCGCATCCCGGGCTTCAGCTGCGTGCGCAGATACGGCATATGAAACCAGTTCAGCTGCAGGGATCCCGTCCCGTCCGTCACCTGCAGCATTGTGATCGAATTGCCGCCGAAACGTCTGACCGAAGGTGTCTTCGACACAACGGCGGCGATGACATTCTTCTGCCCGGGAATCACCTGCCCGAACGGAACCGGCCTGTCATATATTTCATAGTCGCGCGGGTAATAATGCACAAGATCATCCACTGAAAAAACGCCCAGCCGCTCAAAAAGCTGCTCTGTCTTCTCTCCGATCCCCTTTAACTCCCGCAGTCTCCGGTACGCCATACTGTGTCATTCTCCTTAGATCATGGGGTTATACGAAATAAAAGCGTGAATAAAAACACATCAAAGGGACATCCGTAATGCCGGTGATGTGTTTTCATTCACGCATGGACTTAGTAAAACAGTCTCACACCATTTACTCAACTGCAATAATGCAGTAGTATACCGGCTGGCCGCCCGCATTAACTTCTACATCGCAGTCCGGGTAGATTTCCGAGAGGCGTTCTGCCAGTGCATCGGCGTCCTCTTCGGACATATCTTCTCCGTAATAGATACTGATGAGTTCCGTGTCGGAATCCGCCATCTCAGCGACGGCTTTCTCTGCAACTTCCGGAATCGCACTGCCTGCGCAGATGATCCCCGCATCACCGACCGCCATGATGTCATCCTTATGAATCTCAATGTTATCGATCGAGGTGTCCCGGATGGAATAGGTGATCTGTGTGGTCTTGACGTTCTTGATCATCCCGCACATTTCATCGGCATTTTCTTCCGGTGTGCTGTCCGGAACAAAATTGATCATTGCAGTAATCGCCTGCGGCACGGTTTTTGTCGGAATTACGATAATATTCTTGTCTTCCGTCAGGTCACGCGCCTGATTGGCGGCAAGAATGATATTGCTGTTGTTCGGGAAGACAAAAATATTCTTCGCCGGAACCTCCGCAATCGCATGCAGGAAATCATCGGTACTCGGATTCATGGTCTGGCCGCCCGAAATTACGTAATCGACATTCAGTTCTTTAAAGATCGAACGGAATCCCTCTCCCGCACAGACAGCAATAAATCCATTATCCTTCAGTTCGACAGGTGCAGCTGCTTCCTCAAGCTGCTCCTTTGCCATGCGTTCTGCATTCTTGATAACCTTCTCATGATGCTCCACACGCATGTTGTCGATCTTCATATTTGTGAGCGCACCATATGTAAGCGCTTTGGAAATCGCCGCGCCGGGATCATTTGTGTGCACATGAACCTTTACGATATCCTCATCGGCCACGAGTACGAGCGAGTCGCCAAGCCCCATCAGAAACTCTTTGAATGCCGCAACTTCCGGCTGCGGAAGCGGCTCGCGCCGGTTGATGATAAATTCCGTACAATATCCGAATTTGATCTCTGCATCCGATTCGTCTGCAAGAACAGCGGACACCTTCTTTGCAGGGCGCATCTGTTCCGCAAGAATCTTCGGATCAAATTCACCGATCAGTTCTGCATATGCACCCTCAAGAATTGTCAGCAGCCCTTTCCCGCCGGAATCAACAACGCCCGCTTCTTTGAGCACAGGCAGCATCTCCGGGGTCTGATCCAGCACAGTCTGACCGTGATCCAGTGCACCGCGGATCATCAGGTCGACGGTCATACCGGACTCTTTTGCAAGTTCCCGCGCGCGTTCAGATATGCCGCGCGCAACGGTGAGAATTGTGCCTTCCTTTGGCTTCATGACGGCTTTATAAGCAGTCTCCACGGCTTTTTCTGCTGCTTCAGCCACCAGCGCCGCATCGATCTCCTTATGGTCACGAATCACCTTTGTAAAACCACGGCAAAGCTGTGAAAGAATAACGCCTGAATTCCCGCGCGCCCCGCGAAGTGAGCCGCCCGAGATTGCCCTGGCTATTTCTTTCATGTCATCCGACGGCACAGCGTGCACCGCATCGACAGCTGCCATGATTGTCATTGTCATATTGGAACCGGTATCTCCGTCCGGCACCGGAAAGACATTCAATTCATTAATCAGTTCTTTTTCTGCTTCAAGATTGGCTGCTCCCGCACAGAACATGCGGGAGATCTTTTCTGCATTAATCGTTTCGTAAGACAAAACTGCAGTTCCTCCTTCCGGCTCAGTCAATCACGCGTACGCCTTCAACATATACGCGGATCCGCTCGAGTTCCATACCGGTGAACTCTTCCAATTTATATCTGACATTGCTGATCAGATTTTCTACAACAGCCTGAATGCTGACACCATATGCCATAATCACGTGAAAGTCAAGTGAAATCCTGTTCTGGTTAATCGTTACATTGATTCCGCGGCGCAGGAAGTCACGACGCAGCACTTTGATGACGCCGTCTTTCAGATTCAGGCCTGCCATGCCGACAATTCCAAAGCACTCTACGGCAACGCCGCCCGCGTAGGTTGCTATCACATCCGGGTTAATAATGACTTCGCCCAGATCGGTATCCATTCTGCCCTTCATCGAGAACGCCTCCTCTTTCTTCTGTGGTCAGGGATTTCAGTCCCTGCCGGACTGCATGGGTTGCCCATACATCTTTAGAGTATAGACTATTTGCCGCAGAAAAGAAATATACTTTTGACTTTCAAATATTTTGCGAAACATTTTGCTTGCAAACAAAAGGTTCTTCTGATAGAATACAACTGTTGCGAACTGATCACCGCAATTGAATTCGAATTCCAACCCGGGGAGGTGTTAACCATGGCAAAATGTAATGTCTGCGGCAAGAGCGTACATTTCGGCGCAAATGTCAGCCATTCTCATAGAAGATCAAACAGAATCTGGAAGCCGAACATTAAGTCTGTACGTGTCAAGACTGAAGGCGGCGCAAAGAAGATGTATGTCTGCACTTCTTGCCTGAAGAGTGGCCGTGTCGAGCGCGCTTAATCTGGAATGAATGAATTTTAAAAAACAACCGTGGCGGTTTCGTCACGGTTGTTTTTTTGTGTCATTGCAAATGCCGGTAAAAAATCCCACAGGGGACTGTGAACGATGTATTACGATTACTCGCCGAAGCTGTCTGCAACATCATCAGCCGTGATATCATTCTTTCCGCCGCCGGTAAAGCGGTTTACAATTCCCGGTGCCATGTCAATAATCTTGGAAATCGCGTCCTGACTCTTCAGATTGATCAGCTGGGTGGAACCATCCTTGCTGATTTTCAGCACAGCCGCGGGTGTCATCTTTGCGCCGAGGCCGCCGGCTCCGTTGTCCTTTTTGTCACCGGCAAATGCGCCGGCACCGATTCCAAATGAAACATCCGCCAGCGGAAGCAGAATATCCTCGCCGACCTTGATCGGTTCACCGACCACGGTCTTTGATGTGAGAAATCCGTCCAGTCCCTTCAAAAGAGAATCTACTGTCGTATTGAAATCGTTATTTGCCATTTCTATTTCCTCCTGATCTTCTGTTTTCTGCAGCAATTACTTTTTCCAGCGGCACCTTCTGCCGCACCACTTTTATCAGCAGACGTACATTTTTATTCAATATGATTTTCAGACCCTGTATGATGATATAAATCAGAAAAACGTGACCTTTGAAAACAGTATCCGCTTCAAAACACGCTTCCTGAAAATCCGGAATCACTTCCAGCTTCTCCGGCATCTTCGGATAGAGCATGGCCAGAATGCCGCTGATCTGTCCTGTGCGAGCCGGATCGGACAGGCCGAACCGGATAAATCCACTGATTCTGCGCGGCAGAATATGCTTCAGCACTCTGATGCCGCCGGTCTTTGCAGCAGCAAATGCCTCCTGAAACATTTCTGTGTGAATCAGCTGCATACCCCATCTGACTTTACCCAGAATGCTCCGGATCTTTCCGGCGGAGCTTTCCCTTCCGGAACCGCTCCCGGCTTTTTCCTGACGGTGCGCATTTTTTCTTGCCTCGCGTTTCTGTGCACGTGCGGCTTTCTTCTGTTCCCGCGCAGCCTCACGCTGCCGTTTTGCCTCCGCTTTCTGTTCTGCGGGTGACTGCCTCTTTGTGCCGGTCTGATCTGTCTGTTCCTGTGTCAGACGCTCCTGCGCGCCGGCCTGTTCCTTCTGTTCCTGTGTCAGACGCTTCTGCGCGCCGGCCTGTTCCTTCTGCTCCTGTGTCAGACGCTTCTGCGCGCCGGCCAGCTCCTGCGGCGGATTCTTCTGTGCGTCCGCAACTTCCTGTTCCGGCTGCGTCTTTTCCGCTTCCCCTGTGGATTCTGTGCCCTCCGGCTGTGTCTCTCCCGATTCCTCTGTGGATTCTGCGCACTCCGGCTGCGTCACATTCGTCCCGCTTCCGGCTGCAGCAGATTCATTCTGTTTCTCCCCGCTTCTGTTCTTCCGGTTTTTGAAAGAACGAAGGAGGCGCAAAACAGGTATCCCGAGGAGATATATTTCAAAGTCTTTTTCCTCATCCATCAGATGAAAACGCACCCTGGCGACAAACCCCAGCCAGCTGACACCGCCGTCTGCCCGGAAATGCTCCCTGTCTGCTTTGATCTGTGCTTTGTAACAGTACGGAGCCAGAAGCAGGAGAAGAAGCAGTGCAAGTACAGCCAGAATGATTATAAGAAGCACCTTGCCGATGATCAGAAGAACATGGAGCAATGTGCTCAAAACTGCCATATCATCACATCCCTTCTCCTTCCGTCATCTGCAGGATCAGATCCGTGCGGTACCGTTTCATCAGATAGGACCGCATGTCACATCCGCCAGTCGCCAGCACTGTGTCTGAAGCGATTCTCCGGAGAACCTCCATGGCTTCCTCCCGTCCGATCGCCGTGCCAACCAGCATGCCGGTATATCTGACCATACTTTTGTGAAACGCCAGCCTGCTTGCCGGGAAAAGATCCAGCTGATCGACTCCATTGGAGGCGAGCGTAATCAGATACAGCTGCGGAAAAAGAAATTCCTCCTGCTCAATATCCTCACGGATCTCATCCAGCCGTTCTGCGGCAAAGGTTCCGATATAAATATGATCATACCATTTCATACC
>JAFRGW010000019.1 GCA_017433615.1 Eubacterium sp.
CGTCCGTGATAGATGGCAAAGCAGATCGTAGTCAGAGAAATAAAGAAGGTAATATAGTTAACGGTATCGCCGGAGGTAATCTGCTTTGTCACGCCGTCGATGACGAAATCCTGCTTTGCGAAGGTCAGACCGCCCTGAAAAGTCAGCAGGATACGATAAAACGCATAGAAGCTGCCTCCAAGGATCAGCGTGCTGATGTACGGACGGTAGATCAGCAGGCAGCCGACGTACAGCACCATCGTCAGAAAGCAGATGATCTCCTTGCCGCCCCAGAAGTCACTGTAGGATACAAAGACGCCGAAAGCAAGGCAGACCAGGTTGAAGGAGATGATCGCAATATACTCCAACGCGACGATATTTCTGTTTTTCAGGTATTTGAACAAGGCATAGGCGACAATGGACGCGCCGATCACGAACAGGAAGACGTAAATCGACACCAGCATGGTGTTCATGATGACCGCCATAACAGGGGTAACCGTGTCGCTTGTCTTTGTAAACGCCTCAAGTTTCAGCACTGCGGTATACAGCATGCAGGCCGTGCCGATCCCCAGCAGCGTGATAAACCTTCCTTTTGAAAGCTTCCTGTCTCTCTGATAGAACAGGCAGAACAGCATGATGCCCAGACCGATCAGCAGGAACAGCCAGTATTTGGACGTGTATTTTACAAATAACTCGAACAGATCTCCGCCCGTCTGATATTTCGGAATGATCCTGGAATAAGTCTGCCGGATCAGCATCCAGACTTCCAGCAGAACGACAATAAAGCTCATATAACTGCAGCTGCGGATATTGGCATCGTGCAGATAATCTTTTTCATATTGATTCAGTTTTTCGAGGCCGAGAATGCCGGCGAGAGAACTGAAGAATTTGTCCATCGAGATCGCCCCTTAAGATCATTCATATAATTTTATCATGATTAGCGTGAAAAAGCTACAGAATTCTTTTGCCGGGCGCAGGCGCTCTTTTCTTGTCATTGCAGGAACCGGGCAAATCGTGTATAATCATCTCAGCATCTCGGAATAAACGGAGGTAATCCCGTGGAAAAAAACAGCGTTCATAATCACGCAGAGGAAAGCTCCGAAACCATCACGGAGGGAGGCCCTGCGGAGTACAGCGACTCCGGGCAGGCGCAGCAGCCTGCTGCCGCGCCGGGCATCCAGCACAGTCTATCCGGGAAAAGCAAGTCGGACTGGAAATATCTCCTGATTCTCTGTGTCGTGGGTCTGCTGATCAATTATCTTCTCGCCCACCTTGCAACGGGGCTGCACCTGCCGCTGTATCTGGACAACATCGGCAGTGCGCTGGTCGCTGCACTGGGCGGATATATCCCCGGCATCATTGTCGGCTTTTTCACCAACATCCTCAACGGCATCGGCGATTACACCACGGCCTACTACGGCTCTCTGACGGTTCTGATCGCCATCGCTTCCGCCTGGTTTGCAAACCATGGCTTCTACAGTTTCCGCAAACCCCTGCGGCTGCTGGCAGTTATCGAAACCTTGACCCTGATCGGCGGCGGCATCGGATCTCTGCTCACCTGGGTGCTGTACGGCTTTGAGTTCGGCTCTGGCCTTTCCGCGCCGCTGGCTCTTCGC
>JAFRGW010000020.1 GCA_017433615.1 Eubacterium sp.
GATGTCAGTCAGTTCCATCAGTTTTCTGTTCCGAAGGGAACGCAGTTTTCCTGCCTGGGATTGTATAATAACAACTATGCTTATGTTACCGCAGAAGTAAAGAACGGGAAGTTTACGGACGGAGGAGCCATCGTATGGGGCTTTGTCCCGATCCGGGACCTTGAACCCATGGAACAGGAAAAAGCACCGGAAGTAACGGAAAAGCTTGCCGGAGCATGGCAGCTCGATGCCGGCGGCAACCTGGCACCGGACATCCTGGTTCTGGAAGCTGACGGCTCGTTCACCGCACCGGGAATGATCGACGAGGTCGCAGAAGAAGGCGCTTCCTCCGGAACATGGTATGTGACAAAGTATAATCCCTTCATGAATCTTTACTGGAACGAAACTTCCTATGAACTGACCCTGCTGTTTGATAACGGCTGTGCAATCGTGCGAGGCCTGGAACTGACTGAAGGAGGCTTCAGCCTGATCTTCCGGGAAGGCGGCGGAGGATATATTCCGTATGACGGATCACAGGATCCGGAAGCGGATCACGGGTAAACAAACCAAATCCGAAGAGGAGATGATCGTGGTGACGATATCACAATTCATGGAAAAGATGATCGCTTTTTCCAATGGAAACATTCATGACATTGATCATCTGATCCGGGTATGGACCTATGCGAAAACAATCGGGGAACTGGAAGGCCTGGATCCGGGCACACAGTATATCCTTGAAGTGGCAGCAATCACGCACGATATCGCCTGTCCCTTATGCCGCAGAAAATATGGCAATACAAACGGGAAACTTCAGGAAAAAGAAGGAGAACAGCTGGTTCGGGAATTCCTTTCAGGCTCCGGGATGACAGACGCACAGATCTCCAGAGCCGCTTTCCTGGTTAGCCACCATCACACATTCACAGATATTGACAATGCGGATTATCAGATCCTGATCGAAGCTGATTACATTGCCAATGCTTCAGAAAACGGATACAGCGAAGAAAACATCCGCAGTTTTATGCGGAATATCATGAAAACACCAAGCGGAAAAAAGCTGCTGCAGGACGTTTTCAGCAATTCAGATTTAAACTGCTGCTGAGAAGCCACTATCGGCGGCCAGTATTAACAGGGATTATTACCAGCTGAATCCGGAACGCATCGAGAAAAATAATCATGATTACGCGGGCGTGATTGTGAAGAAGATCGATATGGGAGAATACTGACAGATGGATAAAAATGAATTGACTTTTGGTGAAGGAATGATAGAATAACAGCTGTTCATCGGAGGGTGGATTATTCAGAAGAAATGATCAACCGGATAAGATGTCGGGCTGAAACGCCCGGGGTCTTGTCCGGTTGTTTTTTGCGGGAGGAAACATGAGTCAGGAAAGGAACTTTACGGAAGGGAAAATACTTTCTCCGCTGATGCGGTTTATGGTGCCGGTGTTTCTGGCGATGCTTCTGCAGTCAATGTACGGTGCTGTGGATCTGCTGATTGTGGGTCAGTTTGCCAGTTCAGCAGATGTTTCTGCTGTATCAACAGGATCACAGATCATGATGACAATCACAAATCTTGTGACAAGCTTTGCCATGGGAACAACCATTCTTCTGGGTCAGCGGATCGGAGAAGGGCGCAGCAGGGAAGGCGGAAAAGTGATCGGGAGCAGTATCTGCCTCTTTGGAGTCATTGCCGGCGTATTCACGGTCATGATTCCCGTGCTTTGCAGACAGCTCAGTTCGGTCATGAATGCTCCGAAGGAAGCATTTGATGAAACGGCCTCTTATATCCGCATCTGCGGTCTGGGGTCATTCTTCATCATTTCCTATAATCTGATCGGCAGCATCTTCCGGGGAATCGGTGACTCAAAAACGCCCCTGATGACGGTTTTAATCGCATGCGTCTGCAATATTGCCGGTGATCTGCTGCTTGTGGCTGTGTTCAGAATGGGAACTGCC
>JAFRGW010000172.1 GCA_017433615.1 Eubacterium sp.
GATATTTGCCACGCTTCTCGGAACCTTTGGTGCCATCGGCTCATTTTACTCCTCAAAAAAGGTAAATGTATTTATGAGCTCACTCAACCAGGTTCCGGTCGTCAACGCAGATGTCGTGACCGGATTCTCAATCTGCATCCTGCTCGTGGAAGTATTCGGTATTGATAAGGACACCTTTATCCCGCTTGTCGCAGGCCATGTACTGCTGTGCGCGCCGTTTGTATATCTTTCCGTCATGCCGAAGCTGAAACAGATGGACCCCTATCTTTACGAGGCGGCACTGGATCTGGGAGCAACTCCCTTTAAAGCACTTCGAACGATTGTCATCCCGCAGATTTCTTCCGGTATTGTTTCCGGATTTGCGCTGGCCATCACGCTTTCTCTGGATGACTATTTTATCGCGACATACACGAAGCCTTCAACGTTTGACACCATCAGCACGTATGTGGTAAATGCTACGAAAGGTGCACAGACGACGATTAAAACAGCACTTTGGGCACTGTGCGCCGTGATCTTTGTTATAGTTGTTCTAATCGTAATGCTTTCAAATCTGCGGACCATGCGCATCAACAGGAAAGAGAGGGCTGTAACATGAATCAATTGGTTAGACCTGCCCTGCTCTGCCTCCGGAACCCACAGAAACAATTGACTGCATCTGTGCTCATGGCTGTTCTGACAGCTGCAACACTCCTTTGCGGAACAGCACTGCCTGTATCTGCTGAGCCAGTTCATACCGGCGGAGAAGTGACACTGCGCATCTGCAACTGGGAAGAGTATATTGATCTCGGCGACTGGGACGAAGAAGATACCATTGATCTGGAAAGCGGCGATATTATCGGGGAGAATCCCCTGATCGAGGATTTTGAGATCTGGTACGAGGAAACATACGGCAAAAAGGTGCGGGTAGAATACTCAACCTTCGGAACAAACGAAGATCTCTACAACATGCTGACACTCGGTGATGTTTATGATCTTGTCTGTCCGTCAGAGTACATGTTCATGAAGCTGATGGCCGAGGACAGTCTTGTGCCCCTCTCCGATGCTTTTTTCGACCTTTCAGATGAAAACAATTATTATGCGAATGGCGTCTCTCCCTATATCAAAAGCGTCTTTGACAGTCATAAAACAAACGGAGAAACCTGGAGCAAATATGCTGCCGGATATATGTGGGGCGTGACAGGTATCGTGTACAACCCGGAACAAGTGACCAGAGAAGAGGCTTCCACCTGGAATGTACTTGGCAATCCGAAGTTCAGACGGCAGGTCACCATCAAGGACAATGTACGCGACTCCTACTTTGCGGCAGTCGGCGCACTGAAATCCGGACTTCTTACGGATCCGGATTTTACAGGAACGCCTGATTACAAACAGCGTCTGGAGGAAGAGATGAACGATGTCTCTCCTGAGACGATTTCACAGGTACAGGATTATCTCCAGGACATCAAGGATAATCTCTACTCTTTCGAAACTGATTCCGGCAAGGCAGACATGATCACCGGCAAGGTACTGGCCAATTATCAGTGGTCCGGCGACGCCGTTTACACAATGGACCAGGCAGATGAAGATGAATATACCCTGAACTTTGCGGTTCCGGAAGAATCCACCAACATCTACTTCGATGCGTGGGTCATGTTAAAGAACGGCATCCGCGATGATGCTGCAAAGCAGCATGCAGCTGAAGCATTTATCAACTTCTGCTCACGGCCTGACAGCGTCATCCGGAATATGTATTATATCGGCTATACTTCCGTCATCAGCGGCGGTGCAGACGGCCGGATCTTTGAATATGCTGACTGGAACTTTGGTGCGGAGGACGATGAGACAGATACCGCCGACTACCCGCTTGGCTATTTCTTTTCCAATGATCCGGATGACGAAGACTTTATTCTGACCGTTCCGACCGAACAGCTTGACCGGCAGCTCGGTGCACAGTATCCGTCCGAAGAAGCAATCGCCCGCTCTTCGATCATGATTTACTTTGACAACGACAAAAACGATGCAATTAACCAGATGTGGATCAATGTCAGATGTTTCAACATCCTCGATGTTCCCGTCTGGGCCTGGGTTCTGCTGGCGGCAGGACTTGTTGGTCTTCTCAGGCTCTGGATGTACCGCAGGAAACGAAAACAGCTGTACCGGTAAAATCCAATCACCGTAAGATAAGAAATAACCGCCGCAGGCACTTCAGTTTTGCTCCTGTGACGGTTATTTTAATATCCTAATTATATTGCCGCGCCCGGGGCTGCCGCAAATCATTATCTTTGACCGAGTGGATTCGTAAAAGCATAAACGATATCCGCAGTCTGAAGCACGTCTCCATATCATTCAAATCAATTCCGCACATTTCCTCGATTTTATGCAGGCGGTATGTCACACTGTTCCGATGCATGTGCAGGCTTTCAGCCGACTCTTTGATATTGCAGTTTGACTGAAGATAGACCCGCAGCGTCTCCAGAAGGACCTCTCCGTCACCGCATTCCGGTGTCAGTAAACTACGCACTGCCGGATGCAGATATCGTTCTGTATCATCATATGCAGCAAGCTTCCGGAACATTGCGTAAATCCCGTACTGGTCGAAATGGTAAGTAGATTCCTGCGGTGCAATTACGCACCCTGTCTCATATGCTTCAACAGCTTCTTCCATTGCGTTCTTTACAGTTTTTACATCTGTAAAAGGCCTGCTGATCCCAAGATTTATGTTGTCTGCCTTTCCAAAAACAGACAGCAGTTTTCTGCTGTTCGTAAGATTTTCGGCGTTTCCGATGATTACTGCCCCGTCCTTATGCACGATCGCGTGGCAGTCAGGCAGAATTTCTCTGCATTTTTTAATCACTTTCGCCTCATCAGGACTTTTTGTCCCATCTTTTTCTTTTACATAAGCCACCTGCATCCTCTCAGGAAATGAGAGCTTCAGATACAGATCCGGCAGCGTTTCCGGCGGCGCGCCGATCAGAAGATTGTATAAAAAACTGTGATATTCATTGGTCTGGTACAGCAGATTCGGCGCATAGTGCATAATTGCATCACCCAGTACCGATGCCAGCAGCTGCAGCATTTCCGGATGCGACGCCCTGTAGGAAGTATCTCCTTCGATCAGCAGCACAAAACCAATCCAGGTATCACTGCAGTAAATGCGGCTCGCAAATTTGCGAAACGGAGATGATTTGCAGGTTACCTCAACCGGATTTGTCCCCGCATGCATCATCTGTACAGCCTTCAGTTCCCGTACCTGGGAAATAAACTCGTAATCACAATACCCTTGCTTAATATTGTGCTTCCAGAGTTCATCCGTTACCGGAATCTGTGTTGAGCAGCTCAAAATACGAAAATCCCTGTCACACAAAATCAGGGAAGCACCAAATGACTGCGATGCCAGGTCGATTAAAGCATCAACATTCTGCACCTGTTCTGCAACCTCAAGATAATACTGATAAAAATCATTTCTTTGTGTATTTTTGATCAGATCGCTGCATACATTAAAAACACTGCTGAAGGCTTCGGGATGAATGATTGCAAGATTATGTTCTGTTGAAGCTGGTCTTGTTTCTTTCCCCGATGCCAGAATACAATTCACCGGCATCTTTTCCGGTTTTTGTGAATCATAGCCAAAATAAAGTATGCTGCTGCGCGTCTGTTTATCATTAGGATCCAGCAATTTAATGTCAATAATCTCGTGCGGACAGGCCGCAGAAATCACATCAACTTTATATGTCTTTTGCAAGTTGTCGATCAACTGATCAAATTTCATGTGCTTCCTCCGATTCCCCGGCCTGTATCAATTGCAGGAATCAACACAATTCTAAGCAGAATTTTAGTGCACGATTAACAAAATGTCAATTTGCTTTTATGAATCGATGCCATAGAATTCCTCATACAATTATCCTATAATAATTCTGAAGTACAACTATTTCGATCAGCTTTGTTTGTTGTGTACTCATTTCCAACGCATTGTAACATTCCACTACAGGCAACTCATATATCAGATTGAAAGGAGGATATTGCATGTACGAAAAACTGTTTGAAAAGGGCCGCATCGGCAATGTAGAGCTGAAAAACCGTCTCGTTATGACGCCGATGGGCACAAATCTTGCCGAACTGGACGGCACGCCGGGTCCTGCAATGCTTGCATATTTTGAAGCGCGTGCAGCCGGCGGATGCGGACTGATCATGCCGGAAATCTGCCGTGTCAACGAAGCAACCGGCGCCGGTATGCTCCGCCAGATCTCTGCTACCAGTGACCGTCACATCCCCGGACTCGCAAAGCTTGCGCAGACCATTCACAAATACGGTGCAAAGATTTTCATTCAGCTGCATCACCCCGGCCGCGAGGGCGTATCCTCCCTGATCGGCGGACAGCCATGCGTTTCTGCATCTGACAGAGTCTGTCAGGTTTCTATGCAGGAGACCCGCCCGATGACACTCGATGAGATCCACGAGCTGGTCGGACAGTTCGGCGATGCAGCGCTCCGCTGTAAGAAAGCCGGTATCGACGGCGTCGAACTGCACTGTGCACACGGCTATCTGCTGCAGCAGTTCCTGTCTCCGTATACGAACAAACGTGAAGATGAATACGGCGGAAGTTTTGAGAACCGTATGCGAATTGTTTTGGAAATCATTGAAGACATCCGCAAAAAATGCGGTCAGGATTATGTTCTGGGCTGCCGTGTCTCTGTTGAAGAATTTCTTGACAGGATCGGTGTTACAGAAGATTACATCCATGTTCAGGATGGTATCAAGATCGTCAAGACACTGGAAGCCGCAGGCATCGATTTTGTAGATGTCAGCTGTGGTCTGTACGAGACCGGTATTACAAGCGTCGAGCCGATCTCCTTCCCGCAGGGCTGGAGAAAACCGTTTATCAAAGCTGTACGGGATGTTGTTGACATTCCGGTCATCGCTGTTTCCCAGATTCGTGA
>JAFRGW010000173.1 GCA_017433615.1 Eubacterium sp.
GAATCCTTTCGCCTGTTCAAATTCATAAATGCCAAGTTCTATTTCTGTTTTCTTAGCAATCGGTTTCTTTTCTGTTTTCTTAAATAAATCAAACACTCTCATTATGTAGACCTCACTTTTTCTTCATTTAATTGCTTTGAAATCATTATAAAGTTTAAGAACGCAATTTATGCGACACACACAAAAAAAGATGTGAGGAGTTCTTCGATCTCCTTCGTATATGAATATTGTAGGAGGCTTAACACCATGATTAACAGTGCATTATGCGAGATCATTGACAGGCTGATCTATGACTCAGGAATGACGGAGACGGAAGCGATCTGCTTAGTCGGAAGGATGCTTCAGGAAGAAATTCCTGGATGTATTGAGGTATTGGAGTCTGAAAAATCTTTTGATCTTGGCAATTGTTTTCAAGCGTGACGAGAGATTTCGGCATCAATACACATTTGATACACCGACGATACACAAACCAGGTGATTTTATACGATCAGTGTATGAACAGTGAGCAGACATTGAAAACACAAAAAAGCCGCATATTTATGCGACTTTTTGCAGTATACAGCACATGTATGAACAGCATGTGTACATTGACTAATGGCGTCCACGGAGGGACTCGAACCCGCGACCCTGCGCTTAGAAGGCGCATGCTCTATCCAGCTGAGCTACGTGGACAACACAGGTAATATAGCAAATCCTGCCAACTTCTGCAAGCATCCTGTAATGTTTTTACCTTGACATATCTATTTACATGTAGTTTTCAGCAGGGTTCATGGTGTAATATGAAAGCATGAATATCAACCTTTATCCGTATAACCGCTATATCCTGCTGGCGGCTTTTGCCGTACTGCTTTTGACCATGATCATGACACTGGTGCATCTGTCTGCTTTCAGCAAGGTTCTGAATGCCCGGATGGGTGAGATCGAAAAGCTCTCGGCCCGGGCGGAAACCCTGCAGAAACGGCTGGAGCCGAAGAAGGAAAAAAAGAAGATGCCGGATTTCAAGACCATGCTTCCCCTGCTGCTCCTCGGCTATGCCATTCTCAAGGATTACCGGGAATCAGACGGCAAGGGATTGGAACAGGTCCGCCGGTCAGCCGTCAAGGTGACAGAAAAAAGACTCGTCAGTGATCACCTGAAGAGTCAGTTTACAAAGATCCGCTAGATGTGCGAGGCACATCTTTTTTTATTCGCCGCGTTTTGCCGTCGCGTAGCGGGCAAAGGAATTGCCCTCATTATGCAGCTTCGCCGCCAGTTCGGTGCCGACGTAGCGGAAATGCCACGCTTCCTGCGGAACACCGGTAATGACCTCGTCCGCCCGGTTCCATGTTTCCACAAAACCGAACCGCCAGGCATTTTCCTTCAGCCATCCATACTGCACTGTATCCCGGAAATAGGCCGGCAGAAGTCCCGGCAGGCCGAAATCAACAGCCAGGCCAAGCTGGTGTTCGCTGTGACCCGGACACGGCAGCGTATCATCAGCATCGTGACGGGTTTTCTGTTCATCATAGGATATATAGCCGTCCGTGATGATCATGCCGGCGCAGGCCCGCGGGCTGCCTGTTTCGGCTGCGGCGGCAGTGCACAGCGCTCCCAGATCCTCACTGACCCGCGGATCGACCAGAATCCCTTCTCTCACTGACGGAATCTTTTCCGAATCCAGACGGACCAGATATGTCGGCTTACGGATACCCAGGGTTACCTTGCTGTCCACATAGGTGTCAACAGCCTGTGCTCCCATCAGCAGCTGACTGCCGGGAATGTACCGGTCGCCGAAGACAAGGAAATCATGCAGCTCATCATAACGGTATCCGCCCAGATATTCGATCAGGGTATCAACGCTCATGATATCAATGGTTTCCTCCACCATCTGCACGATATGGGCCGGCGGTTCCTGCCAGGCAAATTCGCTGAGACGCTTGTATTCCGAGGCGTGGTAAATATTAAATCCGTCTTCCTGGATATAGGCCACAAACATGTTCGGGGCAATAGAATACTCAATAATATAATCGATTTCCTGCTCGGTAAGATGATCCCGGATCAGCTGCCGGCTCTTCTGGTCGGTATACGGATAGCGGGACAGTTCATCATACTTGGCATTCAGCATCAGAATGCAGTAAAACGCCAGCAGCCCCACACCAGCCACAAACAGGAAAATCCATCTGTTTTTGTTTTTCGGTTCCGCCTGACTCATACCTCGTATTATATCATTCCTCCATGTGCAGTGCCTCATAGACTTTCGCGGCCACCTCATCCGGCACTACAGCAGCGATTTCTTCCACAGATGCTTTTTTCAGACTGGCAAAACTGCCGAAAGTCTTCAGCAGGAGTTTCTTGCGCTTTGGACCGATTCCTTCCACTTCATCAAGAATGGACTTTGTCTGCCCCTTGGCCCGCAGCTTGCGATGGTATGTTATCGCGACACGATGCACTTCATCCTGCATGCGGGTCAGCAGGAAAAACAGACCGGAGTTGCGGTCAATATCAAGACGGTTCCCAGCGGCATCCATCAGCGCACTGGTATTGTGGTGATCATCCTTGACCAGACCCATAATGCAGACATCAAGCCCGAGACTGTCGATGATCTCCTTTGCGGCTTCAATCTGGATCAGGCCGCCGTCCACGAGGATCCCGTCCGGCATGATACCCTGATCCTTCAGCAGCCGGAAATACCGTCTGTATATGACTTCCTTCATTGAATCAATATCAGAGTTGCCGGTATGAAGGCGGAAAAGCCGGTAATCCTTCCGGCTCGGCATGCCGTCGACATAAACAACGCATGAAGCAACCGTAAACGAACCGCTGATATGGCTGTTATCAAACAGTTCCACCCGGTTCATCGGCCGGCCGGCCAGTCTGGCGAGCTGCTGCACCGCCTCTTCGGTCACGGATTCCTGCCGCTCAACTGTCTCAAATTTGAGATCAAGCTGCTTCTTTGCGTTTTCCAGGCACATATTGATCAGTTTCAGACGATAGCCTTTCTGCGGCTGAAAGATATGCATGTCCAGCACTTCCTGCAGGGAGCTGATGTCCGTTTCCTGCGGCAGCACCAGTTCCGCCGGGTGCGGGTGGTCCTCGTAGTACTGCAGCAAGAATGATTCGAATTCTTCCGCCGCATCACCATACAGCGGCCGCAGCCGGAACTCCTTATTCAGCACCAGGCCATTGCGGACCAGAAAACCCGTTATGGCCATATAACCCCGGTTCACATACCAGGCAAACACATCCCGGGAACCTCTTGTACTGCTCTCGATCATCTGTTTGTCAATGACCCGGCTGATCGATTCGATCATCTGGTGATATTCTGCGGCCTTCTCAAATTCCAGGTTCTCGCTGGCTGCGTACATCTTAGCTTCCAGATCCGCAGTGATCTCCTTTGTGTCACCGTTAAGAAACCGGGTCACACTGTCCGCCATCTGCTGGTATAAACCCTTATCGATTTCATATTCACACGGGCCAAGGCATTGTCCCATGTGATAGTAAAGGCATACCTTATTCGGCATCACCGTACAGCGCCGGAACGGATAAAGGCCCTGCAGCAGCCTGAGCGTATCGCGGGCTGCCGTTGCGTCCGGGAACGGTCCGAAGTAGCGGGCCTTGCGGTCTTTCCTGGTATCCCGGGCAATCATCAGCCGGGGA
The DNA here is from genome assembly GCA_017433615.1 of Eubacterium sp. Lineage (GTDB taxonomy): Bacteria > Bacillota > Clostridia > Lachnospirales > Lachnospiraceae > CADBRN01. Next base: position 3,637 of record JAFRGW010000173.1, read on the forward strand.
TAATCTTCCCGAGTCAGTTTGATATAGGGATATGAAGAATCATCAATGAACATGATGTTGTATTTCGGCCGGTATTTCTTGATCAGGTTGATTTCCAGAAGCAGGGCTTCCTTCTCGGTTCTGGTCACGGTAAAATCGAAGTCCTCGATATGACTTACCATCTTGGTTGTCTTGAAATCATGGGCTCCGGTAAAATACTGATTCACTCTGCTGTGCAGATTTTTCGCCTTGCCGACATAGATGATCTC
>JAFRGW010000021.1 GCA_017433615.1 Eubacterium sp.
ACAAACGTCGATATCAATAACCGCCTTGTCTGCTATGACATCAAAGAGCTGGGAAAGCAGTTAAAGAAGATCGGCATGCTGATCGTGCAGGATCAGGTATGGGGCCGTGTGACGGAAAACCGTGAAGAAGGACGTTCCACCAGGTATTACATGGATGAGATGCATCTGCTTCTGAAGGAAGAACAGACGGCAGCCTATTCCGTAGAGATCTGGAAACGATTCAGAAAGTGGGGCGGCATTCCGACCGGCATCACCCAGAACGTCAAGGACCTGCTGGCCAGCCGCGAGGTGGAGAACATCTTTGAGAACAGTGACTTCATCTACATGCTGAACCAGGCGGTCGGTGACAGAGCGATCCTGGCAAAGCAGCTGAACATCTCACCGCATCAGCTCTCCTATGTGACGCATTCCGGTGAGGGCGAAGGGCTGCTGTTCTATGGAAATGTAATCCTGCCGTTTGTGGACCGGTTCCCGACAGATCTGGAGCTCTATAAGATCATGACGACCAAGCCCGGTGAAGTCGCGGAGGCAAAGGAGGCTGGTTAATGGCGAAAAAGATGAGTTTCCGCAATGACATGAAGGAAGCGAAAACGTCGGATGTCAAAGCGGAGAAAACAGAACGACTTCTGACTGAAAAGGGCTATACCCGGACAAAGCGAAAGCTCAAAGGGACAAAGAACAATGAGCAGACGCTCCGGCATGGGAAGAAACCCATTGAAAAGAAACAGTCCGGGAAGCTGAAATCTGTGGTCGTATCCCAGCAGCTGCACAGGAAGATCGCAGAGGCGGATGAAGACGACAATATCGGCGTCGAATCTGTCAACCGGGGCGTTCAGGCAGCGGAAGCAGGAGCGGATGTTGCCAGGGGCACCGTGCAGAAGGTCAAGAAATACGGAAACAAGCTGCATGACCGGACTGTGAAACCGGAGATCAGCGCAGAAAAAGAGACGCTGCGTCATGTGGAGGAAGAATTCTCAGAAGGCGTTAAAACTGCCGCGGCGGCCAAAGCACCCGGCACGGCAGCAGAGCCTGCAGGGAAATCCAATCCGCTGTCCCGGTTTATGCAGCGGAAAAGCATCAAACAGGACTACGCTGCAGCAAAGGCAGGAAGGACTGTCAGCAATCTGGCGGCTTACGGTCACGCTGTGAAACCTTCTTTGAAAGAGCGTGTAAGTCAGGTGTTCGGCAGAGCCGGTGAATTCGTGAAAAGCCATGCCGGAGTCATTGCGATCGGGGGAGCTTTTATCTTTCTGCTTGTCTTCCTGTTTACGCAGCTTTCTTCCTGTTCTTCCATGGCAGGCGGATCCGGAGGAACGCTGTTGGGCAGCTCCTATACAGCTGAGGATGCGGATATCATCGGTGCCAATGAGGATTACAAGGCGCTGGAGGCAGAGCTTCGCAGCGAGATCGATAACATCGAATCCACGCATCCCGGTTATGACGAATACCGTTACAACCTGGCGGAGATCAACCACAATCCTTATGTTCTGACTTCCTATCTGACTGTGAAATATGAGGATTACACCAGAGCAGAGGTTCAGAGCGAACTGCAGGCGTTATTCGATAAGCAGTATGAGCTGGAGCTGGAGGAAGAGGTGGAGATCCGGACCAGAACAGAGACACGGACAGGTACAACATCTTATACAGACCCGGAGACCGGAGAAACAACAGAAGAAGAATATGAATACGAGGTTGAGGTCGAATATGAGTATTACATCCTGAATGTGACCCTG
>JAFRGW010000022.1 GCA_017433615.1 Eubacterium sp.
GGCCGCCTCCTACTCGATCATATGATCAGGATCTGCCTGTGGATTTGATCGGAAGAATCGCCAGGTGGTGCTATGTTAAATACAGAAAATAAGACGAATACTAGAAAGAAGCTTGCAAAATACACCACATCTTTTTGACGAATCAAGCATGAAAAATTTGGGACACCTTTGGAACACACAGAGCAGCATTCGGATAGAAGGCAGTAAAACAGTATATTCTGATCCGAAATCCATTTCAAAAGTATGCAAAAAAGATATGATATATGTTGCGCCGGTCAGTACGAAGAAAGATCTTGAAAAGCTGGATTAAGGTATTCTGAATTGTATGTGGTGATCTTTATTTGGAAGGCGGATTAAATATGGGGTATTCACATATGCAGAAAATCGGAGAACATACTTGGATCTATCCTTGTGATGCAGTGAAGGACAGACCGAATCTGGGATATATCAAAGGCTTGGACATGGCGCTTGCCGTGGATGCAGGTCACTCGTCATCCCATGTCATGGACTTTTACGACGCATTGGAAAAAGAAATGCTTCCGTTGCCGGATATTACGGTGATTACACACTGGCATTGGGATCATACGTTCGGCATGCATGCTGTTCATGGAAAAACGATGGCGAGGCCGGAAACCAACACACACCTGGAAAGAATCCAGCAGGAAATGCAGGATGATCAGGGGTATGCAAAGCGATTTATAAACAGCGATGTATGTATCCGCAGAGAATATGCAGGAGGAGTTCCGCTAAAGGTGGTTTCTGCGCAGGAAGAAGTGACGGAAAACATCTGTATCGATTTGGGCGGTGTGCATGCTGAGATCTGTTATGCCGAATCTCCGCATACGGAGGATGCGCTGCTGATCTATGTACCGGAGGACAAGGTGGTTTATATCGGTGATGCGCAGCTTGGAGAATTCCCGTCATGGCGGATGGATTTCCGGCGTCTGGAAGCGCTGGAACAGCAGATTCGGGAAATGGATGTCAGGACTGTGATTGACGGACACTGGAAACCGTATTCGAAGAGAGCGTTTCTTGCAGAACTGTGATTAGGGACGAAGTCAGTTACTGTCAAGCCCGGCGACGAAGCTGATTCTCAAGACCAAACTGCTGAAAAAGAAAACAGTGAAAAATGCGCTGAAAGGCTCGAAGATCAGCACTGCGCAGGTGAAGGTCGGAAAGGCGAGCGCAAACAAGAAGATAAAGAAAGCCTATAAGAAATTCTTCACGAAGAAGGTTCTGGGAAGGAACGTAAAACTGAAGCAGCATCAAACCTGAATCTGGATGATTCACAGAAGACAGGAGCGGGGCGCCGGAAGAGATTGCCGGTGCTCTTTTCGCTATATAGTAAAACCCCCGGGGGATGCACACGCCGCACAGAGGAATGAGAAAAAGATTGAAAAAAACGTGAAAAGGTTATATATTACCAATAGTTAGAAGCGTATAACTCATGGCGACAGCTGGAGATACACGCGGGTCTTTTCAAAAATTCTTTAATGCGGAAGGTTTCCCGGGGGAACGATGCTGAAAGGGGATGAATTATGACAAGAAGAGATCAGATCAAAAATGCTTACAAACTGACAGGCAGCAACGCGAATTTCTATGATGGAATGATGACTTATTCCACACTGCCGGGAAAGGCAATCTGCCGGATTGTCTGGAACATGGATGCCGGGAAGAATCAGAAGTATCTGGAAAGAGCATTGTACGGCGTACCGGAGAATTTCAGCGGGAAGCTCCTGGAGGTTCCGGTTGGGACCGGAGTATTAACAATGCCGGTATACGCAGATCTTCCGGATGCAGACATTACATGCCTGGACTATTCTGAAAAAATGATGGCATCTGCGAAGAAGAAGGCCGAAACCATGGGACTTTCCCGCATCCGTTTCCTGCAGGGCGATGTAGGATCTCTTCCGTTTGAAGATGAATCCTTTGATGTTGTTTTATCATTGAACGGATTTCATGCGTTTCCTGATAAAGAAGCTGCCTATGCTGAAACATATCGTGTATTAAAGAAGGGCGGTGTTTTCTGCGGATGCTTTTATATACAGGGAGCATGCAGACGTACAGACTGGTTCATACGTCATCTGTACCAGCCGAAAGGATTCTTTACACCTCCCTATGAGACAAAACAGAGCCTGAAGCAGAGCCTGGAACAGCGTTACGCAAAGGTGAAGGTTGCGTCAGTGGAAGGAATGGGTTGTTTTCGCTGTTTGAAGTAAGGGAAAATGAGACAATGCGCATTCTGTTTTACGGTGCCGGTGTGATCGGCAGTTTATATGCTGCTTTGTTGTCAGAAGCAGGACTGGACATTACAGTTTATGCCCGCGGCAGCCGGCTTAAAACCCTTGAGAAGCATGGACTGCAATACAAGAAAAACAACAAAGTAAGAAAAGCCTCTGTCAAAGTGCTGTCTGTACTTGAACGAAATGATTACTACGATTTTATTATACTGGCAGTGCGCGGGCATCAGCTTCTGCAGGCACTTGAAGAATTGAAAAGCAACTGCAGTCCGACAATTGTGACGATGGTCAATTCTTTGGATCCTTATGATAAGTGGGAAGATATTTGTGGTAAAGGGAGGATTCTTCCCGCATTTCCCGGTGCGGGAGGCGGGTTTGACGGTGAGGTGCTGGATGCAGCTCTGACACCGCGGCTGATCCAGTCGACAACAATCGGAAGAGCAGATGGACGCGAGAAGAAGCTGGCAGAGATCATGAGAAAAGCCGGAATTCCGTGTCAGATTGTGTCGGATATGCATGTCTGGCAGATCTGCCATTTGGGGATGGTTGTTCCGATTGCTGATGCATATTATGAGGCGGATGATCCGAAGCATGCAGGACAGGACTGGCGCCTGATGAAAAAGACGGCTGCCGGAATCAAAGAGAACTTCAAGTGTATTCGTGAAAAGGGTCTGCGGGTGACGCCGGCTAAGCTGAATATTTTCCGAGTTCTCCCGGACCCGGCAACAGCATTTGTGCTGGGATTTGTATACAGAAGCCGTTTCGGAGAACGGTTCATGTACCGGCATTCCGTTAAAGCACCGGATGAAATGCGGCAGCTTCACGATGCGTTTTACAGGTATCTTACGAGCGTATAAGTCATGAGGATGCTGGATATCCTGAACAAAGAAGATCAAAGCATGCAGATTGAAGAGGACCATATGATTCAGATCAGGGAGTATCTGACGATGCTTGATCTCATCATGGAGATCGATCTGGAATCATTGCCGGAGGTCAGCAAAAAAGGGAAACTTACTGTTATCACACAGCCCGGTTTGAGAATGCACGGTATGTGCTGCAAGGGAAGCTGGTGGAACTAAAGTGAGGTGGGGGAAGCTGCCTCAGTACTTAGAGAAAATCCCTTTATTAAGCCAAAAACTATTGAAAAAACGGATAAGTTAAGGTATAGTAAATGTAGTTAGCGAAGTCTAACCTCAAAACGTACTTTTCACTGAGCGGGATTCGATTGATTTCGGACCTGCTCTGTTTTGATATGGGGGGCGAACAGAAATGAGCTTAATGGCGAAGATGATCAACCTGGGCGTAAAAATGTCGGGCATGAAGAAGAAGTACTCCCTCCCGGAGGAACAATTTCTTGCAGAAGTCCGGAAAATGAACAGAAGCCGGGGCTTCTATATGCCGAAGGATCATAAGGCCATCTACAAAAAGCATATCGTCTTGGGACGCGAATGCCTGATCGTGCAGAAAGAAGAAAAACGGTCAGAAAAAGCAATCCTTTACTTCTTTGGCGGCGGGATGATGATCGGTCCGGACAAAGGCGACGTGGATGTGATCGTAAAACTGGCACATAAAACAAACAGTGATGTCTGGTTTCCCATGTATCCGCTCTGCATTGATCACTGCATTACCGATGCTTACGAGATGGCATACGAGTGTTACAGGCAGCTGATCGACTTGTATGGAGCAGGAAACGTCAGTACCTGTGGCTTCTCATCAGGCGGCGCGCTGGCCATTGGGATCGCGGCTTATAACAACACCATGAAGGAGAAACTGCCGATGCCGCGGCATATCGTTGCCGTATCGCCGGGCGAAGTACCGTGGAATGATGCGGAACGGGCAATCATGCAGGCCAACAATCCAAAGGACATGATGGTGGATTACGCGTTTATGGAAAAAGTCGAGAAGTATGAAAAGCAGGGGCGGGACGATGTTCCGGAATTTATGATCCATATTTCCAAAGGCGACCTGCGCGGAGTTGATCATATTCACTTCGTATACAGCACAGATGAAGTCCTCTACGGTGCAAAGCAGAATTTCATTGACGCCTGTAAAAAATATGGTGTGAAATACTCGGTTCGGGAGCGTCCTGGCATGATTCACTGCTATGCTATGCTGCCGTATTTTAGGGAATCTAAAGAAGACTTTGATGAAATCGCCCGGATTCTGGCAAAGTAATCTTCGAACCGTAGATCACAGTACATGCGAGGAAATAAAAGAATGGAGCTGGATAAAAAATCGGAATCCAGGAAGTGTGACTTTTATGTGAGAGTGCGCAGCTGATGACCGAAACATTCACCAGCTGTATGGAGGAAGAGGCTAAATGAGTAAGAAGATCATTACTTCTGTGCAGACGGAAGGTTTTGAGGCAGTTTTGTATCCGGGAGACGGTCGGAAAGACAAGGTGATGATCGTGATGTCCGGGTCGGATGGAGGGATGACGCTTACGAAGCAGGAGTCGGAATTCTATCACAAAAATGGCATTCCCGCACTGGCGCTGGCACTTTTCAAAACAAAGCAGACACCGAAAGAACTTTCCCAGGTGCCGGTCGAGTTTGTGGAAAAGGCAATCGGATGGCTGAAGAAACAGGGGTATCAGCAGGTCGGTATCGACGGGACCTCCAAGGGAAGTGAAATGGCTCTTGTGGCTGCCTCTCTGTTCTCTGAACTTTCCTGCGTGATCGTGCGTGTGCCCTCCCACTTTGTAAGTGAAGGACTGACCGGGAGCGGTAAAAACAAAGCGCCTTCCGGGACTTCCTGCTGGAGTTACCGGGGAAGGGAACTGCCCTATGCACCTTATCGCAGCCGATCATTCCATATCCTGCAGATGATCATGCGCGAGAAAGAAATGCATATCATCACATTCAACCGTGATAAGGATATTACGCCGGAAACACTGATCCCGATCGAGAATATCAAGGCGCCGGTTCTGATGCTGTCTTCTACGCATGATGAGGTCTGGCCATCGTATGAGAGTGCTGTTTACATGGAAAAGAAGCTGAATGAGATCGGTTTTCCGTATCCCCATAAGCATATAGCTTATAAGCACATGAGTCATGCAGTTCTGACCAGACTGCCCTGGATCTACAAGATGGCATTTAAATCGGAGCGGCAGCATCCGGAGGATTGTGCGAAGGATCGAGCTGCTCTGAAAACAGAGCTGCTGGATTGGGTAAACAACGACTGGCGGTAAGGAGGGACCGTATGAATCACATTTCGATCGATCAAAATCCATACAAAAAACCAGCCAGAAAATGGCTTGCGGGCAGATATGGAACTGAGCAGGCAGAAGAAGTCTGGCACCGGACTGTTGAAAACTATGAGGCTTATCTCGCGGATCTTCCTGATCTCGGAGGCAAAAAGAGCGGGCACGCCAGTGCCATTTACGGCGGCCTTCTTGTCTTTGCGCTTTATCCGGCGCTGCCGGATCAGCCGCCAGTATCAAAACTGCAGGATTTTGTACAGACCATGTTTATGGGACCGTTTACAAAGCTTGGAAAGATCTTCAACCTGAACCGGGCATTTGATATGCGGCTGATCAACATAATCTTCCGCAGATCCGGCGATACAGACAGAAAACAGATCGCTGCCTGGCCTGCGGGCTTTATCAATGTGAGCGAACCGTATGATAAGGAGCACCATGCCGCGCGGTATCATTTTACGCAGTGTCCGAATGCGGAATTTGCAAAACGGCATGGCCTTCTGCATGTGCTGCCGCTCCTGTGTAACAGTGATTTCTTTGGCATCAGCGAGATCCACGGCAGGCTGATCCGCTGCAGCACCTGCGGCAATGGTAATCGCTGCGATTATCTGGTCGTCGGAAATGAAAACCCTATAGCGAAGGAATATGAGACCGTGACAGATGAGGGGGGCTTTCTTGTCAGCAGAAGAATCGGCAGTGCAGACGATTGATTTTTAACATAGTTTAGCAAGAATTCCCCCATCCTCTGCAGCCTGGCGGGGTGAATTGCAAAAAATATCTCAGGAACAAAAAAGAACACTTGTTCGATAGACATAATTATGATATAATGGGATCAGTCGAAGAAAGGAGATGGCTGATTCTATGAACAATCTTGATTATAATGGACATTCAGTATATTTGCTGTACTATCATCTGATCATGGTGGTGAAGTACAGAAGAAAAGTCATTGATAATGATATTTCCCTGCGTGCAAAAGAGATTTTTTCTTATATTGCTGCCCGCTATGGAATTGAGCTCGAGGAGTGGAATCATGACCGTGATCATGTGCATGTCATGTTCCGTGCCCAGCCGAGAACAGAGATCAGTAAATTCATAAACGCATACAAAAGTGCCAGCAGCCGCCTTCTGAAAAAAGAACATCCTGAAATCCGGGAGAAACTCTGGAAGGGGGCATTCTGGAGCCAGAGCTTCTGCCTTCTGACAGCGGGAGGTGCGCCGATCGAAACCATCTGCGCCTATATCGAAGGTCAGGGGGAGAAGTGATGGCAAACAGGGCATATAAGTTCCGGATCTATCCGAATGCCTCCCAGAGGGAACTGTTCGCAAAGACGTTCGGCAGCTGCAGATTTCTGTATAACCAGATGCTGGCGGACAAGATCCGGACATATCGGGAAAGCGGAAAATCACTCCGGTGTACGCCCGCGGCATATAAGAAACAGTATCCGTGGCTGAAGGAAGTCGATTCCCTGGCATTGGCAAATGTGCAGCTGCATCTGGAGCGGGCATACAGAAGCTTCTTTGAGAAGAAAGAGACCGGATTTCCGAAGTTCAGGAAAAAGCACAGCTGCAGGAGAAGCTATACAACGAACGTTGTCAACGGAAATATCCGCCTGGAAGGAAAGCATCTGAGACTGCCGAAAGCAGGACCGGTGCAGATCCGGAAGCACAGGGAAATACCGGAAGACTGGAAACTGAAATCCGTGACAGTCAGTCAGGAGCCCACAGGGAAGTACTTTGCCTCCCTGCTGTATGAATATCAGGCCTGCGAGA
>JAFRGW010000023.1 GCA_017433615.1 Eubacterium sp.
AATGCGGTCGCCGACTGCCTGCTTGTAGATCTCAAGGTTCTTCAGCATGTACTCGGTCTGCATCTCGAAAACTTCCTTGATGTAGTCCGGATACAGGATCTGCGCCATGCACCAGTCCTGGAAGCTGCGGATTCCCTTCGGATATTTCTCAAATGCTGCCGGGATTGCGCCCGGATCGCCAAATCCTGCGCCTGCCAGGTTGCCGATGATTGCGTAGTCGGTCTCCTCGTAGAGGCGTTTGGACTCTTTTGCGTAATAATCTGCAGTCTCATCATCCATAACGGAGAAGAAGTTCTCGAAGTCTTCACGCGGTGTCAGGTCATCCTCGTCAATGTCCGGATCCAGTTCCGGTGCGCGGTCGATGATATCGAAGAAATATCCGCCTTCCGGCATCTTGACTGACGGCGGTGCAGTGCGGTCACCCTGCGGATACATGTAAATGCTGCCGTCCGGCATGTAATCGACTTCATTACCTGCATTGATAAAACACTCTGTTCCGTCCGGCATGACGAATTTTTTCTTCTGGCCGTTATTCTTAACGCCCATGCTGTCTTCCGGGTGGTTCAGGCCGATCACGTCGGACTTGATTACCTGACGGAGATCTTCATCGACAACGCCAAGCATCTGGATGATCTCAAATACATCGATGTCCTTCTTCGGAAGTCCGAGATAGTCGCGCAGTCTTGTCAGTGCGCAGACGCTGATGCCGGTCTGGCCGGTAGCACCAAGATCGATCGGAATTCTGTCCGGTGTCTGGTGGTTGATCGTTGCGATGATTCTTTCTCTTGATGTCATAGCCATTTTTGTAATCCTCCGTTCTATATGATTGTTTTTTTGCCGCTCCCTGCGGACTTGAAATCTTTTTGCTGTTGTCCGGCCTTTTCATTTCCGTCCGGATGTTTCCCGGATTTTTTCCGTCCGGATGTTCCCCAGCCGTTGTGTTTTTGTTCTCTGTTCTATGATCACAGTATACTTTAGAGAACCGCAAGATAGAATAAGAATGCATGCGAAACCCTTTTTATTTCTTGCCCCAAAAAGGTGCTTTCGAGAACCGGAAGCTGCTGGGAATTCGTTCTCTGATTTTTGACAACACCCTGTTTTCCCTGTATAATCTAGGAGTATCTATTCATTCTGCGGCGAATGATCTTTGGAATTCTTTTCACGCAGCCTTTTTAAATCTTGCTATTCGTTTTTCGTTTGTTTTTTGTTTTTTATTAAATGTATTTCTGCCGGAGTTTTTCTATGCTGACGAATGAAAAGGGAGTCCTTCCGGGCTCCGATCTCTATCTGATTACGCCGTCTGACAATGCGAAAGAGATGCTTTTCTATCTCACCAGCTGCGGCCATTATTACACCAACTCTGATTATCTGATCCGGCGTGATTATTATCACAGCAGCCTGATTATCTACCTGTGTGAAGGACAGATGTCTGCGATGACAGGCGGCAAGAAGGAAATTATCAAGCCGGGAGAAGTGTGCATCCTTGACTGTCTCGGTTCACACGAATACCGGTGTATGGGACACGCCGAATTCATCTGGGCGCACCTTGGCGGATCCAATTTCCCGACTTTCCATAAACGGCTTATCCAGACTTATGGCTCTTTTGTTTTCCCGGTAGCGCATCCTGAAGAAACCCGGCGGCAGCTGGAACAGTTCACTTACTCACATCGAAACAATCAGACTGTTTCCGAATGGAAGACCTCTGAACAGATTTATCACCTTCTGATTTCTCTTCTGGATCAGAATACCTCTGCGGAGACCGGCGAGACCGGAAATACACGGCTTTCGGAATCTACACGGGATGCCATGGAATTTATCCGGACACACTATGCCGAGCAGATCTCGCTGGAGGATATCGCGCAGGCTGTCAGCTTAAGCCAGTACCATTTTTCACGTGTTTTCAAGCGAGACTGCGGCTATTCTCCGCACGAATTCCTCATGATCACACGGATGGACCGCGCCATGTATCTCCTTAAAACCACGGATCAGCCGATCAAAGTCATTTCACGCCTGGTCGGCTACCAGAATGAGACTACCTTTACCAATGCTTTCACCGGCAGGATCGGGCTCTCACCAAGTAAATTCCGAAAATTCCCGATCTGAAGTTAATTGATGCTGTACCCAAGGTCTGCCCGCATGTAAAGCTATCAATATTACCACATCATCCAAAGCCCTTTCTGTAAAGAAACGGGCTTTTTTATATTGTCGTTTATTGCTTTGACATAATATTATTCTCGTGATATTATGACGACATAATATTCAACGCAAACAACGATGGTCACACAGGTCCCGAGCAAATCGATATTGACTTATGATAGCGTTTACGCTATCATAAATTCACGGAGAAACTATGTACAATATTGAATTTTATGAAACTTCTGATGGATACTCCGATGTTCTTATATTTCTTGAAGAACTACGTCAAAGAACAGAGCAAAGCAAAGATGCACGAATTCAGTATCAACAGCTTGCCCGCCATATCTGGCTTCTTCAAATGAATGGAACATATTTACCAAAGGAAATCGTAAAGCATCTGAAACAGGATATCTGGGAATTACGTCCCGGTCATAACAGGGTATTCTTCTTCTGTTTCGACAATAATACATTTGTCCTGCTCCACCATTTCAGAAAGAAAACCCGTAAGACACCACGCAGAGAGATCGAGCAGGCAATTTCAGAAATGAATGATTACCTCAGCAGAAAAGGAGGACACCGTGAACTGGAATGAATATGTAGAACAAATACATACATCTGATCCTGATGCATTTGCGCTTCTGGATGAAGCCAAAGAAGAAGCTGCTATCATCACTGCCATCATTCAGCAACGCAATGCACTGGGTCTTTCACAGCGAGATCTCGCATCCCTCTGTAGTATCCCCCAATCATCAGTTGCCAGAATAGAATCTTACAAAACGAATCCTAAACTGATCACGATTCTGAAAATACTACGGCAGCTGGGATTGAAAATTACAATCTCACCTGCAACACAGCCAGCCCAATAAAAGAACCCTCCCGCAGCCATCGTAACAACTGTTACAGATGAATCCTGCGGGAGGGTTCTTTTAGAGGGATTATTTCATTCTATTTTCTGTGGAGGTATTCCTGTGGTTTTACCGATCGCTCTGACCGATTCGATCTGCCCGATTCTTATGAATCAGTCTTCCACGATCATAATCTTCGTGCCGATTTCAACGACCGGCATCTCTTTGTTCTCAACGTAGATTGTGCCCGGCAGCTCTACTTCTGTCGCGCCGCTGAAGTTGATTGTGCAATGTCCGAGTCCTGCGAGTGTGACCGGTGCCTCCTCGCCGACTGCCGTGATCTTGTAAGATGCGTCGCCGACACACAGGGTCTGTCCCGGAGCGATTGTTCCGTTGATCGGGTTCACACTGACACTGTAGCAGTAGTCCTTCAGTTCTTCCGGTGCGTTTTCACCGAAGATAATAAACAGTCCGGCGTCCTTGAACTCTTCAACGCCTGCGCCCATTGCTGTAACCTGGTTCTCATAAATAACTTTCATTTTAATCTCCTTATCCGGTGTAACACACCATCGTGATTTCGTTGATTTATGTCTTTTTTATTCTATACCTTTTTCATGGTGCCCGGCACTGCATCTGCGGTGACAGGCACCATTAAATTCTTATAAACTCAGGCTACTGTTGTATACAGGCCGATGCTGCCGACGACTGCAAGCAGGACACGGACCCAGCTTGTGATGAATCTTGAATACATGACGGATACAACGCCGACCTCAACGGTCTCTGTCTCGGCTTCTGCAAGACCAAGTCCGACCGGGATGAAGTCGCAGGCTGCGTGGCAGTTCAGTGCAAACAGTCCGATCAGGGACATGGACGGTGAAATTCTGCCTGCTGCGATCTCTGCGCCGAAGATACCGCCGAGAATCTGTGAGATAACAGCGCCCGGTCCGAGCAGTGCGGACAGACCCGGGATGGAGCAGATGATACCGAGAACAAGAAGTCCGATGGTGTTGCCGAGCAGCGGATGCAGCAGATTTGAGAATGCCTCACCAAATCCGGTTCCGTTAATGATACCAATCAGCATGGATACAAATGCCATGAACGGAAGCAGTGTTCCGATACAGGTCTGGACCGCGTCGCGGGCCGCCTGGTTGAACGTTGCGATAATCTTACCTACGCCAAGACCAACTTTGGTCAGCAGGTTTGCATTGCCGGACTCTTCCATCTGTTCAGAGATCTTTTTGCCGGACTCGTACTTCACCTTCTTCTCGCCGCCTTCGGATGCTGCATCGCTGCCGGAAGCTACTGCAGCGACTGCTGTACCATCCTGACCGGAAGCTTTGCCGTCCGCGCCGTCTGCATCACCTCCGATCGGTGTCTCAGATGCGTCTGCCAGTGAAATATTGTCTGCGGTTACGCCTGATACGTAGATATCTTCTTTGATGAACTGTGCCAGCGGGCCTGCCTTGCCGACCGGGTTGATATTGATGGTCGGGATCCGTTTTTTCGGATACAGTCCGCAGCGAAGTGTGCCGCCACAGTCGATGATCACGAGTGCAATCTCATTTTCCGGGCAGCTGGTCTTGAAACCGTTGACCGGCTCAAGCCCTGTCAGTTCGACGATCTTATCCAGAAAATCCGGTGCTACGCCGCCGCCCGTGATGTACATGACTTTATTTTTCTCTTCTGTCCCCTTAACTACCAGCGGGCCGCCAAAACCGCCCGAACCTTTTTCAATACGAATTGCACGATATTCTGCCATTTTTATATCCTCTCTGCCTGAAGCTGATGCATTATTTTCTTAAACTGACTGTTCCGGATGAATTGCCCGGAAGTGATCGGATGATTTCTTCCAGGGTTCCGCAGCACAGCCCTGCTGCCGAATGATATTTGGTTTAGATATGTGTTTTCAGTTCACGGCTCAGTTTGATGCCCTGCTGTTTCTCTACGAATCTTGTTGTGAAATCAGTCACCCAGCCGGAAATGAAGTTCGCGATGAAACCGATCAGCATGTAGCGAAGTGCCAGCTGTGTGGTGTCCAGGCCAAGCTGGGAGATACCATTTGCGATTCCCAGGAAGATCAGGATCTCGGCCGGATTGATGTGCGGGAAAATACCGCTGTTTGTGTGACAGTGATAACTTGCTGAAGCGTAGTAACTCGGCTTGTAGAATTCCGGCATAAACTTGCCCATCGACAGCGCCATCGGGTTGCCCAGCATGAATGCGCTGATAAAGGGGAGTACCGCATACCGCAGAATCGGGTTGCTGGTTGAGAACTTCGCGATCTTCTCAACTCTCTTGTCACCGATCAGCGCGATCAGTGCGTTCATCAGAACCAGCAGCATCAGGATCGTCGGGATGATGCCCGTAACCCAGTTCATGAACTGCTCTCCGCCAAGTGTAAACAGGTTCATAAAGCCGGCAGCCAGTTTAACAATAAAATCCATAATGTTCCGCCTTTCTTAAAATATGAAGTTTTCAAGCTGCATTAATGCATCCTGCCTCCGGCGAGTGCTCCGATTGCATTTCCGACCTTCTCGAAAGGTGTCGGCGGCTCCGGGATGATCTCCCCCGCCGTAAACTTCCGGTAGGACAGTGCCGCATCGGCGATCGCCTTGCCAAGATTTTTATGCGTTTTATCTGCGTCCGCCTCCGTCAGGTCTCCGATATACCGTCCCTCGAAGCCCTCCATCGGTTTCACGCGTGCCATGAAGGTAATCCCCTCCAGCTTCTTTGCCTCCTTCACGATACCGTGATCGTCGATCTGGAACATAACGATCGCGCCTGCCCGGAAGCCGCCGGATTTTCTGCCGCAGGCTACCTTGCCTTTTCTTCGCATCTTCAAAAATTCATTTGTAAAATGCTTCATCTGAATTGCACTCAATAAACCCTGTGCGATAAAGGCCACTATAATGACCAGACAAATCTGCAGCATGTGTTACCTCCTCTTTGCTTGCGGTGCCCTGCACCTTAAAACGTTATCCTCATCTCATTGCCGGTTTCCGGCATTTTCGTCAGCCTCGTGATTTTCCGCCGGAAATATTGATTGTCGTTCCTGCGATGTAGCTTGCGCGGTCGGATACGAGGTATGCAACCAGGTTGCCGACTTCGTCAAGCTTGCCGTCGCGTCCGAGCGGAATGACTTTCGTGTAGTCCGTGGAGAGATCTTCCGGCTTCACGCCTCTTGTGTATGCCAGCGCCTCATTGTAGGCCGGTGTGCGAAGCCCGGTTGCTTCCATGATGCCCGGTGCCGCTGCCAGAACGCGGATGTTGTATTTGCCGAGTTCCTTCGCCCAGGAACGTGTGAAGCTGTCGACCGCACCCTTCGTTGCTGAGTATGCTGACTGTCCCTGGGATCCTTCTTTGCCGGATTCCGATGACATATTCAGGATAACACCTTTTCCCTGCTTTAACATCTGTTTTGCACAAGCCTGTGCACAGAACATGAGGCCTTTGACGTTGATGCCGAACATCAGGTCGAATGACTTCTCATTCAGTTCGTATTCCGGACGCTCGCCCTTGACATCTACCAGAAGCCGCGGCAGGTTGATGCCTGCATTGTTGACCAGCGCGTCAATCTTTCCGTATTTGTCGACGACCGCTGCGACCATAGCGTTTACGCTGTCTGCGCTGGTGACATCGCACTTGACACAGTACATATCTTCCAGCGTATCTCCTGTCTCAACACTCAGATCCGCGATAACCGGTGTCGCGCCCGCTGCCTTCAGTGTCTCCGCGACGTGTTTGCCGATGCCGCTTGCTCCGCCTGTTACGATTACAACCTGTCCTTCAAGTCCAAGCCAGTTTTCCATCTTGTTGTTCCCTCCTCTTTGAAACCTATAAACCTTCTTTTTTCCTTACCCCGCGTGGTTTATCTTTGATCTGGCTTTATTGTATCGGGAAGGGAGGGATACTTTAATACGTTCATTTTCACGTGGATGGAAATGGATTAGTGCGGAGGATTTCCGCGGTGTGGAAATTGGTTCAACTTCTCTCGCCATCTGAGCTGCTGCAAAGCATAAAATAAGAGGGTCAGCCGCATGAAACCTTTCTATGTTTCTTACGGCAAAACCCTCTTCTCTTTGTTTATTCCATCTGCCGGTACAGCGCCTGCCGCATCTGCTGGTAGGTCGACGCCTTTGCGATGCTGTCCCGCAGTTCCTTATCCTGGCTGATCACGATAATCTCATCATACAGGCGGATCAGCAGGTTGTCCTCTTCTTCTACATGTTCCGGCAGCGCCAGCAGGAAGATGATGCTGATCTCGTGTTCGCCGCTCCTGATCGGCTTCGGAAATACACCGATCGCCAGCACGATCCGGTCGCCGGCGTACTGAATTGCGTGCGGCAGTGCAATGGCATTGTCAAATACCATGGTACCCTTCTTCTCGCGCTCCGCAAGCCGTTCCTCAAAATCCTCATCGACCAGGCCCCGCATGCACAGACTGTCAACCATGCGGTGCAGTGCTTCCTCATAGGTCTTTTCCGTCTCCATGACGAAAAACTGCTCCCGATCCAGAAGTCCGGCCATCACGAACCAGTTGCTGTCCAGCGCCGGCGAATCTACCTCGTCCCAGTAGCGCGCCTTGTCAATCTTCCGGCGCAGCTCCTGCTCATTAAATATCTCATTGATCCGGATCACCGGCCGTCCGCAGTCCCCTTCGAGTTCCTGGGTGGACAGGACCAGATCAAACGCCGCAAGCCGTTCCGGCGAAGCTTCCTCCAGCGGAATCAGTGTCAGCTGATCCTTCGCGGTCAAAATCCTTGATAGCTGCATCTCAATCAGCCGCGCCGTCACGCGCCCGGTCGTATACACCGCAGCAATGCGGAACCGCTCCCGCTCCATCTGGCTCTCCGCCAGAAATACGCCAAAATACGTCGCCAGATACGCCTGCTCATCGCGCGTAATCGGCAGGTCATATTCCTGCGCAATCACATCCGCTGCGATGCCGGCCATCTGCCAGGCCAGCGGATACTTCTCCGCGACCTCCTGTGTCAGCGGATTGGGCAGCCGGATCCCGAACCGCATCCGGTTAATCATAAACATCAGATGATACAAGAATGATTCCCTGAAATCACCCGGCCGGATCGTCAGATTCATCTCCTCGCGGATCCGCTCCCGGATCTTCTTCGTCAGCGGCCGCACCGATTCATCCAGCTCAATCGACCGCATCCCTTCAATATCCGCCGGCGTCCGCATGCCGATAATCGGCATCAGAACAAACAGCTTCTCCTCAACCGGCAGTTCGATCTGCAGACTTCTGCTGATCTGATCCACCACGTCACTCACCAGCGAAAATTCAGACCGCGCCGACAGGTTGTACGTCTTATCTGTCAGCTGCCCGATAAAATGTCCTGTCAGAAACCGGTCCAGCATCAGGATCACAAACCGCCGGAAATTCTCCTGTGCCTTGCGCTCCAGCCGATTCTCCGTAAACATCCGGCTGATGATCTCTTCAATCTCCTGATCCAGCGGAAAGGTCTCGTAAAGCACCTCATAATTCGTCTCCAGCACATACCGCCGGATATCCGTCTCACTGCCGCAGAGCGTCAGACCCTGATTGGTCTTGCCCTGAATCGTGAGATGATACGCCTCAACCTCAGACCGGAGCTTCTTCAGATCCCCGACCAGCGTCGTCCGGCCGATCGACATCTCATACGCCAGATCATCCGTCAACAGCGGCGCATCCGCCCGCATCAGACGCCCAAACATAAAGTCCATACGGTTGCGCGGCGAATTC
Source organism: Eubacterium sp. (assembly GCA_017433615.1). Taxonomy (GTDB): domain Bacteria; phylum Bacillota; class Clostridia; order Lachnospirales; family Lachnospiraceae; genus CADBRN01. Next base: position 8,719 of record JAFRGW010000023.1, read on the forward strand.
AGAAAATCATCCGTTTCGGAAATCTCATCCACCGCATGCTGAAACTGCTCCGGATCAAACACCCGCAGTGAGTAATATCCCTTCTGTCCGTCAATCAGCGCACAACCATTCAGCATCTCATTTAACTGCTTAATATCATTACGAATGGTCCGGTCGCTGACCTCCAGCCGGGACGCAAGACTATTCACTGACAGGGACTGCGTATTGCGGAACTGCTGCAGCAGAACCGCCAGCCGGTTATCACTGAATAAACTTTTCATCGAATCTGTACCTTCCCCTTCAAACCCGCATTCCACAAAAACAGTCTTCCGACTGCCTGTATTATAGCATTGCGGGGAAGGATTGATAATACAGAGAATTTCCGCGGCGTGGAAATGAAAAGGAGACAGAGAACCGTCCCCTGTCTCCTTCGTTACGTCATTGGCTCAATGACACAGGAATGTTTCCCGCTCCTGCTCTCGTATGTAATCTCGACCAGAAGTATCTCACCTCCATATTCGCTTAACACAGTTGGATACTGCTTCTGCCGGATCTGATCTATCGCACTTTTCACATTCTGCTCCCATTTTAATTCAATAAGCAAAGCCGGCATTCCCGTGCGTTTTTTAGGAAAGTAGATTAAATCTGCATATCCACGTCCGGAAGGCAGCTCCTCAAATTTTATAAAATAGTCTTTGTAGCTGAAATATGCCAGTTTTATCACAGAACGCAGAGCCTGTTCATTGTTATAAAACAGTGGCGATGTTTCCTCACGATGAATCTTTTCTATCTGCGCTGCTACAGCATCCGCATTTCCGTTTACTGTATCCAGAATCAGCTGATCACTTTCACGAACACGCTGAATCGTCTCACTATTCTTAACCTCTCTGACAGCCCTTGAAAACTCCAGTCGAATCTCCTCATTCGGAATCCGTGCCGTTTCCTCTACTTCATCATAAGCCAGATACCCAAGATGAATCAGCAGTGTAAGCACATCATCTCTGTTTCTGAACGTCCGCAGATCATTCGCAAAACCGAGCGAATCCACATGAACAGGAATCCCTCCGATCAATTCCGTGATCGTCTTTGCCAGTCCATCCTGATCCATGCTTATGAAAGATAAAAGACTTGATGCGGCAGAAGTTTCTGTCCAATACGAGGCAAATTCTTTGTTCCGGGCCGCTTCCATAACAGAATTCGGATTATAGACAGAAGGAGCCTCCGTAAATCCATATCCATCATACCAGCTCTTCATTTCTGAAAATCCAACCCCGTACTGTTCACAAATCAGGCGCACTTCTTCCTCTGAGAAGCCGACAAACGGTGCATACATTCTGGGTTTTACCATTGTGTATTCCCTGAAGTCCGAAATTGCAGACTGCGATCCGTCTTTCTTAATCGGGAGAATTCCGGTCATGTAAACAGCAGCAAATATTTTGTCCGTCACACCGCTGTTCTTAAATAACGAACGTAAAAACCGCAGATAATCCTGCTCCATCTCCGGATGCTCCCTTACCGGCGCATCCCATTCATCAATAATCATAATGAACTGCCGGCCCGTCTTCTCTGCAAAGGCTGCCATCATTGCATAAAGAGCAGGATTCTTCTGTAAATCGGGCATTTCGTCTCTAAGTTCCTGCCCGACACACTCTGTGATAAATGCCGGCAGATCCTCCGCATTGCATGCTGTCAGAATACCGGTCATATCCAGATAAACAATATGGTACTGATTCAGATGCTCCCTGTAATGAACCGCAAGATCAGCATCCGTTGCAATCGCAAGGTCATCAAACAGAGCTGCGGAATCACAACTGCCATCATAGTACGCGCAAAGCATCTTTGCCGCAAACGACTTACCAAATCTTCTTGGTCTGCTGACACAGGTCAATTTATAAGCTGTTCCGATTGTGTTATTAATCAGTGCAATCAGTCCGCTTTTGTCAATGTATTCACTTTTCCGTACCGCGGCAAATCCGCTGTTTCCAGGGTTCAGATAAATTCCCATAATTCTCTCCCTGTGTCATTGTTCCTGTATATTTATATTATATTATGATAACATATCAGGTCTCAAAAAACATCCCCTCACGTCTCCACCATCCGAATCACTTCCGGAAATTCCGCCGTGTCAATCTCGCAGATTCCTTCCGAAATCCGGACAGCAATCTTTCCACCGAACGGATAGATCTCCGGCTTATCTTCCGCGCCGTCGGCAAAATCAAATACCAGAACCTCCTGCTTCTGCGGATCAATGACCCAGTACTCTCTCACGCCTGCTTTCTGATACTTATACCACTTCCGCAGCAGATCATGCGCCCGGGTGGAAGGTGACAAGACCTCAACAGCCAGATCCGGCGCACCATCAAAATACCGTTTGTTCAGCGAAGACTTATTGCATAGTACAACAATATCCGGTTCCACCATCGTCTTGTCGTTCCGGTCCAGCCTGATCCCGAAATCCGGTATCATTATACAGTCCTTTGCATGCTCCCTGATACAGTTCTCCAGCTGCATTGCAACCAGGAAATATATCCGCTGATGCGCGAAGCCCGGATTCGCCATATCATAAATCCAGCCGTCAATCAGCTCTACACGGCGCTCTTCCCGCAGCGCATAATAATCCTCCACTGTATATGGCCCGATGCCGGTCTTGTATGCTTCCTGCGGATCCCGGAGAATGATGTCTCGGGGATCTCTGCGAATGGGTTTTCCGGTATTCCTCTGGACGGAACCACCAATGCCTTTTTGATTATCCGTTTCCGAATTTTTATTTTCACTCATGAAACGTCCCTCTTTTTAAAAAGCAATGATCCTCCGCAGCTATCTAAATTATATATGATATATCTCATGCCGCCTCAACTCCGAGCATGGCACATTGATATGCCTGAAGCCTTAACCCATACGAATGCTTTTTTAAGTCATTTGAAAAGCTGCGATTTCCAACAAGTAAACAATCCACCGGGACGACAAGCAGTTCACTGAGTGCATACAGATTATCGACTGTGGGCAGGCTTCGTCCATCAAGCCAGTGGTATATTCCCTGAACGCATGCCAGCCCGAGATAATCCTGAACATCTTTTACAGATATTCCGCGTTGTCGAAGCAACTTCTTAATCTTTTGTCCTGTCTTCACTTTGTCAATTGTTGGATACATTTATTACTTCCTTATACTTGTGGGTAAAATCTGTGAACCACATAACTCAAGTCACGAGAATGCGCCGGTTATCTTTCAAGGGAAAAATAGCGGCATGAAACCGAACTTCCGCCGCCAAAGTTTTTGATATCATACACAAACCTGTTCTGGTGGATTTTTCGAACCCATCATTCGTAACCATATACCTTGACTGATAATAATAACGTAAGAAATAACACAGTACCCTTACAATCAACCTGGAGCCTCTCTGTTATAGGCGAAGCAGCCCTTGGATCTGCGCATGACATCCGGAAAATACTCATTCAACCTCGATTTCCATCGTCACAGAGGTATTAACGGCATCTAAAGCCAACTGAAGACTGCTCAACTCTTCTACCGTCTTTTCGTATGCTTCTTTTGCCGCACCAATCTCGTAATTAGCGATCTCATAGTCAATAATATTTCCCCGACTCATAAGAACATCCACTCGCTCACGCGGAAGTCTTGCAGCCATTTTCCGCAGCTTTTCTTTTCTGGCAGATAACTGCGGAATCAATATTAACACCTGGTCGATTGTAAGATTCTTATACCCCGGAAGCGTATGTGTTGTGTTGAAAACATTGATGGCATGCTTTACTGTTCGAATATCCCGTTGTATCTTTTCCAGTTTTGTCTGTACTTCTGAGAAATGATATTCCGGACGCAACTTTTCAGGATCTTCGGTCGATGCCGCATGAAACACAGCGCTTTTAATCTCACGACTTCGCAAGTCTCTGACCTGTTCTTCCAGTTTTTTTACCAATTTTCCTGCCTCAGCGGACGTATACTTCATTTCGAACCTCCTCCCGTTCTTTGTATCTTCAGTATACGATCCAAAACTGAAGCTGTCATTGGACTTGTGGTATAAAATCTTTATCACATATTATCGCTGATAATTATTCCAAAAGTCTGTGACCATGCCATGTATTTTCCAGAGCCTATTCCACAGTCTTGTACTCAAAAATATCAAGTCCTGCCACGACGGAAATTCCTCTGCTTATGGCTTCTTCATAGGATACGTCCTCGTAAAGCAGCTTTTCTGTGATTTCATTATAATCATGCTCATAGAACCGGCTGTTTATGATTTCCTTGAGCATCTCGGGAATATTGTGCCCCAACTGAGCAGAAGGATTGTTTTTTGACCGCATTCTGTCTTTCCGTACTTCGTCGATCAGAGCATCCAGTTCCTCTGATAACTCGATTTCAGGAAGGAGCCTGGCGATATCATACAGATGCCTTGAATCCCTTTTCTGCATATCCTGTAATCGGTAATCGCAGACAGCGAACACTTTATCGATAAAGGTTCTTTCCAGCGATTGCACCTGCATCTCCACAACTGCCGCATCGAACTGGATTGGCAGCGTGATATCCCGCTTCTCACAAAATCTTCCAATGTAACTGTATACGGGGCGCATTTCTACCGGATAAACCGCCTGATAGAAGCTTGTTTCCACCACCATCTGCAACGGGGAGGCGCTGAACAGGGATTTATAACTAAAGACATACTGATTGTAGCTATGCCTCGACTGTATTTCTTCCGGGTTCAGGAGTGTCATTCCCAATTCCTTCGCTATACTGAGCACCGTATTCTTGGATCTCCTCTTTTCAGATTCCGTCGGCTTTCGGTTCATTGACAGATCTATATCCTCGGAAAACCTGTCGATCAGCTCATATGCCTTGGAAAGCGAAGTACCTCCTTTAAAAACGAATGGGAGACCACTCTTTGACAGCCCGAAAAGGAACATCGACTGGATGGTATCCTTCTCAACCATTTGTGTGGTACGGTGCTCTTCGGCGGCAACGGTCTCTATGATTTCCTTCCACTCGTCCCCATGTTCCTTATACCAGTTCACCCATCAGCCCTCCTTCGTAGATATTCCGATATACCCTGTCAGGATAGAGCGGCAACAGTTCTTTTACTACAGAGAAATCTACTCTGATCATCTCCACAAATCGCTTCAGCGCCGCCGTAAGCGCTGCTCCCGTGATCTCACTGTATTTATCAATGACGGACATCAAATCCAAAAACTGCAGGGCGGACTTGTTCTCTTCTGTGATATCTACGACCGGCTTATAAACTATGATCGTATTTCCGTCAACGTACTGCTTCCTTTGTTTTGTCGTCGCTTCGTTGCTGCAGATCTCATGGCAGGATGGGTTCTGCGTAGTAAAGCCATACTGATTCGCAAGTTGCAGGCCCGTCACATATCCAGAGATCCTGCCGTTGGCATTCAGATACTTTTTCTCTATATAACAGTCTATCGAGACCTTGCCTTTTGTTCCGAGAATCGTCACATAGGAAAGATAGTAGACACCATTATAGAGGCGTTCCAGCTTTCCTCCATCGACCAGTTGTTTCATCTCCTGCCGCAGATAATCTCTGGACTCTCCGGGCAGTTCACTCAGGAAAATTGGCTCACCTTTTTTATAATTCTGAACAATATAGTCATAAACCATATCGGCTCACCTCATATTCTCGAAATCCATTGTTTCATCTTTATGAT
>JAFRGW010000024.1 GCA_017433615.1 Eubacterium sp.
GATTACGAGCATGCCCGGAAGTGTTCCTGCAAGCGGAGCAATCGTATTTGCGATAACATCGCCGAGACCTGACGCACTGATGATACCGAGCAGTGTGGATGTAAATGCCATGAACGGAAGGATGTTCTTGATGCACATGTCAATCGTTTCACGGCCTGCCGCAAAGAATTTGCTCACGACGCTGCCGACTGCTTTACCGACTTTCGTGACAAAATTCTCTTTCTTTCCGGCACGCATTTCGGCGATCTCTTTTTTCGCCTGTTCCTTTGTCTTCGGCGCGCCTGCTGCAGGTGCTGCTGCCTGTGCTGCGGAAGCCTGTGCTGCAGCTGCAGCATCTGCTTCATCTGCAAAACTAAGATCTTTTTCTGTTACTGCAGAAACATACAGATCTTCTGTGATAAACTTTGCAAGCGGTCCTGACTGGCCGACCGGCATCAGGTTGATGGTATAAATACCTTTTTTCGGATAAACGCCGCAGCGCGCTGTTCCGCCGCAGTCGACGACTGCAACAAGGACTTCATCATCCGGACAGCCTGTTGAAAAGCCGTCAACTGTGGTGCAGCCTGTCATTTCTGCAAGCTTTTCCGCTACAGGATGGATTCCGCCGCCTGTGACACAAAGGATTTTATTTCTCTTTTCATCGGCTTTAACGACCAGCGGGCCGCCCCAGCCGCCGTTACCCTTTGAAATTTTTACAGCTTTATACATCTTAAGCGCTCCTCCTTATTTATTCTTAACCATGTTGAGGTAAATCTTTTCAGTTACGAAGCCGCGGATCAGGATGACAACCAGACCGACGAGCAGGTAGCGGACCGCAAGATCTCCTTTATTCAAGCCAAGTGCTGTAATGCCGTCTGCGATTCCGAGGAATACGAACAGTTCGCCTGCGTTTGCGTGCGGGAAAAGTCCTGTGATCGGGTGGCAGAAAGAAACGGTTGAATCGTAATATGCCGGTTTGTACTTTTCTTCAACGAAACGGCCAAACGTGTACATCATCGGATTTCCGAGGAAGAATACAGCCAGGAACGGAAGGACAAGATATCTTCCGAAAATATTTCCGGTACATTTCTGTGCAAATCTTGTAACTCTGTCTTCACCTATGATCTTAATCACTGAGTTGACTGCTACCATCAGGCACACGACCGTCGGAATAATTCCTGTAACCCATCCCATGAACGTTTCGCCGCCTGCCTGAAACAGCCCCATAAAATTGGCAGCTAATGTGGATATCATTTCCATATTAATAATCCTCTCTTTTAATCTTGTTGCTTGTTTTTGCTATCTGAAAAGAATGCGCTTCTCTGACAGGGCCCTTAGTCATCTTGCTGCATTCTTTTTCATTCACGTTTTACCTCCTGTTTGCATGCTTTTCATTGCTGCATCTGTTTTTTTTGTTTACTGGACCTGCATGTCTGCTCTTCTGTGATTAATGCGGGGTTCCATTGAAAGCTTCGGGAGTTCTTCCGGATCAAACCGTTCCGGGTAAAGCCGCCGCTCCAGGGCATCAATCGCCTGAATATAGCCTTTCATTTTTTTATACCCTTTTTTATCCAGTTTCCTGAATGCGTCCATCAGGACATCGATGTGGGTGCCGGCAAGCGGAATACCCATCAGCTCGTCGAACGGCCGGCATTTGTTCAGAATCGTGACGCCTGTCATGCGTTCTGCATACGTGATTCTGCCCTCGCTGTTGCATGCGATCAGAACCAGATAGCCGCTTGTCAGCCCGCCTTTTTTCTGTCCGAGACCGACGTTTCCATATTTGTGTACCCGCTTCATGGCCTTTTGAAAATCTTTGATCTGAATAAAGGTTCCGACCGACTGCATCACGACCAGTATCAAAGCGAATCCGAAAATCAATGTCAGGCTGTTCATTTTTCTCCTCCCTGAATGTTCAGCAGTGCTTCCGCACATTCCTCATCGACGACGATAATGTTGACAAATTCTCCTTTGACAGCTCCGTACACGGCCTCCGCCTTATCACTGCCGCTCGCAATACAGATCTTGTTCCGTATCCTGCGGATATCGGCAAGCTGCAGTCCCGCAACTCTCCGGTTGAAATCATTGAACGGCTCTGTCCTGCCGTTAATGTCAAAAAACTGCATCGCCAGATCTCCGACAGCCCCGCGCTTCACATAGAAATCCATCTGATTCTGTGTGATGTATCCGGCGTTCATCATCGTCGGACTGGAACGCTTCGGTGTCCCGATTCCCATGATGACGGTGTTCATATGTTCATAGCTTTCCAGTACCTCCCGCATGGAACGCTCCGCCATGAATCCGCGGAGTATTTCAATATTGGAAAACATGGCCGGGGAGAAGAACTCGATATAATCTCCTCCGTACAGCTGTGCCAGACCGATGGCGATCTGATTGGAATGAACATCTGTTATCGTGCTGCTGATGCTCCGGATCCCGCCTAAGACAGGAACAAATGTGCACCGGATCGCTTCCTGATTCATCCGCTTCGTTCTGCACACATTGTGGAGCGTATAACCCATCGAGACTCCGATGACGTCTCCGTTGTGGATGTAGTTCTCGATCAGATTTACTGCAGCGCTTCCAAGCGCACTCATCTGATCATAGGCGGTTGCCAGCGGACTGCTCTCGACAACAACGACTTCCTTAAGGCCAAGCTTCTTCTCGAGCTGCTGTTCGATTTCACCGTAATTCAAATGGTTCGGGCTGAATACCTGGATCTGTACAATTCCGGATTCTTTTCCGGCCTGCAGCATTCTGGAAACTGAGACTCTGGAGATATCCATCCGGTCTGCAATCTGCTGCTGTGAAAGTCCCTGTTCGTAATACATAACGCAGCACTTATAGATCAGCCGCAGGTCATTTACTATATTTTTCATACTTGCCGTATCCCTTATTTTTGCCGGTTAACGGTTTCGCTCGGATGTCCTGTTTCTTTGTAAGTTCAAGATACAGAAATTGCTCCATTTTAACAATGGTTCAGCCATGAACAAATGCTAAAGTACAGCTTACATACCACTCTGCGTTTACATTTGTTCTGGTTTGTTTATATTAGATAAAATAGTGGTGCCGGTTTTGTGTATTTTTACGATGCCATGCTCTGTCTTCTGCAACGCTGCCAATGTTCTTCCATCTACCGAACTTACCGACAACTCATTTAGCAAATCCGTTTTATTAATCTGTTATGCTTTGTAGTGTACATTATAAAATTCATTTAGTCAAGTCGTTTTATTAATTAAAATTATTTTATGATAAAAGAAGTCCCCTCTGCCATTTCGGCAGAAGGGACTTTTCCTCATTAATTCTTTTATTTAACTGTTGTTTCCGTTCAGCCGCGGTCTCTGTTCACGCACCGGCTGCACAATGCATTCAGGTAAGCAGTTCCAGCGCTGTCTCGCGGTCCGTAATAAATGATGTTACCAGATGACTCATCAGCACCGCTTTGATTACCGGGAGTTTCTCTTTTCCCTGTGCAATGCCGATCACCTCCCGCGCGTGCTCACGCAGTTTAAACAGATCTGCTCTGATAATCCTGCGGCATAATTCATTGTCAATCGCTTTTCCCTCATCATTCAGATACTGCAGGGCAATGTCTCCAACCGCTCTGGAATCCTGCAGCTGTTTCAATTCTTCCGCTGACAGAATCTCATTTCTGATTAAAAAAGAAGATTCAAAGCTTCCCATGCCGACGACCGCGATATCCGCTGTCTCCGCCTGCAGCAATACACTTCTTACCGCTTCGGTCCGGACGATCGTCTCGTACTCCTCTTCCGAAGCGCAGAAGGCCGGGGCATGGAGCGGCACCGCTGTTCCGCCGAGCAGATCCGCAAGACGAATCGCCACATAATTCGGCAGTGTTTCAGCTGTAACGCCGAAGCTTCCCGAGAGCGGAACAATTTTCACTTGCGGCCACTGCATCTTCGGGACCTCCTGCAGAAAGCGGAATATCGTATCCCCCCATCCGATCCCGATGACGTCATCCATCTTTACCTTAGAAATAAAATAATTTACTGCCGCGGCAGCTACATAGTCGCGGGACTCCCCGGTATTTTCAACGACTGCCGCAAACTGCAGGCCGAAACGCTCCTGCAGCTGTTCCCCAAGTGAAATAACGCCGGATACCGGCGCATTGATCTTAATCTGTACAATTCCCAGCTCTTCCGCCTTTGCAAGCAGTCTGGACACCCAGGGTCTTGAGATTCCGAGCCGCTTTGCGATCTCTGCCTGCGAAAGTTTTTCTCTATAATACAGGTTTGCAATCAGAACCATTTTGTCATGCATCAATTCCGGATTTTCTAATTTAGGCAAGATACCCTCCTTTTATACGCACATATGTTACTAATAATTCTAATATACATGCACTTACATGTTTTTTCAATATTTTTTTGATTTTTCAGTTGACAAATGTGCCTCCCTGCTGTAATATCCAAGCTGTAAATAGTAACATTTGGTAGTTCAAGGCACGTTTGTTACTTTTGATAGCGAGCAACGGAGGAAATAAAATGCTTACAACGCTGAATACATTGCTGCAGGAGGCAAAACGCACAAAAAAAGCCGTCGGTGCTTTCAACGGCACATCGTTTGAAGCGATCCGCGCCATTATCACCGCAGCTGAAGAACTGAATGCACCTGTCATCCTGGCACATGCACACATTCACGATTCGATTATTCCACTCGAGGAGATCGGTCCGGTCATGAAATTATATGCAGAGAAGGCATCCGTTCCGGTTGCTCTGCATCTGGACCACGGTGCTTCTTATGAGAGATGCCTGCAGGCACTTCAGATCGGATTTACCTCCGTCATGTATGATGCCTCTGCAAAGTCATTTGAAGAAAATGTCGCAGAAACAAAGGAAGTCGTAAAAGCAGCCCATGCAGTCGGTGCTTCCGTCGAAGCAGAGCTCGGTCATATTTTCACGTCTTCGATTGTACAGGGAGAAGGCGGTGATTCATCAGACGCGGCAGGCGACTATGACGATCTCGATCACATTTACACAGATCCTGCAGCAGCAAAACAGTTCGCAGAAGAAACCGGTGTTGACTGTCTTGCAGTTGCATTCGGCACCACACACGGCGTTTATCTGACAGAGCCGAAGCTGGATCTTCCCCGTGTCGCAAGAATCCGGGACGCAGCAGGCATTCCGCTCGTCATGCACGGCGGATCAGGTGTTTCAGACGAAGACTATAAAACCGCGATCGCCAACGGCATCTGCAAGATCAACTACTACACCTACATGAACCGTGCCGGCGGACTCGCATCCCGCAAATATTGGGAAACCGACGAAAAGAGCTTCTTTGATTCGATGTCACTTGCCGCGACTGAGGCAATGAAGGAAGACGTGAAGCGGGCAATCAGACTTTTCCAGAATCTGTAATCCGGATTTCTGACCAGAATTTATGACCAGGATGTGTAAGGAGGAAAAAATGGCAGTTTATAAAGAAACAATCGAAGTACAGTCGCACGGAAGCAGACCGACCTACATTGACGTAACAGAAGATGTCCGGCGCGTCATTCAGGAAAGCGGTATTGACAGCGGCATCTGTGTCGTATTATCCCCGCACACTACCTGCTCTGTCTTTTTTGAAGAATTCTGTCACGACTACGATGAGAACGGCGATGAATTCCTGCAGGCGGACTTGAATGCCGTGATCTCAAAGATCATTCCCGACCACCGCAGCGCTGAGGACTACATTTATCCGGGCGAGGAGCACTACAAAGCTGTCGAGTCCTGGCCGGATGCCGAGGCGTATCTGCCCGGCGGAGACCGGACTGCCCTGTTTAACGGTGACGCGCATCTGAAGGCCACGCTCCTCGGTTCAAGCGAGACATTCGAAGTTGATCACGGAAAGCTCGGCGTTGGCACGACAGGCTACATCTACTTTGCGGATTTTGACAGAACGCGCCCGCGCACACGGAAATGCAAAATTATCGTAATCGGAGAATAAACACTACAAAGAAAGGAAAATCCCATGGCAGTTCCAAATAATCCATTTCTGATCGTAAACCCGAAATCTTATCTTTACGGAACAGAAAGCCTCGCGCTGGCAAAAGCAGCTGACCGAACCGCAGCAGAAACCGGCCTGCAGATCTACTTTACCTGTCCTTACACAGATATCCGCATGATCCGCGAGCAGACAAAACACATCATTGTCTGCGCCCAGTCAATGGACAGCCTGACACCGGGACGCGGCATGGGACGGATTCTCGGAGAATCCCTGAAGGCCGCCGGCGCAGAAGCCGTATTTCTGAATCACGCTGAAAACCCGAAAACTTTAAGCGAGCTGAACGCATCCATTCTCCGCGCAAAAGAGCTCGGTCTGATCACGATCGTCTGTGCAGATTCTGTAACAGAGGCAAAGGCCGTCGCCTGCATGGATCCCGATATTGTCCTCGCAGAACCGACATCTCTGATCGGAACCGGAACGACCGCTGATGATTCTTATATTACAGAGACCGTCGATGCGCTCCATGCGATCAATCCGAATGTACTCGTCATGATCGCATCCGGCATCAGCACTGCCGACGACTGTTACAATGTAATCCGACTCGGCGCAGACGGAACCGGCGCAACCTCCGGTATCCTGAATGCACCCTCTCCCGCGGACCGCATCCGGGAAATGGCCGATGCAATCTGCCGCGCCAGGGCAAGACGCCTCTCTGCATAACAAGAAAGCTGCAGCCGTGTATCATCCGCGGCTGCAGCTTTCTTGTTTATATCTTCTCCCAGAACTGGTGCACCAGATACAGTGCACTTCCGTAACTGAGTGCTTCTTCTTTTACAATACAGGTCGTGAGGTAATCCGCATTGTCTTCAAACGGATTTCTCGCGGCCGCACGCTTTCTGATCTCCGGCAGATATGTTTCCATTCTGCTGCCGATATATCCGCCAAGCACGATTTCACAGTCAAACAGATTGCGGATGTCTGCCACAGCGATGGCCAGCATGTCCAGATATTCCTCCCAGTATTCCTGATACTGTTCATTTCCTTCTGCCAGACCGGCGAAAAATCCATCAATCGAAACGTTCAGCGTCCTTTTCAGAACAGAAGCACTGCAATACGCATCCAGACAGCCCCGCTGCCCGCAGTAGCACTGCTTTCCTTCCGGGTGGACCGTGATATGCCCGATCTCCCCGCTCTTCGACAGCTGACCGCCAAACGGCTTGTTGTCAATCAGGATGCTGCCGCCTACGTTATCACTTAAGCCGATATAAAACAGATTGTCTGCCTCCGGTCTTCTGAATATTTCACCGTAACCGGCTGCATTTGCGTCATTAAACAGCAGGCACGGATACTGAAAATAATCCTCCAGCATCTTTGATGTCAGATTGTCAATATCCATTGTCTTCACATAGAAAATGCCGCTGTGATCCTGCGTGACAATTGCCTGAACAGCAATGCCGATTCCAAGAACAACCGTATCCTGTCTGCCGCATTGTTCCAGAACCGAATCCACAAAATCTTTTGCCCCGTTCCAGTATGCTGCATCATTGGAAAATACACATTCCTTCTTTTCGGAGCGCAGCACGTCCCCGTTCAGATCGACCAGTGTAACCATAAGATACGTCTCTGTCAGATCGATACCGGCCGCAATGTATTTATCCCGGACAACAGAATATCCCGCAGCACGCCTTCCGCCGGTATTCCCCACGGATCCGTTCTTATAAATCATCCCGTTGTCTTCAAGTTCCTGCAGATAAGTCGTAACTGTGGGCAGGCTCAGTTCAAGCTCCCTTGCAATTGCCGGACGTGAAATAATTTTGTTCTGCCGGATACAGTGAAAGATCCTGTTCCTGTTTTCATTACCTTCCGGATTCAGACCTGCAATATATTCCATATATCATACCTCATATATAAATTACTATTTCCGTAATATCTAACCATTTCATAAAAGCATTTCTATTATATGACATATGAAACTACAAGTCAAAATGAATATGCCGGCTGATCATTCCGGGCGCTCATTTTACTTTTATCTTCATCTTCACCGTTTCGACACCTTTTTGACAGAGACAAATTTCTGATTTCGGCTTTTAGGCTTATTAGGTATCGTCATTATGAGCTCGCCGCTTTCGAGTAACGGCTGCACATAATGCTGCATTGCATAAAATACCGTACTGATACCCAGATACTCCGTTATCTCTTTTCGTGATCTGGGAATCCTGCAGAAATATAACAGATCCTTATTTTTCTTTTCAACTCCGGCATCAGGCTCTTCTGTCATGCCGGCATTGTACAAAATCACTACAAATTCATTTCTTCGATTTTGAAATACAGGCGCCGGCAGCCCTGCCTCATACATTTCACGCCGGATTGTCGGAATTCCCGAATAGCGATTTTCTGTCTTAAGAAGAAATTCCGACATTGTTGCAAGTGCAGGATTCCTCAGATCCGGTCTGGCCTTTCCCAAATCCTCGACTGTCATCCTGCCGTATAATCCACCCGGACTATGTATCTCAAGACGATCCTCAAAGAAATCTATCTGGATTCCCCGGGATGATCACCATGACAGGAAGTGCAGGATATGATGCCGTATTTTGCATTTATTGCGAAAAAAGCACCATGATCTTCACGACCATAGTGCTTCGCTGCTTCTTCATTCGTCTGTATCCTCCGTGAGCCCGTAATACAGTATTTCATTATAACGGGCATTTGCCTCTTCGCTGGCCTTCTTCTCTTTCCATGCATCGATCTCGCTGCGGATCGCGAGCATTTCATCAATGATCAGCTCTTCATTTCCGGGCTTCACGTATTCTAGATAAGAGATCATTCTTTCCATTGCCCTGGGGCTTCCGAGGTGCTTTGCGATCAGCTCACCGAGTTCTGCGGGAAAGCCGAGAGCTTCTATTGCCTGAACCAGTTCATCTCTCGCCCGGCTCCATTGTCTCTGATTTGTATTCATAACACTTCTCCCCAGTTCGTATTCATGATCTCGATTCACGCAAGGTTTTAACGTTTACGTTTCTATAGTAAGCAAACATATATTGCTGATACACCCCATTATATGGCGCATAATCCGAAAAGGGATACCCATTCGGATATTCATTCTCCAGAATTCGTTTCACCCACACATCCCGTGGAAATGCATTCAGATGATGCATCCCAAACAAAGCAATACAACTGGCCACCTTGATCCCTACGCCATATATTTCAGTTAATGCCTCAATCGCTCTATCAGCATCCGTCTTCTGCAGTTCTTCAAAATTGATTTTTCCTTCTGCAACATCTTCTGCAGCCGCGCGAACGTATTTACATCTGTATCCGAGGCTGCAGGCCCGCAATTGCTCCGGATCAAGACGCAGCACAGCTTCCGGCCGGGGAAATGCATAATAAGAATCCCTTTTCGAATCAGAACACTCCTCACCGCAGGCTACCGCGAGCAGCGCAATTGAACGCCGGATCGCCGGGATATTTTTGTTCTGTGAAATAATGAAGGAGATCAGCATTTCCCACGAATCCTGCTGCAAGATGCGGATTCCTTTTTCCTGCTCTGCGGCCTGATACAAAAAAGGATCTTTCTGCTCATCTATTCTTTCCCGGATCATCCGGTAATCTGTACCCAGGTCAAAATAATCGTACCAGACATCCTGAAATTCCTGCTGCGTACAGCTTACATCATAGGCGCTGTCTCCCGCCGCTTCAATATAGAGGCACTTGTCCCGGAAGGGAATCCGATATGCAGCTTCACCGGTTTTCTCCCAGCGGAAGCACTGTCCGCTGTCGGCGATTTTATCAAGATTAAAATCGTCTTCGATATAAATGATCATATTTTTCTATTACTTATCTCTATAAGCATCTTTTGGAGCTTCTCTTTAAATACTTCACCGGTACTTCCTTTGTCAGCCAGACATGATTTGCCGACTCAAAGAACCGGTATCCATCCTGCGACATCTGTTTACAGTCGATCTCATAGATAACCGGTCTGCCGTGCCGGCTTCCCACTTTCTTTGCAGTTTCCACATCAGAAGAAAGATGCACATAGAGCCGGCTCTTCGGAATCAGGCCCTGTGCATCAATTGAATCAACATACTTTTCTCCGGTTCCGTGCCATAGAACATCCGGCGGCGTCTTCTCCTCCAGTTCCACATCTACCGGAATAGAATGACCCTGATTTGCACGGATCAGGGTATGCTCCTCGTTGAAGGCGTAACGCTGCTTCTCGTCCGAACGTACAATCTCCTCCAGGCCATCCATATCCAGAAAATGTCCGCCCGACTGATTAATGCCATCAATCAGCTCCTGCACATCTGCCCAGCCATGCTCATCCAGCGTAATCCCGATCGTCTCCGGTTTATGGCGCAGAATCAGTGAGATGAATCTGCTCGTATTATTCTTTTTATCTGCTCTCCTGCTGCTCATTGTAGTAAACACACTCCTTCCGGAATCACCCTTCTGAAGGCCGGATCCGCTGCCTTTGCAGCAGAACTTCGCATCCGGCTTTCTTCCTGATACTGATCCACACGGGCAAGGATCTCCGCTTCGCTCCGGCTCCCGAGATTACGGTTCTGCCGTCTGTCCTCCTGCTTCCATATGTTCAGATTCCTGATGAAGAAAACAGCAGCAATGCCAAAATGATAAAGACTGTGATAGAATTATAATATCATCATATCTAAATAAAATGAGGAGGCAGTTTCTATGAAGTCAGTTTGGATCCAGGAAAACACCTGGCAGGATGTTGCAGATTATTTGAAGCATGACAACACTGTAATCATTCCCATCGGAAGTACCGAACAGCATGGTCCGGCCGGACCGCTCGGCGTCGACACCTATGCAGCCATCGGTCTTTGTGAAGATGCTGCAAAACAAACAGGCGTCATGGTCGCCCCGCCGCTGTGGTACGGAGATTCACCGCATCATCTGGGATTTCCGGGAACGATTTCTCTCCGGAGCGAAACGCTGATCCTTGTGATAAAAGATGTTGTCCATACCTTGTATCAGAATGGATTCCGAAGATTCATCCTGTTAAATGGTCACAAGGGAACGAATCTCGCTCCCATGACAGTTGCCGCGAGAGGTCTTCTCGAATACGAACTGAAAGATATCCGGATTGCAATCAGCGACCCGCTCTATTTATGCACAAACGCACAGGAAATCAAGGGTGATGTTGCAGAACATCATGCGGGCGTCCTGGAAATCTCCCACGTAATGTATAAATTTCCCGGCCTTGTAAAAGAAGATAAACAGAATCCCGACGCCGTAGATCTTTCCAATGAATTTTCCAATTATATAAAGCCTGACCTTTTCGGCCCGGCAAGCGGCGTATACGCTGACGTGCTCTGGAGCAGCCGCGACCAGAAGGCATTTGCCCCGACCGGTTCCTTCTCGGATTCTTCGAATGCAAGCGCCGAAATGGGTAAAGCTTACCATGAAAATATGGTTCAGAACTTTGCTGAATTTATCGAATGGTTCAAGACCTCCGTTAGTCCCGAAGAAAAATACAGGTAAAAGCCTCGCTTACTTCTGCCCAGACAGGTGTATGTTTTCAGATGCACAGATGATGCCAGATAGAGTTTCAGATATTTTAAGTCTGAAGGTAGTATGTGGCTTTCATCTGCGCAGCCTCGTTCTCCGGCAAATAAGGGCGGAAAATCTGCACAAGCACCGGTACGCCTGCTTTCTTCAGCCCGGCTGTGTCTTTGAAATACCTGAATACCGGTAATAGAGGTCCCGATATTCCTCTTCCACTTCTTCAAAAGGCTGCACTTTGTAGGAGAGATCAATGTGAATCTCCGGGATCTTACCTGACTGGAACTCATCCAGCAGGTTCGCCAGATCATACCAGAGCAGCGCATCGTCGATCTCTTTCACTGTACGTGATTCTTCCTCCGTCAAATCCGATCCCAGAAACTTTTCATAGATCACGGAAAGCAGCCGCGTTTCGGTTTCCGAATACGCGGGAAGCGTCTTTTTAACCGGACGCGGTACGTCGGACAGATAACATTCACCCGCATCATGCAGCAGGCAGGCCAGCACAATCCGTTCCGACAGGTCTCGCGCTTCCGCCTCTCTCGCACATGCAATACAATGCTGGCCTACTGACCAGAAAGTTTTTACATGGCCGTTTCCTCTGCAGAGCATGGAAAGTGCATGGGCGATATCTTCAATGCAAATTTCTTCCGGAGACGGATTGTCCGGCACTATATGAAGACCGGTGTATGTTGTAATGTATTCACTCATTTCTGCTAATCCTCACAGCACTTCTGCCCATTCTTTTCGTATCCATTTCCTTTCCGATTTGTTCTACCATTCATATGTCACGATCGCACAGTTCTTTACCCCGAAAGCAGCATACTCTTTATTTGTCATGGAATGAAAATAAGATTCCACTACTCTGGCGATCCCGTTGTGGGCAACCAGCAGGTACGTCTTTCCTTCCGGATCTGCTTTTAATTCATCGAGCAGGTTATAGATGCGCTGTGCAAGATGCAGCATAGACTCACCACCTTCATAACGGTCAGCGAAGTGTTCCTTTGCAAGGGCAAACTCAGTGCCATCCCGGGCGGTAGATTCATACTTCCCAAAGTTTTGCTCTGTGAGGCGTTCATCGATACGCATCGGTTTTCCTGTCATTTCTGAGATATGCCGGGCGGTTTCTGAAGCACGGATGAGAGGCGAACTAAGAATCTCATCAAACTCAATGCCGGCAGCAAGAATCGCCTTCCCTGTTTCAATTGCCTGCTCGTGGCCAAGGGGCGTCAGTGCGATATCTGTGGCACCGCAAATCTTATTTTCAACATTCCAGTAGGTCTGTCCATGCCGGACAAAATAAACTTTTCCCATATCTTTATCCTATGATTTCATACTGAAGCATTTCGTATTTTAGCATGGTTCCCTCAACAATGTCGTAGGGGAGCAATGCTCTTGCTACAAGCTTTAGTTCGTCCTGTGCTTCATCTGTTCTCTGAAGATGCGCATAATCCCCGTCTATTTTTACTACTACGAAATACATGGTTTGTAAATTCATTTTCGTTTCTTCCCCCTACACTTCTTTGACTGATGACATGCCCTTACAAATGTTTGTTTAGCACGAGTCCCTGCTCCATCCCGTTTTCATACAAATACATCCGCCGTTTCCTGTCGAACACGGGATTCGCATCGTGGATAATACTGTGATGCGCTCTGCAAGAGGGTATCCCCGTTTTTTTCTATTCATAGTCTGAAATCTTCCTCCCAGGTAATTATATCGGAAGGAGACAGAGAACCGTCCCTTGTCTCCTTTTAGGGTCTGATCCATATCTTTACATGATTCGATGCATCGTCTTCTTCATTAAAGCTGTACTTTATTTCCTTAGCCGTGCTTTTCAGCACTGCGAGCGCCAGCTCATTTTCTGTGTCATTGAGATCGAACGGATCACCTTGGTATCTTACATCGATCAGACATGTACTTTCTTTCGGAGAATACTCTGCATTTATCTTTATATGCGGCTGCTCATATACCGGCAGGAGGATCTGCTGCACAAGTTCCTCGATTGCAAGTCTGATCCGATATTTTTGCGCTGCATCAACGTCATTTTTCAGGAGATACCTGTCAAGCTCTGCACCAAAACCGATAAAGTCGTAGTCTTTGCTGTCAATGACTGCCTCAAATACCTTGAGTCCCTTGATGAATCTCCTTGTAAGCTCCTTCTGAGGCCGGTCAAATATCTCTTCGGGTGTTCCTTCTTCGTAAATGCCGCCTTCATCCATATAAAAGACTCTGTTCGAAATGGCTCTTGCGAAATTCATCTCGTGGGTAACAATCAACATGGTCTTTCCGCTCTTGGACAGATCCCGGATGACCGCCTGCACCTCTGAAACCATCGTGGGGTCAAGGGCACTGGTCGGCTCGTCCAGCAGAATCACATCCGGATCCATTGCAAGCGTCCGCGCAATTGCCACTCGCTGCTTCTGCCCGCCCGACAGCTCATCCGGATAACTGAGCGCCTTCTCTGCGAGACCAACGGTTTTCAGAAGCTCCATTCCTTTGTCATAAGCTTCCTGTCTGGATTTCTTTAAGAGATCCATCGGCGCGAGCATGAGATTTTCGATCACTGTCAGATGGCCAAACAGATTGAAGGACTGGAATACCATTCCCATCTTCTGCCGCACCTTTTTGATGTCAGTACCCTTTGCTGTGATTTCCTCGCCGTCCACGATGATCTGACCTGAAGTCGGCTTCTCCAGCATATTGATGCACCGTATAAAAGTTGATTTGCCGGTTCCTGAGGGACCGATCACGGAGATCACGTCACCGTCATTGATCGTAACGCTGACATCCTTCAAAGGCGTGACGATATCGTATTCTTTTTTCAGATTTCTTATCTCGATCATTCCCCGACACCTCGCTGTTGTACGCCTTTCAGGATCGTTTCTTTTTTCCGCCTTCTGGGATTTATCAGCTTCTCGATTCTGCCCACGGCGAAGGTAAGAAGACCGCCTAAGAGGAAATAGATGACTGCCACTGCGATCAGCGGGAAGAACGCTTCATAGGTCCTGCCCCTTACGATATCTCCCATCTTGGTCAGATCCTGTACCGCAATGTATCCCACGATCGCTGTTGCCTTGATCAGGGATACCACTTCCCCCTTGTATGCCGGCAGAAAATGCGGCAGTGCCTGCGGCAGGATGATCCGGAAAAACGCGTGCAGATTCCCATAACCAAGTGCCAGTGCGGCTTCTTTCTGCCCATGATCGACCGCGCCGACGCCCATTTTAAGCATTCCGAAAACTGCGGCGCCGAAAACAAGCGTAAAAGCGATCACCGCAACGACAGTCCCGCTCATCTGCGTTTTTGCGAAAATAATGTAATACAGGATCATCAGCAGCACGACGACCGGCATGCCCTGTATCAGCCACACAAAAAACCGGGAGATGATATCCGGTATCCTGCCACCGTTCCGGCACAGCATATATACAAGAAAGCCCAGCGCAGTCCCGAATAAAATAGCAAGCGCTGTGATGATCAGCGTCGTGATAATACCCTGGATAAAAAGCTGATATCTGTTTTCTCTGATAAATGTCTTATAGAAGCTTTCCTTTACGCCGTCAAAAAAGGAGTTGCCCGCAGATACAGATCCGCCTGCACGCACGACCAGTACATACAAGGCTTTCTGGTATTCGACAAAATCCATTGTTTCCTTTCGCTCATCGGTTGTCACGATGGATCCGCACCCGATATCCGCCTTCCCGGATCCGATCGAGGACAGAACCGCCGAGAAATCCATCGGTGTAAACTCCAGATGTACATCCAGCTCTCTGGCGATCAGAAGGATTGTCTCGATGTCGAGACCGAGCAGTTCTCCATCCTGCCCCACATAGCTCATTGGCTCCAGCGCATCACACGCTGCAACCTGTACAGTTCCATTTGTCCCGGGCCAGTCCTGCTCCGGTACCGTTTTTACAGTTTCATCGGACCCGGTCCATTTTTCCCAGAGTGCAGTCTTCGTCTCTGCAGGAATCCTGTCATAAGCTTCCTGCCAGCGGCGGCACCTCGCATCTCCCTTTTTAAAAGCCAGTCCAAAAGCTGTTTCACCGAGGCTTTCCGGAAAAACAGCAATCTCCGGATCTTTATTCGCTGCCAGCTCAGCAACGGCGTTATTCATAAAACCGGCATCTGTTTTTCTGCTCTTGATGCCAAGTACCATATCCGGCATGGTCTGATAATAAGTAAATTCCTTTACATGCTGCACCTTTGAGGAAATCAGTTCCTCAAAAGGAGCACCTGTGAGCATTGAGATGGTTTTCCCGTTTAATTGCTCAAATGTACTGAATTCAGGATCCGCAGTATCTGATTCGAAATCATCAGAAAGATCCCGCGAAGGGACAGCCAGCACAATCCCTCCATCGTAAGTGGGATCAGAAAACAGCACCTGCTCTTTGCGCTCATCTGTCACGTTCATGCCCGTGCAAAAATCGCATTTTCCGGACTGCACGGCACTGATCCGGCCCGAAAAATCCACATCCAGAAGTTCCAGTGCGTATCCGCGGTCACGGCAAAACCGTGTCACGATATCGATGTCATAACCAACGTTTTTGCCGTCCCTGATATAAGACCAGGGATTATCCGTTGCGGTCGTCACAACCCTGATTGTGCCGTTTTCGCCCGTGAGGTCAGACATATCAACAGTCTTTTTAGCCTCGTCCGTACCCATCCAGACCGCATCGATCTCATCAAACGTTCCGTCCTCCCGGATCTTCTTCAGGAATGCATTGAACTCTTCACACAGAGCCGCTTCCTTCTCATCATTCTTCCGGAATGCAAAACTGACATCCTGCCTTGTGATCTTATCGGGGAAATAACCGAGCGCAGGCTGTTCATAATGCATCATCTTGATATTGGGTTCATCCGCAAGAAAGGCATCAATTTTCCCCGAAAGAAGTGCAGCACTTAAGTCCGGATAGGAATCAAAATACAGCCGCTCACTATTTGGAAAACTCTCAGCCGCAATGTTCTCCAGAAGCGTACCTGTCAGCACGCCGATCCGCTTTCCATCATAAGCCTGCCAGCCTGTCTTTACCGCCTGATTCGCTTCTGCCGAGTCTGCTCTGACCGGAATCACAGGTGAAAACAGCAGAAAAAGCGCCGTAAAAACTGCCAGCATTCTTTTCACTCGATTCATCTTCCCTCCTTCGCGCTTCTCATTTTATTCTGCCAAATCGTTCCAAATCTCTGTTTTTAGAACGGCTTTAAGAAAATTATAGCATCTTTTTTTATCACACAACACAAAAAAAGGAGACAGGGGACGGTTCTCTGTCTCCTGCCTCCTGCGTGCCGGGGTCATTCCGCAGCCCAGCGTTTCCTGTAATTGTCATCTTCATCCCACAGATCGTGCCAGTCATCTGCTTCCGGCCACAGGAAAACCTGACCTTTCACCAGGCGGTTCCCGCATTCAAGTCCGGCAATTTCCTTCATTTCGTCATTCGTAAGCTGCCCGGTAATACTGGCCTTCAGGTTCGCCTCATAGTTGTGCACAGAGAACGGAATCGGAAGCTGGCCGCGCCCGAGTGCCCATTTCAGGCAGATAATTGCCGGGTGGCAGTGGTATTTTTCTGCAAGTTCCTGCAGCAGTGGTGTCTTCATATCGTTGACATCCTCCGGAAGAATATCTCGCTCCGGACGCCGCGGGGACCCGAGCGGCATGTAGCCGATCGGCAGAATGTTATGTGTCTTCAGGTAATCAACGAGTTCTGTCTGCTGGAAGGTCGGATGCAGTTCGGATTCGCAGGCTGAAGGCGGGATCCGCAGCTGATCCAGAACAGCCTCCAGCTTTGGAATGGTCATATTGGAAATGCCGATATGCCGTACAAGACCTTCATCTACCAGTTCTTCGATCTGTCGATAAGTATCCAGAAATTCTGAGACGGAAAATGGTCTGGAATCCGGATTTCTTGCATCCACATCGCAGAATGGTGCGTGATAATTCGGAAATGGCCAGTGAATAAACAGCATATCGATATATTCACACTTCAGGTCCGCAATGCTTTTCCGGGCAGACTCTGCCACATGCCGGTGCATATCATTCCAGACCTTCGTCATGATAAACATGTCTTCACGTTTCACTTCGCCATTCTGAAATGCGGTGGAAAATACTTCTCCGATCTGATCTTCATTTCCGTAACATGCTGCGCAATCGAACAGCCGGTATCCGCAGCGGATCGCGCCGGCGACAGCACCTGCGACATCTTCCGGACTTACCCGGTCAGATCCGAATGTCCCCATGCCGATACAGGGAATCTTATCTCCGTTGTATAAAGTAAATACCGGTATTATGTCCGGATCAATTATAGTCATACCCTTTTTTTCTATCATCCGCCTGTCACTCCTGTCATCATCAAACCGTGTACCTCGTTACATTCTTTTTCATCGACGCATATAAAATACATGTTCAATTTTCCATCGCTGCATATAAACTTTATACTCAATCCGGATATACAATTGCAACCTTTCCGCATTTGCCGGAAGCCATCAGCGCATAAGCCTTGCCGGCATCTTTCAGTTCAAACCGGTGTGTGATCAGTTTATCTGGATGAATTCCCCAGCGAACCAGATGTTCAACCAGATCCTCCATGCGCCACAGAGAAGTAACCCAGCTGCCGTAAATGGATTTCTGACCGTGCATAATGTCAGGAGACGGATTGAATGTGACATCGCCGCCTTCGCCGACCATTGCCATCTTGCCCCATTCCCGCGTACAGCGAATTGCCATCGCGCGGGCTGCATTATTTGCGGAACAGTCGACGGCGCGCTCACAGCCGAATCCATTGGTCACTTCCATGATTTCCGCTTCACATTTTTCCGGATCAGATGAATCAAATACATAATCAGCAAGACCGAGGTCTTTTGCGATTCTCATACGATCCTGATTGACATCGCAGCCGATGGTCATATCACAGCCCATTGCTTTTGCAAGCATCAGCGTCGCGAGCCCGACCGGTCCGAGACCCGTAACCAGCACCCGGTCATTGCCGGAAATACCGATCTTCATCAGCGCTTCATAAGTCGTTCCGAATCCGCAGGCAACCTGCGCGCCGTCCTCGTAAGTCAGTTCGTCCGGAAGCGCGATCAGATCCTTTTCCTCGCAGAGAATGTAGGGCGCCATCCCGCCGTGCCGCTGCCAGCCGTAGGCCGCGCGATGCGGACTCTTGCAGGAGATATAAAAGCCTTTCCGGCAGTCGTAGCAGACACCGCATCCGGAAATATGATACACAATAACCCGGTCGCCTTTTTTGAAGCGCTTCAGGCCCGGCCCCTCCTCGACAATGATACCGCAGGGTTCGTGACCGGCAACCATACCGTCAATGTAGCCCTCCGCGCCTTTGCCGGTGTGCGCGCGGTAAATTGCGCGGATATCGGACCCGCAGATTGTGGAGGCTTTCGTCTTCACAAGCACCTGCCCGTGCCCCGGCGTCGGAATTTCAAAATCTTTGAATGCAACTGTACTGTTTCCCGGAAGCACTGCGCCCGGCATGATTTTCACCATCATAAATACCTCCCTTGCCTGAATTCCCACAAGAAAAGTATAACAACTGCACTCGAAAAATATTAGCTGCATCCCCGACCTGTATTTCCTGATCATGTCGCTTTCGCGAAGGTTTTTTTACATAAACATCCAAATGCGTACTCAAATATGTTATCGTTATAATAACAGTGCAGATTAAAAACAGTAACAAATGCCAGACAGCATACTGCCATAAGAACCGAGGTCATATCCAGATGGAAAATTATACATTATACGGTGAATTTACGATGGGATGTCTGCATGTGTCACCGGTACATGTCCGGCTGCAGCAGCTGCCGCCCGTCATTGCCGCGCACAGTCATTCAAATGAAAGCTATGAAATTCATTACGCAGCTGCGGGAAATGGTACCGTCGATATAGAAGGAAAGCCGTTCGAAGTTCACCCGGGAACCATTTACATTACGGGCCCGGGCGTCGTCCATACCCAGCGCTCCGAACCCGGTGCGCCGGTGACAGAATACGGGATTTATCTGAACTGCAGAAAAACAGACAGCGATGTGACAGGAAAATTTGCCCTGTTTGCAGATACGATTTTCTGGTTTGGAACGGACAGCGGCCGCATTTTTCCGCTGATGAAAGAGCTGCTTGAAGAGAACCGGAACCCCATGCCCGATACAGAAGATCTGGCAGAAATTCTGCTGCGCCAGGTCATTCTCCGGCTTACCAGAATGTACCGGGGAGATAACGGTACCGCCGCACTCCGGTACACTGCGCCGTTCATGACGCGGGAGGGATTGATACCCGTTCTGGAAGATGCATTTTTGTACCGCTACAAAGATTTGAACATTACAGACCTCTCAGAGCTCCTTCATCTGAGTGTCCGCCAGACGCAGCGTCTGCTGCAGGAGCGGTTCGGCAAGACATTTTCTCAGAAGCGCACAGAAGCGAGAATGGCTGCGGCATCGCAGCTGCTCAAAGATACGCAGCTGACAGTTACCGCAATCAGTGAACAGATCGGCTTCTCCAATATCGAACATTTCTCGGCAGCATTCCGGCGGGAAACCGGATACACACCCAGAGAATACAGAAAAAAATTTCATCTGTAAGGAGACAGAGAACCGTCCCCTGTCTCCTTTACGCCGCTGCTGCAGAATCAGATTCATCTGCTATATTAAATGCTTTCTCCTGATACTGTTCCGCAGCTTTCGCAATCCCTTCGGGATAGATTTGTGCGAAATCATTCTTCATCGAGATCGGAACATAGCCTTTTTCTCTGTATTCCGCAGATTTTTCGGTCCAGTCCTGTGTACCCCATTCTCTCACATCGTCATCTGCAACCACCATGTAAGCCTCTGCCGGGTACGGATTCCGGCTGTCGATCGTATAATTCATCATGCTGGTGTCGCTTCCGCTGTTGCCAAATGCGAGCACCGGACGCTGTCCGATTTCCCGCTCAATATACAGCGATTTATTCCCGTTGAGATTTTTCTGGATGAATCCGCCTGTCAGCACCAGTTCATCGCCGTCTTCGTATTTATAATCCATGTTGGATGCTTCCTTCTCATGGCCCTTCTGCTTCACTTCAAAATCCGTCCCGATCACATGGTTCGGCGTGATGTAATCTTTGAGCGGCGTCCCTGCAATTATCGCGCGGGTCGTCGTCCGTTCGGTTCCGCTGATCACATAGACTGTAAAATCGTTTTCAACAAGATACTGCACGAGTTCCACCATCGGAAGATAGCTGCAGTCGCTGTAATGCATATTTGTAAAACTCTGCGTGTATTTCCTGCCGAATTCAGAAGCATACTCGTAGAATTCCTCTACCGTCATACCTGCATATGCTTTGGCAAAATTCCTGGCAAGTGCCTCATCTGCTGTGTACCCCGGCTTGATCGATGCCGCAATCTCCTTCAGTTCCTGCGATACACTTTCCGGATGGTCATGCAGACAGTATTCGATAAACATCATCGTGTCATAGTAAGTGTAGAATGTCTCGCAGGTAAGCGTTCCGTCCATATCAAATACAGCAACCCGGTCCTTCACCGGAATAAAATGATCTGTATCATTCGGATTTGTCACCTTCGACACATAGTTCCGAAGACTCTCTGCTGCTGCGGAACCGGCTGACCAGTACTTCGTCATCACCCCCTGCGCAGTTGTTCTTTTGGGTACTTTTTGACTGTTGATTCCTGCTGCCATAATCACGACAACCAGTGTCAATCCGATCAGAACTGCTATGACCGACTGCTTTTTATTTGTAGTTTTCATTTTCCGGTTTCCCCCGTCTGTTGCTTTCCGTTCTGGTTCTGCGTTTTTTGATTCTGCGTTCTTTTGATTCATATTACCATTTCCGGCCTGACAGATGTCCAACAGTTCCTGATGACATACTCCCCTCGCCAGCGCAATAAGTTGATGCGGGGTCTTCCTGCTAGTAAATCGTGATCTCCGATCACGCGCGAGCTGCGCGGCGCACTCTGTGCGCCTTCCAC
>JAFRGW010000025.1 GCA_017433615.1 Eubacterium sp.
AGGGCTCCGGCGGCAGACTGCTTTCCCCAAAGCCCGGAAAATCAAGATTGTATACGGAAAAAGAAGAACACAGATGCTCTTCCACTGCACTCATCATATACATATTCTGACCCCAGCCATGCAGCAGGATCACATCCCGGCCGCTGCCGCTGTGCCGGAAAGCTGTTCGTACGCCGGCAAATTCCGCAAATTCTGTCATATGTCCTATATTGTACCCGATCTTTCCGCTGCCGTTAAGCCGGAAATCGTTTACTTTCTGTTTCCCCTGGCCCGTTCCTTTTCCCGTTTTTCCTTCCGGCTGATTTCTTTCCAGATCCTGAACTGAACACCATCAGGGAGGTTGGAGGCTTCCACCCGGTATCCGTATGTCGTCACGACCCGGTAGACAATCGAAAGGCCCAAGCCGAACTGCCCGTCCGTGCCCTTTTCATACGGCTGGAACAGCTTGTTCAGCGTTGCCTGGTCAATCTGCCTGCCGTCATTGAAAATGATCAGCTCGGCATCATGGAGCTGGATGCTGATCCTGGTTCTGGCATAGCGCAGAGCATTGTCAATCAGATTTTCGACAGCGATCCGCCAGGGATCCTCATCGCCGTGGAAAAAGACTTCCGGATCCATGATCCGCTCGAAGGTGATCTCCGGCCGGATGACTTTCAGCGACAGCAGGACCTTGTCAATGACATCATTCATGTTCAGGGTATCCCCTTCCGGACAGTCATCCAGAAGATAGCCCATCTTGTTCAGGGTAATCAGGCTGCGGACTTTCTTATCCAGCCGGTCAGCGTGCTCGATAATGACATCAATCGATTTTTCAAGGCTCCCGTATGGATAGATGCCGTCCTTGATGCTTTCCCCATAAGACCGGATCGTGGCAATCGGGGTCTTGAGGTCATGGGAGATATTCTGGATCATCTCCTCTTTTTCCCGGTTCTGCTTTTCCAGTTCATCCTGCATATCCCGCAGGGCTTCCGCAACTTCACCGATCTCATCGCGGCGGTTGACATTCAGTTCGGCTTCCTCATCGTTCTTGACCCGGTTGGCGTAGTTGCGGATCTGGTTCAGCGGATGAATCAGGGATGCCACCCAGAGCAGCAGCAGGAAAAACAGCAGGCCGGCAATCACGACATTCATATTGACAACACTGTTAACCAGCAGCGTCCGGAACTGTTCCTCGTATGCCCCCGGCAGCAGGCTGATCAGCAGCCGGCCGTCCTTCAGCCTGGTTACGGAGTACTGTACATTACTGATATTGCCGGTCGTCCCACTGCGCTCGCGCAGAATATAATCCGTAATTTCACTGTCCGCCTGTGACGCGTTCTGGCGGATATCGCGCATCTCTTCCTCTGTAAAGGAACCGCCGTCAAAAACCCGGAAAGTGTCCGCGTCAGGGTCATATATCCCCTGGATAATGCCGCTGTCCGGGCTCACAAACGGGTGCTGTTCAGCATTGCGGTTCAGATAATACACAGCGCTTTCATGGGTACTGTGAAGCATCCTGTACATCTCGTTCCGGGTAAAACCGTCAATTGACGGAGTCAGAAAAGCAGACAAAAAGACCCCGAAAACGCCGATCACCAGAATAACAATGGTTATCAGCTGCTGGGTAAGACTAAGTTCACGAATCCAGAGATAAATGCGTTTCATCAGCCCAGACGGTATCCGAAGCCGTAAATCGTATGAATGGTCAGGTCCGGAAGCTTCTTGCGCAGCCGCCGCAGTGTATCATCCACTACCCGGTCACTGCCGAAATAGTTTGTTTCCCAGACCCGCTCGAGAATCTGCTCACGGGAAAAAGCCGTACCGCGGTTGCGCACAAACAGCATCAGCAGATCAAACTCCTTGGTGGTCAGATCCACCTGGCGGCCATGATCCGTTACCATCCGCTGATCCTCATCTATTTCATAGCCGTCCACAATCATGCGGGTGTCCGCATCCTTATACGTACGCCGGATGATATTGTTGACCCGAAGCACCAGTTCCTTTGGGGAAAACGGTTTGGTGATATAGTCATCACTGCCTTTTTCCAGACCGATAATCCGGTCAAATTCCTTATCCCGCGCGGACATGAAAATAACCGGCACATTCGCGTCATGCTGGCGGATGTCCTCAATCAGGTCAAAGCCGCTCTTGTCACCGAGCATGATATCCAGAATCCACAGATGCACATCATCATCTGCTGTATGAATGGCTGCTTCATCATATGTCAGATAGGAGCGTACATCATATCCTTCTTTCTGAAGATACTGCTTGACCAGTTCGTTCAGGTCTTTCTCATCTTCAACGATTCCTATGACTTTTTTCATTTTTTCAACCTCAGTTATCATCTTATCATAGTTTGTTCGTGAATTCGGTAACGTGACTTTAATTTCCGCCGGGAATCCGTTACCCTTTCTGCTGATGCCCGCTGAAACCAAAAGAAAACCGTTCGGCCTTGGGCCGAACGATTTTATCTGTTCTTTATAATGGCAATGTAAATAAACGTAGGGTGGACCCCCTACCTGTAAATGAACGTAGGGTTTGAGAAATTTCGCTGTAAATAAACGTAGGGTGTCTCAAGGACAGTAAAAATAAGCCTCCTTTCATACAATGGATATGAGCGTATCCC
>JAFRGW010000026.1 GCA_017433615.1 Eubacterium sp.
AGCATAAAATACAAATTGTATGGTAGTCAAGTATAACCCTTTATACAGCGTCCCACATTCTCGTGCCATCGCAGACATGTGAGATGCAGCAACGTGCCATCTCAGTCACACGTGAGATGCAGCAGCGCGCCATCTCCGTCACAGGCCACCATTGGCCAGTATAATCAGAACACATCTCACCCACGTCCCGGCGCATCACCGCGGTCTGTCACGACCTCGCATCCGATGCTTTCCATGCGTGTCTCCAGACAGTCTCTGCACTGGGCGGATTCATCACCAGTGCAGATCTTATTGTCGTAGAGTTCATACTGCTTGCGCACGTCTGTCGGCGAAAGATTCGGCATGACAACATTTGCGCCCGCTAGAATTCCCATTTCCCGGCCGCGCGGATTGATCGTTCCCAGCGCGGTGGTCGACGGCAGCAGCAGATCCGGTTTGATCAGGCGCAGCAGCGAGAGCAGGAACAGGGTCAGTTCATAACTGCCCGCCGGTTCCGCTGCGAACGGTGTCTGATGATGTGGAATAAACGGACCGATGCCGCACATCTCCGGCCGGAATTCCTGGATAAAGCAGAGATCCTTCGCCAGATGCTCCGGTTTCTGATATGGGGATCCCACCATAAAACCGCAGCCGACCTGGTATCCGGTTTCACGAAGATCCCGCAGGCACTGCATGCGGTGCTCCCAGGACAGTTCAGCCGGATGAAGCTTCCCGTAATGTTCTGCGTCAGCCGTCTCATGACGCAGCAAATAACGGTCCGCGCCGGCCTCAAAGAGCCGCTGATAACTTTCCCTGCTCCGCTCACCCAGTGAGAGTGTAATCGCGCAGTCCGGGAACCGCCGCCGGATCTCCGAGACAATCCCGCACATCCTGTCATCCGTAAAATACGCGTCCTCGCCGCCCTGCAGCACGAATGTACGGAATCCCAGTTCATATCCTTCCCTGCAGCAGGACAGGATCTGCTCCTCGGTCAGCCTGTAGCGCTCCACTGCGTGGTTGCCCCTGCGGATTCCGCAATAATAGCAGTCATTTCTGCAGATATTTGTAAATTCAATCAGACCGCGCACATATATTTTGTTTGAAAAATAATGCTGACGCCAGATCACAGCCTTGGCTGCGGCATAGGCAGCATCGCTGCTGTCCCATCCGGTGAGAAGGGTTTCATATTCACGAAAGTCCAATGTGTGCTCTGCGTCGAGCTGGTCGATTAACGACCGGATTGTGATACTCATGTTACTGATTATATCGGTTCTTCGCCCAATGTACAACCCGGTCATTCACCTGAAATCTGATTCTAAAGTAAATCGCGATCTCCGATCGCGCGCGAGCTGCGGGACGCACTTGTGCGTCTTCCTCTACTGTGTATACAGAAGTACTGCGCCTTGTCAACCGGTTTGTTTTCCTGTACACTAATTCCATACACGCAACAATCCGAGCGTTCACAGAAGGGAGATCTTAATCCATGGAAGATAAAATTATAGATAACGTGCAGACAAATCCGCAGACAGATGAACAGAACACCTACGGCTGCAGCTGCGGCGCAGATAACGCCCCCGGAAAGAAACAGCCTGTTAACATTTTCAATGAAATTGCCTACCTGACCGAACATATGAGCAATCTCGGTGAAGAAGAAGTCGAGCGGATTCTCAATGAATTTCTGGCTGAAAATGACACGCCGGAAGGCGAAAAAGAGTAAAAGAAAGGGCCGGACCACATATGCCCTGAAAGCATATCTGATTCGGCCGATCATGAAATCTGTCTCTGCCCGTTTAGAATTGAATATTTCTGAAATCAGTCGGTGTCATCCGGTTTTCTTTCTTAAATGCACGCGCAAAATGTGATGTGCTGTTAAATCCGCATGCTTCCGCGATCTCTTCAATAGACTGCCTTGACGTCTGAAGCATCTGCTTTGCCTGCCGCAGCCGGTATGCCAGCAGATATTCGTGGGGCGTGCTTCCCACCTGTTTCTTAAACTCTCTGATAAAATAAGATTTGCTCAGTCCACAGATCTCCATCAGATCATCCAGCATAATCTCCTCATCAAAATGTTCTTTGATATGACGGATGACGGGATCAAACAACTTGCTGCCGAATGCTGTCTCTTCGGCACTGGCAAGCCAGGCAAGTATTTTGCTGATCTGCAGGGAAATCAGATGTTCATTCGTGCTCTCCGCCTGGAGATACCGGAACATCTGCTCCAGATATTTCTCAATCCGCTCGGGCTCTTCCGGCGTAATGATTGTGCTCCCGAATTTATCCCACAAAAACTTCGTATAACCAGCTGTATTGCAACCGTTAAAATGGAACCACAGAAACTCCGTTTCTTCCGTACACCAGTACGCATGTGGTGCTCTGCAGTCCAGCAGAACCACCTGATTCTTTTCCGCCTTTCCTTCACGGCCTTCCAGCCTGAC
This sequence comes from Eubacterium sp., assembly GCA_017433615.1. Classification (GTDB taxonomy): domain Bacteria; phylum Bacillota; class Clostridia; order Lachnospirales; family Lachnospiraceae; genus CADBRN01. The sequence continues at coordinate 2,415 of JAFRGW010000026.1, forward strand.
ATTCAGACTTCCGGAACGTATAAACATAATCAGATACTGATCCAGGAAATTCCGTTCAATATAATAACTGTTGTCACAGAAAAAATCCCCATATTCAACAGGATAATACAATGTCTCTCTGGCAAACGAAGACGGGATTGTGAAATCAATAAAAGACGGAGTCAGGACCCCCGCATCAAGAATCTTCATATCCCATTCCTCCTCATACATTCCTGAAAAATGACAGCATACAAAAACATGTACTGCTTCTGGCCAATCCCATCCGGATCAATACGAGATCGCCCACTGCCTCATATTGAAAATCACTAATATCTTGTTATTTATAATACCATATTTTAGGACAATTTCAACAAGAATCGCATGAAATAGGTATAATTTATCTCATTTTTACATTTTGGTGTCAAATTTATCCTTAAATCTTCCGAAAAGTGTGCAGTTTGCACAATACAAATTGTATCTTCTTGCTTTAAAATGTATTTTACAGCTGTCAGTTCTGTATGATTTATATAAATCAACGATGATACATTTCGCGAAAATACACTATATTCCTATCTCACTTTATGGAAATATATCCAATTTGTATCATATTCAGCCAGAGCGAACCGGCTGTACGGGCTGTGACACCAGAAACCATACAGACGCGCCGCCCATGCTGTGTAATATTCAGACCCACCGCCTGGCGCTCTACGCGCCTGAGGCAGGGGACTGATCCACTGCGTTCAAATCACCAACGTGTACCCGATTCAACCTGCTGCCGGTACAGACTGTAATAATATCCCCTGTCCCGCATCAGTTCCTGATGGGTGCCCTGTTCTGTGATTCTTCCGTCCCGGACAACCAGGATAGTATCTGCGCCAACGATTGTCGATAGCCGATGGGCGATCACAAAGGAAGTTCTTCCTTTGATAATCGTTGCGATTGCATCCTGTATTGCCTTTTCTGTAACGGTATCGATGGACGCAGTCGCCTCATCAAGAACCAGAATCCGCGGATCTGCCAGGAGTGCCCGCGCGAATGACAGCAGCTGTTTCTCGCCGGTTGAAAGCATGTCTCCGCCCTCACCGACCTCCGTATCCAGCCCGTGTTTCATTTTTCTGACTACAAAGTCAGCCGATACAGCCTGCAGGGCCTGCCAGATTTCCCTGTCGGAAGCGTCTGGTTTTCCGTAACACAGGTTTTCCCGGACAGTCCCGGAAAACAGATGCGGCGTCTGCAGCACATACCCGATATTACTGTGCAGCCACAGCTGCGAACGTTCTCTCGCATCCCGCCCGTCGATCAGAACCTGTCCCTTTGTCGGCTCATAAAAGCGGCAGACCAGATTCACCAGCGTGGATTTTCCCGCGCCGGTTTCGCCTACAATCGCGACATTGGTTCCCTGCGGAACTTCCAGATTGAAATGTTCCAGTACATATTCGTCCCCGTCGGGATAGCGGAATGTCACATCCTGGAAACTGATATCGCCGTGAAGCGGCTCCCAGTTCTCACGCTTCGGGTGAAAATTATCGCCGTAAACTGCCTGTACTTCTTCAGTATCCGCCACATCTGAGACTTCTTCCAGCAGATGCATAAGGCGGTCAATATTTACCTGAATCGAGATCAGCGTCGACAGCGTCGTAATAATGCTGTGGATTGGTTCCAGAATTCCTACTGCATAGGACATAAATACCGAAAGCGTACCGATCCGGATCACGCCCTCCATCGTAATCCGCCCGCCGCGCCAGAGCACCACGGACAGCGCTGCGGAAGACAGCAGTGTCACGATGGATGTCAGCATGGCTGCCTGATGTGTTGTATTGACGGAAGTGCGCCGCATTCTGGCCGTGTCCCGCCGGAACTCATCCGTGATCTTATCCTCCACCGCAAGCACCTTGATGCTTCTTGCGCCGGTAATTCCCTCATTGAAATTCCCTGTGATTTTCGCATTGATTTCGCGAATCTTGTGATACAGGCCGACCAGTTTCTTTTCAAAAAACAGAATAAAAAGAATTGCCACCGGCACCAGCAGAAAGACATAGAGCGCCAGCCGCGCGTTCAGCGAAAGCATCATAACCAGCACAAAAGCAATGTATGAAATATTCCATACAACATCCATCATGCGCCATGCAACCAGTTCGCCGATCTTCGCCGTATCACTCATGACACGGGCATGAATATACCCGACACTGTGCTGGTTGAAATATGAGAAAGACAGCGTCTGCAGATGATCAAAAGCCGCATTTCGCAGATCTCTGTCAATCGAAAGTTCCACCTTGCCGCACTGATACAGACAATAAAAATTGTCCAGCTCCTGCAGCACCATCACACCAAGGTACAGCAGCACAAAATACACGATCCCCCGCGTTGTCCGCTGTGCGATAAAATGGTCAATCGCATAGCTGTTGAACAGCGGGAAAACCGTGTCCGCAAGGCTGCTCAGGGCGCCGAGAACAATCATAAAAATCAGTTTTTTGCCATATGGGCGTATGAACGGCATCAGTTTGGGGATGCCGAATAGAGGTAGTTTTTTATTCATATTATTCTTTCCGGAGACAGGGGACGGTTCTCTGTCTCCTTTCTGCGATCTCCGCCGGATCGTTCTGAGCGGGATACACTTTTCAAAGCAGCGAATTCCACCTGAGCTGCGTGGAAAGCGCATCCCAGTTTCATACGCAGGCAAAGTATCGTTCCCTGTCTCCTAGCTGTCCGCCTCACGTGTCTGCAGCTCATAGACACGGGCGTAAAGGCCGCCTGCCGCGAGCAGTTCTTCGTGGGTGCCGCGCTCTGTGATTTTACCGGATTCCATAACAATGATCTCATCCGCGTGCATCAGGGTTGTAATGCGGTGCGAGACCAGCAGAACTGTCGCGTCATCAATCTGCTCCTGCATCTTCTGCCGGATCCGGGCGTCTGTCTCAGCATCGACCGCGGACAGCGCGTCGTCAAAGATCATGACCGGCGTCCGCCTGACCAGCATCTGTGCTATGGCAGCACGCTGCCGCTGACCGCCCGAAAGGGTAACGCCGCGCTCGCCGACGAATGTATCATACCCGCGTGTCATATGTTCAATGGTCTCGTCCAGGCAGGCAATCTCAGCAGCCCGGTCCAGTTCTGCCTGTGTAACATCTTCGCAGGCTATTCCGATATTTTCCGCCAGACTTCTTGAGAACAGATACGGCTCCTGCAGCACCATGCCGATCTGGCGCCGCAGTACAGACCGCGGAATTTTCCGGATATCGATGCCGCCGATTGTGATTGTTCCTGCGCAAGCCGGCTGTACAGCTTCGGAACCATCTGCCGGCTGCCTTGCAGTGGAACCGGCTGTCTGACTTGTTGAAGCGGAATCAGCTGCCGACTCTGTATACTCCTTGCCATCCGGCAGTTCATACAAACGATTCAGGAGCGACAGCAGCGTCGTCTTGCCGCTGCCGGTACTGCCGAGAATCCCCACCGTTTTACCGGCCGGCACGGTAAAGGAAATGTCGTGCAGGATCTCGTGATCTCTGCCGGGATAGGTGAAGGAAACATGTGAAAAGACAATATCACCCTGCACACGCAGCGACCCGAGAGAATCCACCGGAACACCATCCTGCTCCTCTTCCGCGTTCATAATGTACCGCAGGCGGTCGATCGAAATCTCCGCCTTACTCATTTCCGTAATCACCCGCCCGAGGCCGCGCACCGGCAGGGAGATCAGCGCATTATACGAAAGAAATGCAATAAATCCACCGGCCGTCAGGCTTCCCTGCACGCAGAAGACAACTCCCAGGACCGTAACCACAAGATTGCGCACCGTTGCATAAATATTTCCGGATGTCCAGAATGCAGCCAGGATCAGCTGCAGATGATACCAGAGATTCGTATAGCCGGCATTCTGCCGCATAAACCGTTCCTGCTCGAACGTCTCGCGGCCAAATGCACGAACAACGCGCACGCCGGTCAGATTTTCCTGCGCAATACTCGACAGCTTTCCCTCTTCCCGATCGACTTTCTCAAAAGCTGCGCCGACCTTGTTGTGGAAAAACACTGAACTCAGCACCATAACCGGGATAAACAGCGCTTCCGCCAGTGCCAGACCAACATGAATCCGCATCATGAACCAGAGCGACAGAACGATCAGCAGCACCACGCGGAACAGCGACATCAGCTGTTCCGAAATAAACAGCTTGATGGTCTCCACGTCTGACGTACACCGCTGAATAATATCACCGGTGTGATTCTCGCTGTGCCACGCATACGGCAGGCGGACAATATGCGCAAACAGACTGTCCCGCGTCTTCTGCACAAATGTCTCAGCTCCCAGCGAATCGAACAGCATAAAAAGATACCGGCATACCGCGCCCAGCAGCGCGATGCCCAGTACCAGCAGTGCGATCAGATACAGATGTTCCCGAAAAAATCCGATACCCCCTGCGGCGTTTGCCAGCCTCTGAACAAAACCAGGCGCTGCAAGCGGCTGATCCCCGATCACAGAATCCACCGTGTATTCGATGATCTTCGGGTTCATCAGATCCGCCAGCGAGACAATACTGGCAAACACAATGCTCAGAATAAAATACCGGAGACTCCCCTTCAGGAAATAGATCACCAGCGACCGCTTCGTATGAAATTGTCTGTGTTTTATATTATGTCCCATAAAGTTTATAATATATTTACTTTAATTGTTTCTTCAGATAGTCCAACAGCCCGTTGCAGCCATCCCACACATCCCGCCATGTTGCCTGAAAATCACCGGAATAATACGGATCCGCCACATTGCCGGGCCGGTCCGTGTAGTCCATCAGCAGACTGATCTTCCCATCCGGATCTCCCTTGACAAACCGCCGCATACTGCGGACATTCATCTCTTCCATACAGATCAGCATATCGAACTTCTTATAATCCTCCGCTGACATACGGCGCGCATATTTTCCCTCACACGAAATCCCATGCTCCGCCAGAATCCGCCGCGCGGGCGGGTAAACCGGATTGCCGTATTCCTCCGCGGATGTGCCTGCCGAATCGATCAGAAAACGGTCTGAAAGACCTTCCTTCTCAAGCAGATCCTTCATGACAAATTCAGCCATTGGCGATCTGCATACTTTCCCGAACATATAACACAAAATCCTTACCAGCTATTATAGCCCCTCCCACGATATCCAAAGTAATTATAATGTCTTTCTCAGGAGTTACAACTACCTCTTTCGTGTGCTCTGTGAGAAAGTCGATCCTCTGTTTATCGAAATCCTGAGAGGATATCCAGTTATCAATTTCCGTATCAATGTTATCAATAACCGCCTGTATATCCTTGAGATCCTCATTCTCCTCAAGCGGTACAAACTTAGCCTGTATCCCGGCTATCTTTGCCTCCAGCTCAGCGAATTTTCTATCATAGATCTCACTGGGTATCTTACCCTCAACATACTTATCTACCAGCCGCCCCTCCTCAGCCTTGAGCCGCTCCAGATCCTTAGCGTATTTCTCATAGTCACTATCAGCACTGAGAGCCCTCTGTAGCTCTTTGAGCCACTCCAGCATTGACCGCTTTACTACTTCCCTGTGTACCTCTAACTGAGCCCCTATACCCTTGTAAATGAGCTCCAGCGTCTTTTGTGAGATAGAAGATCCTACACAAGCCTCTTTCCCCCGGCTATACTTCTGAGAGCAATACCAGCCGTAATAGCCGTTTGATTTATGCCGCCACAATGGAGCTCCACACCTTGAGCAAATGAGCTTTCCCCCTAACGGATCTTTGCTCACGTTCCTCCCTTTTATCTTCTTTTTTCCCTTTTCATCAACCGCTACCAGCGTTTTAGCCGCAAGCCTTTTATTAACCTCCTCCCACTCCTCAGCCGTTACTACAGCCTCAAAAGCATCATCCAGCGTTACCCACTCCTCAGGAGGATTTTCTACAATGGTTTTACTATCGAAATCCCTGTGAAATCTGTTTACTACCAGCGTACCTTTGTAACGTGGATTTTTCAGTATCCGGGCTACACTATCAGCGCAAAACAAGCCGCCTCTCTGATTTCTGTATCCCTGAGCGTTTATCTCATCCACTACTTTTCTGATACTGTCATACTTGAGGTAAAGCTGGTAAATGAGCTTTGTTACCTTTGCCTGTTCATGGTCTACTTTCCACTCCCCGTTTTCAATGTAGTACCCATAACACATATTTGTACCCATTGCGGTTACATTTTCCCCATTCCTGACTTTCTCAATACGCCTCTGAGCTGAGTTACTTAATTTTTTGCTCAGATCCCGGCTAAACTCAGCCGCAAGTATTGCCTTGATACCCGTTATCAGTGCATCATCTGAGGGTTTAAAGAATTTCCCATCAAGGTAAAGATAAAGCTGTTTTCCATGCTTTATCAGCTTATCAATGAACATATACCAATCTCCCGGATTTCTCTGTAAACGATCCTGAGATTTAGCTACTATAATATCAAACTTATCCTCCTCTAAGTCACTGAGTAGCCGCTGATATTCGGTTCTTTTGGCTACCTGAGTGCCGCTCTTGCCCTCATCAATGTACCCGTCTACCAGTTTCCACTTGTTTTCTGCTATGGTATCCTTACATTCCTGTATCTGTTTTGGTAAAGCCCTGAGCTGAGCCTCCTCCTGAGTGCTCACTCTTGCATAAAATACAGCCCGTTCCATCCTGTTTCCCTCCTGTATATCCTGTGTTTCCTGTTTTCCTGAGTTACTCCTCACTACTGAGTTATAACGAAAAATGATTGCATATTTTCGACAAAAGCCCTGTACTTTCCTTGTGCTTTCCATGTATCAGAGCTACATTACCCTACATTTTCCATTTCTTACCCGATACAGCACTACCAGCTTGAGAAATCTCTTGCAATCCCTTATCACAGCCTGAGCCACCTCATAGCCTGAGCCCTCAGGATCTAACCGCCTCTCAGCTCTTTTCACTGTATCCAGATATTCCTCATACCTCATTTTTGAGGGGCTATAGTGCCTTGTATCTGATTTCCACTCATTCCAGATCTTAACGATCATATCAGAGAGCCCTAACACTATCTTTCTATTCCAGTTATCAGAGCTCTCCTGAGCAAATACCCCTGTATCAGCTCTAAAAGCCCCGTAATAGCTTTCTGCCTTGTTTGCTATGATTTCCTCACTAAACACTCTTAACCGCCTCCTGAGCCCTCTGTGAGCCTCTCACGGGCTTTCCTGTGATTTTCTATCTCTTGTATCCGATCCCTGAGCTCATCCGCTTTACATTCGATCTCATACAGATCCCCGGCTATCAATACCCGGTATACTACCAGCTCCTCACTCATAACCTCAGCCCTCACTCTCTGGTAATTGGAGCTCTACACCCTGAGCCTCCAGATCCTCAAGCCTCAGCTCTGCCTTGTACTTGTAGTATGTATTTCTGGTAACTCCTACCAGCTTTATAACATCCACATCTTTGAGAGTACCGTTAAACTCTGCTGAGTATTCCCGGATCTTAGCTTTTACAGCTATGCTTTTCTTTGTGGTAATGTTTGCCCCGGTCTTTCTTCCTACCTGTTTACCAGCCGCCTGAGCCCGTCTCACGCCCTCAGAGGTTCTCTTGTGTAGAAAGTCTACCTCATGCTGAGCTGTCTCAAATGCGGCTTTTATCTGGTTCTCAGCAAGGATCATTAAAACCTTGTTTGTAGCCTCAATGTAAACATCTGCTATCTCATTCCCTGTGAGGGCTATCTGTTCTGTCTGTTTGAATACCTCAGTATTGAGCATACCCTCTTTGAGAAATACCAGATTTACCCCCCGGCTATACAGATCCTTGTAAACCTCAAAGCCCTCCTCAGCGTTACGGCTCATTCTGCTTACCTCATCGAATACCACGGTATCCCCGGCTTTGAGGCTTTTCTCCAGCTTTGCCCACTTCGGACGATCTAAAGTAGTTCCTGTGTATGCCTCCTCTATGATAACCGCCTCAGGGTATTTACTTTTGATATTGTCGATCTGTCTACCTATAACCTGTTTAGGAGTGCTTATCCTTGCATACCCGTAAACCTTTGCTTTTCTCATCCTCTGTATCTCCTCTCTGTATCAATATAAACGAACGAATAAACCCCTACCCATAATATAGCCGCTTTTCCCCTCTCAGTCAATCACTTTTGATACTATTTAAAAACAGGATTAAAACGATACTAAAGAGAGCAAAGAAAAAGAGGAGCTCTTGCCCCTCAATTTCATACTCTGTATTTTGCTCTCTCAATATCAGCGGCTTTTCTAACCTGTTTCCGAAACTCAGCCCAGATATCAATTACCCGATCTCTAAGAGCTCTATACCGGGCTTTATCATCCTCAATCTCTAAGAGATCATCACAGGGGATAAGCTCTCTCATTTTCCCCGGTATCTCAAGCTCTGAGATAATATCAATGAGATCCAGCCTGTTACCTCTGAGCCTTATCTGATACTCTTTCTCCGCAAGCTGAGCCGCCCGGATCTCTGCCGCCTTGCGTTTATCCTCCAGCTCTGCCTCCTGAGCCTCTTTGAGCTCCCTCTTGTGTTTCCGATCCAGTTTCTTGAGTGCCTCTGTTACCCGTCTATCTGCCTCAGCCTCAAGCTCAGATCTGAGCTCAGCCTCAAGCCGCTGGTATCTCTCCTCCTCTGTCTCCTGAGCCTCAGCTCCTCCCGAATCTGTAGCTAAGAGCTCCTCCTCAATGCGTTCCTCATCCATCAATACAGCTCACCCTCCTCCTGTTTTCATTTCCTGAGCCTATGAAGCCCTTTCCCCGGCTCTCTCTCTTTTTCATGCAATCATTAAAGAAAATCTGTTTTTTCGTTTTGCTGAGCACTAAAGAGAGCACAAGCCCGGAAAAGAGCACCATGTAAAAATTGCATTTTTTGCCTCTTACTGCATAGCCTCAATCTGTAGTGATTTCCCGGATATATTCCCGGCTTTTGATAAACTCTCTGAAAGCCTCTATCTCCTCAGGATCTGAGAGCGTCAATCTGTTATGCTTCTCTCCCTCAAAGAAATCAAAGCTCTCTCTGATACCTTTTCTCTCCTCAAGAGCTACCCCTACCTGAGCCTTTTCATGTTTATCAGGAATACCGCTCTCTGAGTAGTATGTAGCCTCCTCTGAGTATACAGGCTTTTCTCCCATCACTGAGAGCCCCCGGATCTGTAAATAGGGTATTGCGGTTTGAAATATAGCTGTCATTCCTCAGATCCCTCCTCAGATCCCTCCTCAGCTTTCTCCTCATGCTTTTTCTCTGCTATCCCCAGCTCATCCAGAATACCCGATTTTCTGAGATCCCTGAGCCGCTTTGCTCTCAGCTCCTCCTCAATGAGATCCTTGTTATCTTCAATGAAAGCCTGTTTTGCTAAGAGAGTAGCGTTATACTCTGTTCTGCACCGGGCTACCTCATCCCTCAGCTCATCGAATTTCTGTTTTGCTTTTGCCTTTTTCTCATCATATCCTACATTTTCTGTCCCTACTGTTCCATATAAAAGATATGATTTTACATGGATATCAGCTCTTTCCTCTTTCTCCTCATCACTGAGGACTGAGAGAGCCGTTTTATTGAGGCTCTTGATATAGCTCTTTTTCTCTGCCTCAACAAAAGCCTCCAGCTCATCCTGAGCAACTGTGAGGACGTTCTGAGCCTTTCTCTGAGCCTGTACAATCTCAGTAATACCCAGATCCATATACTTAGCGGCTTTTCTCTTTTGCGGCTCAATATCACGCCCTGAGAGCGCATCCAGCCGCCCCAGCTTTTTACCTACCATATCCGCTACTTTTCTATTTATGGACTTTTCAGTACCGATCACCTCAGAATGAGCCTCAGCCCGTTCCTGAGCCGTTCCCCGGCTCTTATAGTAATTCTCCAGCTTTTCAGTTAAATTCTTTCTTACCTCTGTACTCATATTCCTCATTATCCTCCTCAATTATGTAAGTATTGATGGTTCTTTGAATACCTTGCTACACTTGCAAGGGTAATCATCCTCAGCCGACCACTTTTCATATCTGGATTTTTAATATATACAGGATCTAACTCTTTCTCATGTATGAGCTGTTTTATCCTGAGTTTACTTACTCCCAGCAGATCCATACACTCAGCCATTGTCAAAACTGTCTTTTCATTCAAATTTTTACCCTCCTCTCACAGTGCTTAACAGTTAATATATATAATCTAATGGTCAATCATGTAACCGCCTCTAAAGCCGCATAAATAAAGGCTTTTCGGCTATTTTTCGACCGTTAAAAACTCGCTCAACTCACAATCCTTACTTTGTTCTCTGACAAACTCAGATTGCCCCCTGATATACTCGTTTATGAAGTACCCAGCTCCCTTTGTTTCAATGGTTTTTCTCTTTGTTATCCCGAACCGCCGCCGCCTTGAATTTTTAGGAGGATTCCAATAGTTATTCAGCCACCGGGCTACAGTCTCACACGGATCAGCGTATAAGAAAACGTGAAAATGTGGGTATTTCTCCACAATCTTTTGATTGCTCTTACTAAAGCCTATGACTATGTAGTATCTCCAATCCTCTTGCTTTGCTCTCCATCTGAGAGCGTCCAGAAGCCTCTTTATTGACTTCTCAGCATCATCCATGGTTATATCCTTGTTCTGCCTATTCAGAGTCAATATAACGCTTCTACAGCCCGTCCTACGCTCCACCTCCTCACCTCCCACACGATAGATAGAGAAAAGCCCCTGTATAGCTTAAATCGCTGATACAGGGGCTATAGTGTGCATCTGGTAAATGTGGTTATGCCAGACCACTAAGCGAAAGGAGGCTACCAGATCCTCACTAATCGGTTTTCAATCGCATCCAGCATATTACAGAGTAGTGCTTTATCGGTATCCGCTGAGCTATACACCATATCAATAGCATTGAATACAGGTATAATCTCCAGCTCTGCCCAATCCTCAGAGCCCTCATAAGGATACTCAGGCTCATTCTCTGAATGAAATCTATCCAGCCACCCCTCAAAAGAGTTGTCAAAAATATTCTGGATATCTTGCACATAGAGTCTCACGCCTCTGTCATGATTGACGCAAATATAAAAACTCTTTTCCCTACCATCAGCGATACACATAGAAAGTATTTCCTGTGTGTATACGCTATTGTCATCCTGTTTACTCCTGAACATCCTGTTTCCCTCCTGTGTTCTATCCTGTGTTCTCCTGCCTTGAATTTCATCTTACCAGCTTACCTCTCAGCGGCTTTGTAGCTGTCTTTTACTGTATTCAAAGCTCTTTCACTATACTTTGATATACTTAAATTGTCAACAGTTCCACGCAAAATAAAAGATATTGTCAGAAACCTATATAACATCTTTTAAAAGATATTATACAAATTTTCAAAAGAATCTTTTTCCTACCCCCTCCTCAGGGCAAAATAAAAGAGCGGCTCTTTTTACAGAGTCGCTCTGAGCTCTTGAAACTCACTGAGGAAATAGTGAGCTGTAGCTGGTAGATCCAGCCGCCTATACTTTACCATTTACCCCGGCTTTATTCAATGCCGCCCGGATCTGTGAGATAAAAACCCCTGAGCCTGTAGATACTCCAGAAAGCCCTCACACCCCTCTATGATATCCTCATAAGTCTCATCAAAATTCCCGGTATACCACGGATCAGCTATATCTCTACCTGAGCCTGAGAAAGACAGGAGCTTGTATACCTTGCCCTCAGGATCTCCCTTGAGCATCCTATTGAGGTTCTTAATATTCCATGTATCCATCCCGATAATGAAATCAAAACTCTCATAGTCTTTCCATGTGATTTGCTTAGCCCTGTGAGGGATCAGCGGTATACCCACCTCACGCAATTTTCTAACCGTTCCCCTGTGAGGGCTATTCCCGATCTCCTCCGTACTGGTAGCACAAGAGTCAATAATAAACTCATCCTCACAGCCCCTCTCTTTCACCATGTGAGCAAATACGCTCTGACACATCGTAGAGCGACAAATATTCCCATGACAGCAAAACATTACACTAATCAATCATTATCCTCCTCAAGCGGCTATTCTCAGCTTAACCCTGTATCCTTTTACCGTATGTTCTGCAAAGTACAGATATTACCTAAGCAGATAAAAAGAACCTTAACCAACGCTTGTTCCCCTTCCTGAAATGCCCCGAATTGCCGCATTTTTCGCGTATTTTCGCCTTCCTCTGATTGCCCGTTTCACCTGGAATTTCCCTCCATAAAAACAAAAACGGTGCAAAATGCGGCAAACTGAGGCCGTCGTTAGTAGTCAAAAAGTAGTAAACACGGCCGCATCTTACTACTAAGGATTTTGATACACATTTTTAATGTACCATAAGACCGCTCTGCATTCCACAGAAAAAGACGCCCCGCATGGTACGAGGCGCCCGGGCTGCTCCTTCTTCAGGAACAACTTTCCGTTTGTTTTATTTCCGAAATAATATCACGGCAAATTATATACCCTGACGATTGTTGCACGCGGATAAGGAAATCCGCTTTTCCGTAGTTTTATCGTTTGATTTGCCGCCTTGTTTTTCACAACAATCCCATCATGGATGTCGATGATATCTCCTTTTCTTGTGGTCAGCGGCTGCTTCAGGCGATGAATTTTGGCCGGATTGGATCCCACATCGTATCGTTTCATTTTGTTTTTTGAAATGCTGTCGCAGATAAACATATGATAGTGGAGCGGATCCTGCATAAAGATAATGGAACCAGCTTTTATATTTTTTACACCGTAGCTTTCTTTAAAGCCCAGTGATTTAAGCCAGCTTCCCATGGTTGTTCCGTCTGCACCTAATTTATACCCGCCCGCGGGCTGATTCGTAAATCCCATAGAATACAGGACGCAGTCAACCAGCCGTTCGCAGCTGATTCGATAATCTGTGCAGGGAGGATATGCTCCCGAATCACCATACACATATTTCTTTCCATTTTTCTTATCCAGTTTTCTGATATAGGCAAAAACCTCTTTTGCCCTCTGCCGGATCATAGAGGCATTAATATCCCCGGCTCTCTTGAAATTCCATATGTCCATTCCCATGTAACGGCCTTTTTTTACGCGTTTTCCTGTCTTCTTATCAAAATAAAAGGATTTATCATTGATTACCTTATAACCAAATACTTTATGCCCTTTCTCATCATAATAGTATTTCTTTTCACCTTTGACCTTGCGAAATGCATTCTTATACATCGCTCCGGTCTTCTTGTCAAAATAATAGTAATACCTGCCGATTTTCCTGGCACCTTTCAGTTTTTTATTGCGCAAATAATAATAGGTCTTTCCGTTTTCATTCACAAAGCCATTTTTATAAGCTGCTATTTCATCAGATGATGACTGTGTCGTCCCGGTCTCCGACACATCAGAAACCGTCCCGGCAATTGCGGTAGTTTCATGCAAAGCAGTGAATACAAAAAACAACACCGCAGCAACTACGATTGTCATGATTCTCTTTTTCATACATTCCGTCCTCATTGTTTCAAGTCCCGCCCCGGCTGCATTCATTTGTGATGCCTGCGCTCCGCTCGGTCATGCAGAACCAGGTCTCCGCTCCACGCCGGAAACTCATTCCCATACTTGCTTCTCTTCTATGGCAACTGTGACAATATCGCCTGCTACATTGATCAGATTCTGGATTGATCCGAAAAAGACTTCCAGATAAACGGCTGTCGGAATCAGTACATCTGCTTTCAGAAACAGCGCGATAATCAGTGTGCCGATCAGGATCGACCCGGGCTGATTCGGTGCGCCAAGAGAAAGGAATACAACCATGATCGCAATGACGACGACATGGAACCAGGAAGCTGAACTTACCATCATGAATATGAACAGCATGCCCATCAGCATGATCAGGTAACAGTTTCCGTCGAGATTGATCTGTGCCAGAATGGTAAACTTATCCGTAATTCTCCTGCGGTCCATCCCATAGTTTTTTTCGCAGTACCGGATATTAAAGGGCACCGCATCGATCACGGATCCGATCTTATAATTTTCCTTCAGTAACGCCGGAAGATGTTTCAAAAACGGTCTCAGTTTCACACCGCCGATCAGAAGCCGGATCAGATAAAATGCTGCGAGGAATATCAGGCTCGCTGCGGATAAGGCGATAATATACAGGATCCATAGAAGCAATCCAAAGCCTTCCCCAAGGAGTGGATAGAGCAATGCCAGAAAGCAGAAAAACGGAAACGCAGCCATTACGACATGAAGCATTCTGGAAAATAATGTGTAGCAGACATCTACAACCTCTTTCAGTTTGTCGAAGTATTTTCCGACAGAACAGAATGCATAGGTAACAATCAATGCTACAAAGATCAGCGGAAACGGCATGATCGTTTCAAATGGTGTAAAGATATCTGACGGCACCAGTGATTCGATCAGTTCACGCATGGTCGGTGTTGTTTCCAGCCCGCCGAATCTGACACGTTCTCCCAGTTCGGAATACAATATATCCGCAATGATCAAACCAGCTATAATTGCCAGGACAACTGTGATCACGGAAGTTATAATTGTTTTTACCTGCAGTTTTCTTCCGGCAGCGTTTCGTTCAGAAATAACGTAGATATCGGTGAGATTTTTCAAAAGAGAAAAAAATGTTACCGGGGCGCCAACCATCAGCATTGCATTGGAAAACAGCTTCACCAGCGGAAAGACAATCTCTTCTCCCAGTCTGATCTGCGTATCCTGACTCACACAGGCACTGATCGGAATATAGACCAGAATCGCCGCAAGAATCGATGCAAAGCTGAGAAACAGTGTGACTTGAAAGCTTCTCTGCACGACAATATGAATCGAATTATATCCGGACTGATAGCTGTAATCATACTTATCTTCGAATTCCTTCAGAACAGCATCCTCTGCTGTCGTGCAGCCGGTTTCATCACTGACTGCAACAAACGGTTTTCCTTCAAAGCCAATGGTGATATCGATCTCGCCGGAGCTGTTTCTGGTTTTGATCGTGAGTAACGTGTCCTGATCAAAACCCTGCCTGAGCAGATTATGGTACAGTGCATCAAATATCTGCAGTGTTTCAGACTGTATTTCCTTGCTGATATTGTTCCGTTTTAACCTTTTTTCGATAAAGGATTTTGCTGTCTCCAGGTTCTCTGCAGCTGCAGCGATCTCTATGGACTTTGATCTCATCAGGCTCATTTTTCTGCTGTAACTCCTTCAATAATCATAGCTACATTTAACTGTATCACAAGTACGCTTCGCATTCCAGAACAAAGTCTGCAGGCAGACTTCAGCCCGGACTTCAGATCTTTCAGAGGCTCATTCTTCAACGCGGGCTTTAAACCCATGTTGAAGACGAATTTGTTTTTGCGCATTCCTCTTATGAAGTCACAAGTATCCTGCGTTGAAGAATGAAAAGTTTACGTAGAAAAAGGCGCTCCGCATTTTTATGCGTAGCGCCCGGACCAGACGGTTATCATTTTTCACATCCCTTAAGTCCTGCTTACAAAAGGGATCTGGATTTGTGTTTTTTCTGATTATTATCTCAGAAAAACGATCTATTATATTGCGTTTTTTTCCGTTATTTTTCCCTGATAATGGACACGATTATAAATACCGCCAGGATAAACGGATAATACAGGTACGGGATAATGGATACGCTCGTGATCTTCGCAATATTTGCTGCCACAAGCAGCTGCGCGCCGTACGGGATGATTCCCTGCATAATGCAGGAGCAGGTATCCAGCAGGGATGCTGTCTTTCGCGGTTCGACGCCATACTCGGTGCTAATCTCTTTTGCAATCGGCGCTGCGATGACAATTGCTACGGTGTTATTTGCTGTTGCAACATCCATGAATGCCGTCAGAAATGCAATGCCGAACATGCCGCCGCGCTTATTGTCTGCACGTTTCCGGATCATTTCCAGAATTGCCTCAAATCCGCCATTCTCGCGCATCAGCGCCGCGATGGATGCCACCAGAATTGTGACAATCATCGTCTCGAACATGCCGTTCAGACCCTCACCCATGGAGGCCAGCGCAGTCGCATACGTCAGTGAGTCAGTCAGCATGCCCACCAGGCCGAACAGCAGAATGCCGGTCATCAGTACCAGAAATACATTGATACCGGCTACAGACATGGCAAGTACAATAAAGTACGGAATCGCCTGCCAGATATTGAATTCAAATGTGCCGATTGCAGCGCCATGACTCATAATCGCATAAACGATCAGGATCACAAAGGTGATTGCGGCTGCCGGAAGGGCAACTTTGATATTCGTTCGGAATTTATCCTTCATCTCGACACCCTGCGTCTTTGTCGCCGCAATCGTCGTGTCGGATATGAATGACAGGTTATCGCCGAACATTGCGCCGCCGACAACGACGCCGACGCAGAGCGGCAGCAGCAGACCGCCATTTTTCGACACCGCGACCGCAATCGGGGCAAGTACCGAGATTGTGCCGACACTGGTTCCCATTGCCATGGAAATCAGGCACGCGATCACGAACAGACCCGGAATTGCAAACTTGCCGGGAATGATATTTAGCAGAAGATTTGCTGTGCTGGATGCGCCGCCTGCCTCACCGGCAATGCCGCTGAATGCACCGGCCATCAGAAAAATCAGCAGCATAATAACAATGTTGTCGTCGCCGATGCCGCGCGCACAGATATGTATTTTTTCATCGAATGAGAGGGCACGGTTCTGCAGAAATGCAGCGATCAGCGCAATGGAGAATGCAAGTACAACCGATACGACGTAGAAGCCCATCTGACCTTCTTCCGGTTTGATATACTCGAAAAAAATACCATTTCCGAGATACAGAATTAAAAACAACAGAATAGGAAACAGCGCCTTCGGATTGGCCTGCTTCTGGTTTGAAGTGCTCATATTCAATTATTCCTTCCTCATACTGGTTTACGGGTTGCTCTGGTTTCTTTATATGCAGTTTTTCAGGTAAGTCCGGTAAATCCACACTGCCGCAGGGCTTCATACAGAACAACTGCCACGGAATTGGCAAGGTTGAGGGAACGGATCTCATCCCCCATCGGAATGCGGATGCACCGGTCCGGATACATGTTCCGGATCTCTTCCGGGATGCCGCCGCTTTCTTTTCCAAACATCAGATAGTCGTCTGGGCGAAAGTCTGCATCCGTGTAAACGCGGCTTCCTTTTGTCGTCGCGCACCAGATGCGTGCATCCGGGTGCTTTTCCAGAAAATCCGCAAAGTTAATATACCGGGTGACATCAAGCTTTTCCCAGTAATCCATACCCGACCGCCTGATCTGCTTCTCCGTCAGGCGGAAGCCCAGCGGCTCGATCAGGTGTAGTGATGTACCTGTCGCCACACACGTCCGGCCAATATTTCCCGTATTGCTGGGGATCTCCGGCTCATGCAGGATAATATGCATGGTTCACCTCCTTTTTCACGGGGTACCTCCTTTGGCACCCTTTGGCATGGGGTACCTCCTTTGGCACGGGGTACCTCCTTTGGCACAGGGTACCTCCTTTGGCACTCCTTGTGCATGGAGTATCTCCTTTGCGCCTCTTTGTGCATGGAGGATCTCCCTGTGGTATACTGGGTTCAGAAATCACGAAAGGACTAATCCCATGACGAAAAAACAACGCGCCCTTGAAGTTATAGATCGTCTGAAACAGGAATACCCGGAGGCTTCCTGTACCCTTGCCTACGAAGATGCCTGGCAGCTGCTCGTCAGTGTCCGCCTCGCTGCGCAATGTACGGATGCGCGCGTCGACCAGATTACACCGCTGCTTTACGAGAAATTTCCCTCCGTCGCAGCACTGGCCGCCGCAGAGCCCGAAGAAATCGAGGCCATTGTCCGTCCGTGCGGCCTTGGGCCCAGCAAGGCACGTGATATTTCAAAATGTATGCGCGTGCTGCATGAGCAATACAACGATCAGGTTCCGACAACCTTCGAGGAACTTCTCGCCCTTCCCGGCGTCGGCCGCAAGAGTGCCAATCTTGTAATGGGCGATGTCTTCGGCAAACCTGCGATTGTGACGGACACACACTGCATCCGCCTCTGCAATCTCATCGGGCTCGTCGACAACATCAAAGAACCTGCAAAGGTCGAACGCGAACTCTGGAAAATCATCCCGCCCGAAGAAGGCAATGATCTCTGCCACCGCTTCGTCCTTCACGGCCGTGCCGTCTGCGTCGCCCGCCGCCCGCAGTGTGATAAGTGCTGTCTGCAGGATGTTTGTAAGTACGGATTGTCAAGATAAATTGGACGTTCCAGATTCATTTTGATAATTCCGAGAGACAAATGACATTTCGCTGCCATTGTCCAAATATAAGGAACCTGAAATACCGTAGTATAACTGCTTTTACATTGAAATACTACGTCCAAATCTGGGAGCGTTACGTAGTATTTATAGTAATCCATCCATTTACTACGTAAACAACAATTACTGTTACGTAGCAGAATAATGATTCTTGCTTCTACTACGTAAATTACAATTCCTGTTACGTAGTAGAATAAGAATATCTGTATTTACTACGTATCTATCTTTAATAATGACGTAGTAAAAAGGCGAAAACATTGGATTACTACGTATGAACTTTTAATTGATACGTAGTAATTTAACTATATTGGTTTTTACTACGTGATTACAACAAGATATTACGTAGTAAACGAACGCTATCCGGAAATAACTACGTAAAAGTGCCAATACGGTGTATTATTCCACATCCTCTTTTTTCTTTTACTTTGTCTCTTCCTTTCGGCTCCTCTTACAGCTCTTCCTGTGCCGCTTCCTTTCGGCTCCTTTTACAACTCTTCTTTGCCGTTTCCTTCCGCTCCTCTTACAACTCTTCTTTGCCGTTTCCTTTCGGCTCTTCTTTCGATTCTTCTTTCGGTTCTTCCTTCGGCAGCCTTCCGTACAGCTTTGTCATGTCGTAGATCGCCCGGCACAGTTCCTGCGACAGCAGGTGCGGCGTGACACGCCACTGCCAGTTTTCACCCATCGCGCCCGGTGTGTTGATCCGCGCCTCATTTCCTTTAACAAGATAATCCTGAATCGGAATGATGCAGAGGTCAGCTGATGAGCGGTGCGCCTCGCGGATAAAATCCCATGTGAACTGACCATAATCAGTAAAGATAGAATTGATGTATCTGCGCGCGAAGTCGCGGTCATGGTCGTTGATGCATTCAATCCACGCGCGCGTGGTCATGTTATCGTGTGTGCCGGTGTAGACGACACAGTTCTTGACGTGGCGATAAGTCAGGTACTCGCTTGACTCGCTGCCGTCAAATGCAAACTGCAGCACTTTCATGCCCGGGAGGCCGGCATCATCACGCAGCTTCCGGATACTGTCCGTCAGGTTGCCGAGATCTTCGGCAATAATCGCGACATCGCCAAGTTCCTTGCGGATCGCATCAAACAGTGCGATGCCCGGTCCTTTGCGCAGTTCTCCGTTCTCGGCAGTCTTCTCGCCATACGGAATTGCATAGTAGGAATCCAGTCCGTTGAAATGGTCAATCCGGATTACATCGTAGAATTCATGATTCTTCTTGATGCGGCTGATCCACCATTTGAATCCGTCTTTCTTCATGAATTTCCAGTCATAGATCGGATTGCCCCAGAGCTGTCCGGTCGCAGAAAATGCATCCGGCGGCGTACCTGCGACATCAACCGGACGATGATCCGCACCGATCAGGAACTGCTCCTGATGTGCCCACGCATCTGCACTGTCCATAGCGACGTACAGCGGAATGTCACCGATGATCTTAACGCCTTTCTCCGTCGCATATGCATGCAGGGCATCCCACTGCATGTGGAACATATACTGCTGGAAATAGAAAAATGCAATCTGGTCTGACAGCTCTTCTGCAGCTTCCTCAAGTGCCTTCTTATCCCTGCTGCGCAGGCCGGCATCCCAGCTGATCCATTCCTGTCCGTCACGGCTGTTCTTAATTGCCCGGAACAGTGCAAAATCCTCCAGCCAGTATTTGTTTTCCTCCAGAAATGCAAGATATTCTTCTTCCTTCTGACCACCCTGCTCGACAAACCTGTCAAATGCAATGCGCAGAACTTCAAAGCGGCTGTTGTACAGCGCGCCGTAGTCAACACGCTCCGGATTGCTGCCAAAATCATACCGGCTGCATTCATCTTCCCGCAGAAGACCTCGCTTGATCAGATCCTCAAAACAAATGAAATAAGGATTTCCCGCAAATGTCGAAAATGACTGATACGGAGAATCGCCGAATCCGGTCGGACCGATCGGCAGAATCTGCCAGTAACGCTGTCCCGCATCATGCAGAAAATCCACAAACTCATACGCTTCTTTCGAAAAACATCCGATTCCGTATCGGGACGGAAGGGATGAAATCGGATATAAAATACCACTTTCTCGCAACATACTACACTTCTCCTCCTCTTTGTAGCACTGCAGCAAATCCAGTACGCAAAACACAGCTGTTCCTCCGCCTGTAAAGCACAACCATTCCTCCGTCTGCAAAGCACGACTTTCCCAGACGCAGTGCAATCTCATTCGAGCGTAATCTTTGATTGCCGCAGCAAATAGTATTTTACACAATTTTCCCAATACCTGCAACCATCGCGGCACCCGGCATGTTATACTCTATTTATCAAATGCAGCATATTTGTTTTCTGCTATTCTGGGCAGTTATCCATTACGGGATAACTCTAACAGATACCAATTCCAAAATAACTGTATCGGACCCCTATTCCAGAACAGCTGTATCAGATACTGTTCCACAATGACTGCATCAGGTATCCATTTCGGAATGACTGTATCGGATTCCCATCCCGGAATGATTTTTCAACATATATTTCATGAGGTGTAACATGTACTATTGTATTGCCAACCCATCTGCAAGATCCGGGGGACGTGACACAGCGCTCCCGCGGCTGCTTTCCTTTTTTAAAAAGCAGGGAATCCCCTGCCGTCTTTACTTTACAGAAGGTCCGGGACACGCCGGCCGCCTGGCACGCAGAATCATATCGCAGAGCAGACCTGCAGACATGTCAGCTGCCCTCACCTGCAACACACCACCTGAACACGCCGGCAGCAGACCTGCTGCACACGCTGACAACAAACCTGCCGCACACGCCAGCACACCACCTGCACACACCGGCAATACGGAACCGGTCAATCTGATTGTTGCGGGCGGCGACGGTACCTTTAACGAGGTTATCAACGGCATTGACAATTATGACAATGTCCAGCTGGCTTTTCTTCCGGTCGGTTCCGGCAATGACCTCGCCCGCGGACTGGATCTTCCGAAGAATCCGTCTGTCCTGATCCGGCGGATTGCTGCAGGAAAAATACGCAGACATCTGGATCTGGGGGCTGTACAATTTCATACGGTTTCCGGTATTCGTTCGAGAAAGCTTGCCGGAGTTAAATCCGTCACTTCACCAGATGTGAACAGCTCCATCACCTCACCAGATGTAGACAGCTCCGTCACCTCACCAGATGGCACTGCCAGCTCCGAATCAGCTGCCGGCATCCCGTCTGCCGGCCTGACACACCGGTTTGTCATCAGTTCTGGCATCGGATTTGACGCGGCAGTCTGTGAGGAAGCCCTCTCTTCCAGTATCAAAAACGTGCTGAACCGCTTCCATGTGGGAAAACTAACCTATGGAACCATCGCACTCCGCCAGATTCTCTTCGCCCCGAAAACGGCCTGTGACATTCTGCTGGATGACGGCCGCTCCCTGCATCTTGATAAAATGCTGTTTTCAGCAGTTATGAACTGTGCTTACGAAGGCGGGGGCTACCGTTTCGCACCGGACGCCGATCCCGCCGACGGGTGCATGACGCTGGTGGCTGTCGGCGACATACCGGCGCCAAAGGCGATCCTCTCCTTCCCGGCGGCACACGCCGGAAAATACTTCAACATCAAAGGCGTACATCATTTCACCATCCAAAGCGCAGAAATCCGCACAGAGAAGCCACTGTGGGTCCACACAGACGGAGAAGTTTCTTATCAGTCAGACCACATTTCTGTCAAATGCCTGCCGAAGCGGCTGGCAATGCTGGTTTGAAGAGTTGCCCATTCCACGGAAAATTATATATTATGAAAAATTCAGGAAATTTTCCATAACGCAAAAATCACCGGAAGCCTTTGTGCTTTCCGGTGATTTTACATTATTTCATAATTTCATATTATATCAGGATCCCGTGGCAGCCTTTCTGCTTTTGAGATATCTCTCTGCTTCTGAGGAATCCCGCTGCTTTAGATCAACGGAAAATCCGCGCCAGCTGCGGTACAATCTGCTTAATGGATCTGGTGCTGGTGTTGATGAACAGATCATAATCCAGCAGTTCTTTCCATCGCTCACCCGTGAACGTCTCATAGTAATTCGCGCGGTTCTTATTGACACGGTTGATCTGCTTGCGCAGCTCATTGTCCGTCATATGCTCATCCTTCGGAGCTTTCTCGCGGCAGCGCTTCATGCGCGCGCCCATATCTGCATAAACGAAGATGCGGAACGGATTCATGTCGCGCAGAATGTAATTTGCACAGCGTCCGACGATGATACAGTCTGACTTCTCTGCAAGCTCACGGATGATGTGACTCTGTGACTGGGAGATCTGACTCACCTGATTGAACATCTCGTCGCCGCCCAGATAGAAGCGGTTTCCGATCGTGATCGGATAAGAGTAGAATGGCTTGCGGTAGAAAACATTTTTGACATACTCCTCAGAAAGTTCTGTCTCCTCTGAGATTGCTTCGATAATCTCATGATCATAGTATGCAATCTGCAGTTCTTCTGAGAGACGGCGTGCCAGCTCACGTCCGCCACTGCCAAATTCACGGTTCACGGTAATAATCTGATTCATGGTAATTTCCTCACTTCGTTTCAATGATTATATCAGGATGTCGCCTTCCGCAGTGCGTCTGTCACAATCCGCAGTGCCTTAAGCCGCGCATAGCGCTTGTCAACCGATTCCAGAATATGCCACGGGGCGAAAACGGTGTTGGTCTTCTGCAGCATCTCGTCTATCGCAGCTTCATACAGATCCCATTTCTCGCGGTTCCGCCAGTCTTCATCTGTGATCTTCCACTGCTTTTCCGGCGTGTTCTGGCGTGCGGTAAAACGCTCCAGCTGTGTCTGGCTGTCGATCTGCACCCAGAACTTGAGCACGACGGCACCCCAGTCTGTCAGAATCCGCTCAAACTCATTGATTTCATTATACGCCCTCTGCCAGTCATTTTCACTACAAAATCCTTCCAGACGCTCCACCATGACACGTCCATACCAGGTCCGGTCGAAAATCGCAATGTGGCCGGTGCGCGGAAGCCGGTTCCAGAAGCGCCACAGATAATGACGCGCCTTCTCATGCGGCTCCGGACTTGCAATCGGATGCACAATGTAGCCGCGCGGATCGAGTGCACTGGTAATACGCTTGATGTTGCCGCCCTTGCCGGCTGCATCCCAGCCCTCATAGCCAATGATGACAGGCACTTTCTTCCGGTATAATTTATTATGCAGATCCGCCAGTTCCGCCTGCAGTCTGTCGAGCTCCTGCTTGTAGGTATCCGGATCCACCGTTTTGTCCTGTAGGGAAATATCTGCAAGTTTCTCAATCGGCTGCAGCGGGAATGTATTCTGAAGGATCGGCACCGCAAGTGCAGAGTTCTTCAGCGCTGTATCGATACCCTGGTTCAGGAACTGCAATACCTGCAGTTCTGCCCATCTCTTATCCTTCGCGTCAATGATATACCAGGGCGCATTGGACCGGTTTGTATCCTCAAGATACTGGTCGTAGACCTCCCGGCACAGCTTGTAATTGGCATTTTCCCAGAGATCATCGTCATTGACACGCCATCTCGTGTTCTTGTCAGCAAGCAGTTCCTCGAGCCGGCGCTTCTGCTCTTTCCTTCCGATGTGGAAGAAAAACTTCATAACCAGATAGCCGTTGTCCGTCAGCTGCCGCTCTGTCAGGTTGATCTCGCGAATCTTCTCCTTGTACGGCGCGCCATAGTCAATCTCACCGTTCAGGACACCGCGGGTCACCCCACCCATCCAGCAGGTGTCAAAAAATTTGAACTTGCCCGCCTCCGGAATTTCCACAAAATAGCGGTACAGGAACGGTTTGCGCAACTGATCCTCTGTGGCAGGCGCATCCATCGTCGCCACCTGGAAAAACCGCGGATCAATATTCTCGATCACTTCCCCCATGACGCTGCCCTTGCCGGCTGCGCCCCAGCCTTCAAATACTACCATGACCGGAAGCTTCGCTTCTTTGATCTGAAGCTGCCTTGCCGCGAGTTTCTCCCGCTCTTCTGCAAGCCGCTGCCGCAGTACTTCCTTCTCCGGTTTCACTGCTTTCACAAAATCCTTCAACATCGGTCATCCCCCCATTTCTATACCGGATGTTCCGGTCCTTCAGATCGTTCCGGTTATCCCGGATCTTCAGTTCCGCAATGCCTTCCGTGCGTCCTCGGAAAATGTTAAACGCTGCAGCATTTCCGTCACTGCTTTCAGATCGTTCCTTCCTCTTCTTCCTCTTCAATTTCATTCCACAGTCCCGTCATGATCAGGGCCTGGCAGGCATCTGCAACGGATGATACCGGCACATAGATCTCATATGCCGTCGGTTCGTCGCTCTGGTATACAGACGCGTCCTTCGGTGCGCCGACCTGCACCTGCCGCGAACGGATTCCCTCGTCCTCGAGTGCAGCTGTGATGTACGCTGCCTGAATAAAACTGACGGTCTTACAAAGTAATGCTTCGTTATCCATATTAATTTCTCCAATTGTTATGATTCAAGATCGCCTCGGCGATCTTGCGCGACGCGCACGGTGCAAAGCACCTTCCTCTGTGCGCGTCTGCGATCCGCCGGAGGCTCAACTTTCAGCAGGGGATTGTGACCTACTGCTGATACGAGTTTAATACCCACCGCCTGATGCTCCCACATCTGAGGTGGGAGACACCTGCTGAAAGTTGTACTATCATTTTACCTTCTGTACCGGCTGATGTCAAAAAAATAAGGATGCATCCGCTGCATCCTTCCGGCTGTCTCGTCAGCCCTGCAGGCATCTGGAGACATACATGTCCATACGTCTGCAGATCCGGCGAAATCTTACCAGCAAAAACCTTGCCGGCAAAAAACCTGACAACAAAAACCTGACAACAAAAATTCAGGGCTGCCGGATCATCTCGATCTGACAGCCCTACCGATGAAAGTTCAGAAGTCTCACTTTATAACCTCTCTTTCTATCAGATTTTTTTGGGATTTCTTATTATAGGATCCCGCCCTTTGAGCCCTATAAAGTGGTCTCACTCCTTGATAGTAATATACAGTATCTGGCATGATTTGTCAACCATTTTCAGAATATTTCTTTTATTTAATATATATTTCTGAATTCTTACGCGTATATTACATTTCGTAACAAACTTTATTCCCTTCTTACATAAACAGGATACAAATTCCTAAGCAGCGAATTCCACCTGAGCTGCGTGGAATTTGTATCCTGTTTACCTCTTTTTCTAAGCAGCGAATTCTATCTGAGCTGCGTGGAATTTGCAGTCTGTTCTTTACTCTATCCTTTAATCTCCCTCTGATACCGGTTCGCCTCCTGCGCGATCACGTTACTCAGCAGCAGCAGTGAGATCAGGTTCGGGATGGCCATCAGTGCATTGAAGATATCGGAGATATCCCACACGATATCCAGCGCCTGGGTGGCTCCCACGAAAATAATCAGTGAGAAGAATATTCTGTAGAATGTGTTGTATTTTGCTGTCTTGAACAGATACTCAAATCCTTTTTCGCCATAGTACTCCCATCCGAGGATCGTTGAAAATGCGAACAGTACGATTCCGATGGAAACAACGTATTTGCCGGCCGGCCCGAGGATTGATTCAAATGCCGCAGCGGTCAGGTTGACGCCCTGCAGTGGTTTCCCGTCTGCGCCGACGGTTCCGAGCACGCCGGAGGATGCGATTGTAAGACCTGTGATGGAGCAGACGACAATCGTATCGATAAAGGTTCCGGTCATGCTGATGTAGCCCTGTCTGACCGGATCTTCTGTCGTAGAGGCAGATGCGGGGATCGCTGCAGAACCAAGACCTGCTTCGTTTGAAAATACGCCGCGCGCGACGCCGTACCGGATGGTATTCATGACGGATGCCGTCATCGTTCCGGCCACACCGCCCCCAAAGGATTTCGGGTTAAATGCCATTGTGATGATCAGATACAATCCGTCCGGGATGTTGCGGTAATTCAGCGCAATTACGATCAGGCCTGCCGCAATATACAATACTGCCATTGCCGGAACCAGAACTGATGACACTTTGGAAATGCTCTTGATTCCGCCGACAATGACCAGAAATGTGATCACCATCAGAACAATTCCGACTACATAGTCCGGAATCCCTGTCATTGTGGTCAGGGATCCTGCGATCGAATTCGCCTGCGAAAGATTTCCGATTCCAAGAGATGCCAGGACGGTAAATGCTGCAAACAGCATACCCAGAACAAGTCCGAACTTCTTATTTTTCAGTCCGTTTTTCATTGTGTACATGGGGCCGCCGGCCACCTCGCCATTTTCGTTCTTCTCGCGGTATTTCGCCGCGAGCATGCACTCGCTGAACTTTGTGCTGAGCCCGAAAAATGCCGAGATCCACATCCACACCAGTGCGCCGGGGCCGCCGGCAAACATGGCCGTCGCCACGCCGACAATATTTCCGGTTCCGATCGTCGCTGCAAGTGCTGTCATCAACGATGCAAACGCCGATACATCGCCGTCACCGTGGCTCTTCATGGCGTCTTTGCTGAATATATTTTTCAGTGCATGTCCGAGATTTCTCCACGGAAGAAACTTCAGACGGATCGTCAGAAATATACCGGTTCCCACAAGCAGGACCAGCATGGGCGGTCCCCAGACATATCCGTCAATTACCGTGATCATCTGTGCAAATTGTTCCAAAATTCGTACCTCATTTTACTGCTGTATACTTCTGTTTCATTCATTCTGCCTGTCTGTTTTTCCGGATGCTAAAACACTGTGCCTGCGCCGGAACTGCTGCTTCCGGTTTCTGCGTTACGTGATGTGTCATAGCAGATCCTGCACTCGCAAGCCTGTCAGGAAATCCTATTCCTCCAGAAACCCCTTACGTCTGCGCGCCCGGTCGACGAGTTCCCGCGCCTCAAGCAAAGCATCCGGAAGGTATGCGTCCATCCATTCCTTCCCGCCCTTCTCCCGCCGCTTGATCTCGTCCCAGGTGAGCTGCTCCTGTGCACCTGTGCCAGCAGACTGATTCTGTGTACCGGCGCCGGCAGACTGATCCTCTGTGCCTGCCCCGGCAGAATGCTCCTGCGTTCCTGAGGCGGCAGAATGCTTCTGCGTATCTGCACCAGATTTCCGGGAAAATACATGCGGATGCCTCCGCACCATTTTCTCGCGGACAGTCCGGCAGACATCGTCCATCGTAAAGAGGCCTTCCTCTTCTGCAATCTGCGCGTGCATCACGACCTGCAGCAGCAGATCCCCGAGTTCTTCCTGCAGTCCCTCCGGATTGCCGGTCTCCCGCAGAATATTAATCCCGCTGATCACTTCTGCCGCCTCTTCGATGCAGGTAGGCTTCAGTTCTTCATGCGTCAGGGCTCGGTCCCAGGGGCATCCGGTTTCCGGATCCCGCAGTTCTCTTACCACCTGCTGCAGTGCTTCAAATTCTGACATTTGCGGCTCCCCTCCTGTCAACAAATCAATATAATACCATGTTTTTACCGGTCAGGCAAAAAGAACTGGCAGCTTTTACAAAAGCTAACTCTGCTGGCATAATTCAATTAGCAGGCTTTATCTCAGCTGCCTGCTGCCTCCCGTCTCAAGAATTTGATCCACGATCCGCCCGGCTGCAGAAAATCCCTGCATTTCCAGACAGGCTCCTGTGTCTCGCAGCGCCTTCTCAAATCTGTCACACATCCCATCAAACTGCTTCATGGCGAATTTCCGTCCGAGACCTGCTTCTTCTGCTGCCTGTTCAAAGCAATCTCTTGTTAACTGATCCAGACTCCATGCATCTCCGATGCGAAAAGCCAGATCCCGCGTACTGCTTTCATAGACAGATGTACTCAACAGATCATATGCAGGCGCGAGACGCATCGTACCCAAATCCGCATGGTAAAGCAAAGAGAAATTTTTTATATGGCTGTCTGTATTTCCCAGGAAAGCGTTAAAAACAATGATATTCCAGAGACGCGTCTGATCTGTAATCGGATCGGCAGAGTACTTACGGAGCAAATCAAACATTCTGCGCAAATACCCGCTTGTTTCTCCCTTGTCTTCCGTTTCATATTTATCGGCCGCTGAAATACCGAGTGCCTGTGCGAAATCTTCCTGATGGAGTCGGAGCGGAACCGGCAGCCCGCCAATCATTTTTTTCTTTTTCGGAAAGATTCTGTCATAACGGGCTGTCGCCAGCAAAACATTCGCTTCACTTTCTCCGGGCAGTTCTTCTGATTCTGCCTTAACAATAAAGCTGTCCGGCACATCAATTCCCAGTTTTCGCGCAGTTAAAAGTGACAGCTGTTCGTTAGTAACAATACTGTCGAGTCTGATATGGCTCTGCTTAAGGATATGTGTACTCGGAGCAAGTCCCAACGGCATATACCACTTCTCTGCATGTGGTTCATAATACAGTCCGACCTTTCCGGATGCTCCTGTCAGAGACAAATGTGTCTTAACCAGCAGTTCCGTAGAGCTCACGGCACCTTCCTCCGCAAGTTGTCTGATTTTCTGTGGAGATATCTGCTCATAGGAAGTATGCAGCTCCGGCTCCCGGTCAGATGTAATCCGTATCGCTCCGAGACACTCATTCCCAAGGCCTTCCAGTATGGAAAGATAATCTGTTTCATCAACATGAAGCCATTGCGCAACTATCCTTCTCGTGTATCCCTCTGGCAGGAGACCTTCAAAAAAGTTCCGGGTCTGTTCTGCCGTAAAGCTTTCCGGTCTGACCGGCAGGCTGACCGAAACAGCCTGACAATTCTCCCTGTGCAAATAGCTTTCCGCATAACAAAAGCAGGCATCTGTTCCGTCAGTACCTTCGATTGTTCCTGCATAAACCTGCCGGCCTTCTATTTCGATCCAGACATCAAGCCTCTTCATGTTTCATACCCCTGATTTCAAGCCTGCAGTCTAGTCCCAGAATATTGGACAAATACAACGCTTTTCCGAGTTCAATCGTCTTTTTCCCGCGTTCCAGATCTGAAATGAAGCTGATGCTGAAGCCGGTAAATTCCGACAAATCCGCCTGTGTATAATGAAGTTCTTTTCTGCGCTGACGCAGTGCCGCTCCAAAACCACTTACATCTGTAACGATCATTTGTCTTTCCTCTTCTTTCATCTTCGCTCAAATCTCACCGGAATCCTGCAGACGGTGCTTCCCGCAGGAACCAATTTCTGCATGCTTCGCATTCTTCGCCGTACGGCTATATTTCGTGCTTCATTATAATAATAACGCCGTACGGCTAAGTCAAGTCATGAAATCCGTTCAACGCAAATGGGAAAGATTTGTTATTACGCTTCCATCGCCCATGCCGACAGTCCGTCGATCTTCTCCAGGTCTTCCTGCTCCAGAATCAGGCTGCCGCCTGCCGCGTTGTCGCTTACCTGCTCCGGCTTGCGGGCACCGCAGAGAACACTCATGTACGGTTTTCGGGCGACGGTCCATGCGATCACCAGACTCGCCATGGACGTCTCGTATTTCTCACAGAGCGGCTTGAACTCTTCAAGCATTGCCAGAACTTTTCTGCGCTCTTCCGGTGCATAGAACCGGAGTGATTTCTTTGCATTTCCGACGGCTTCTGTCTGCATAGTGACTTTTCCGGTCAGAAGGCCGCGCTCCAGTGGTGAATACGCCTGGAACGTAATGCCAAGTTCCTCGCATGTGTCCATAACGCCGTTCTGCTCAACCGTGCGGTCCAGCATACTGTATTTCTGCTGAATGACAGCGATCTTCCCGCAGGATGCATAGGTCCGGATCTGTTCCGGCGTCACGTTGCACGCGCCGACGGCCCGGATCTTGCCCTGCTCAATCAGCCGGTTCATGGCATCCATTGTCTCTTCAATCGGCGTCTGATTCGGCGGCACTGCCTGCCAATGCGTAAGCAGAACATCGAGATAATCTGTATTCAGGCGCTTCAGCGTACGCTCGACCTGTTCGATAATACTGCCGGCCGCAAGATTTCTGCACACATCCACACCGTCACGGTGCATCAGGAGGGCACATCCTTCAGTATTGTCCCAGAT
This sequence comes from Eubacterium sp., assembly GCA_017433615.1. Lineage (GTDB taxonomy): Bacteria > Bacillota > Clostridia > Lachnospirales > Lachnospiraceae > CADBRN01. The sequence goes on from JAFRGW010000026.1 coordinate 32,528, forward strand.
CAGTCCGCATTTCGACGCAAGAACAACGTCGTGCCGTTTTCCTTCAATGGCTTTTCCCACGACCTCTTCGCTGTGCCCCAGCCCGTAGGCCGGCGCGGTATCAATCAATGTAATTCCCTGATCAATCGCTTCCTGAATTGCATAGATGGACGTACGGTCGTCACTGTGCCCCCACTGGCTGTCTCCGCCGATCGCCCATGTTCCCAGTCCGATGACAGTCGCTTCCAGATCCGACTGTCCGAGTTTTCTGTACTGCATGTTATACCTCCTCGTTACATACACGTGATCACCACTTAATACAATTCTATCGAATAATATGTTCATTTCAACTTGTTTTTTTCTATACATGCAGCAGCCGACTGATTAAATTAATTTAGATTATTATATTTAGTTGGTTTTTTGTTGGACATGTGTTCGACATAGCCTGTTATTCTGAGCTCACAGAAAACAACACAGTAGATAAAACATCTGCTATCACATTCAGGAGGGAAAGAAGTATGTGGAATCGTAAAGAATTAAAAGGAAAAGGAAAACTTGCTTTCAAAGCCAATTACTGGAGATGTGTCCTGTCGGCATTTCTGCTGTCAATTCTGGTTTCTGCCGGTACAATCGCTTCCAGAACCAATTCTTCCGGAACGCCTGCAAATGACCCGGATGGGGCTGCCGCATTGAACCAGCTCCAGGCATTTGCACAGCAGAATCCAAAAACCTTCGGCGCCATCGCTGGGATCGTCGCAGCTGTTGGTCTGACTATTATCATCATCGGGATTGTTCTGAAAATCTTCCTGTTCAATCCGCTTGAGGTCGGATGCTACCGGTTCTTCAAAGAGAATATCCGCACAGATGGACAGGCCGGACTTGACAATCTGAAAGAAGGATTTGGAAATTACGGACACACCTTCGCAACTTTGTTCCTGCGGGATTTGTTCCTGATGCTCTGGTGCTTCCTGTTTATCATCCCGGCAGTGGTGAAATCCTATTCCTATCGGATGGTTCCATTTATCATCAAAGACCATCCGGAGCTGTCAGCGACAGAAACTATCACAGAATCCCGCCGGATGATGGACGGACATAAGTGGAACACCTTTGTACTCGATCTCTCCTTTATCGGATGGGCGCTTCTCGGCATCATTACATTTGGTCTCGTCGGTATATTCTGGACCGAACCATACCGCCAGAATACCAATGCTGCACTGTATCTGAAACTCAGCGGACAGGAAGCTGAAGCATAAGACAGCTTCTCTTCACAGAGATTTATACCACACACATCATACGAAACTGCCGCAGGAAATACGATCCTGCGGCAGTTTTTATGATATGTCATTTCCTAATCCATTCGATTCTTAATTCTTATGTCACGTGTTAAAATACTTCACAATCTCTTTCGCAAACTGCGCATGGCCTGTTTCAGAAAAATGAACATAGTCCGCTGCAAGATCGATATTCCATTGTCCGGCATCCACGAACATGGAACCTGTCTCTTTCGCGATTCGTTCATACAGACGCGTCAGTTTTATGCTCTCCTCACGGCTTTTTCGGAAAAACTCACCATCTCCGAGCCCCAAAAAAAAAAGAGGCGGTGCGATCAGCATGCGCTCCATTTCCGGATATTCTTTCTGAAGAAACAGGAGAAACTGGCGCATCTGTGCCGCAGGCAATGCGGCATCGGGACGATATGTCTGCAGCAGATCATTTGTTCCGAGCATCACGGCGAACCGGTCCACCGGCCATACTTCCCGGATCATATTCCTGATATAGCCTGCCATCTGCGGCATCACCGGAACACATCTGCCGTTCTGGCCGCGAGCGATAACTTCCCAGGTTGTGTGACAGGATTCTTTTCGGCCGGGATTATCCTGGCCGGTTGCTGACTGGCCGGAATCTGCCTGACCGGTTTCTGCCGGGCTGGAATCTGCCTGGCCGGTTGCTGTTCGGTTGCTTTCTGCCCGGCTGACAGCTTCCTGACCTGGCTCTCTCTTGTCATATTCTGCAAGATCAGATTTCTTCAACATCTCCGCCAGGCGGTCTGTCCACCGTACCGCTGCCGGATAACGGTCATCGAACGGATCTCTGGGATCAAATCCATATGTATTAGAATCCCCGTAAAACAATACGCGCATCTGTTTCCTCCTGTCTTTGAGGCTGTCACCGCAATCGCTGAATACATATAAGGCAGGCGTTCCATCCTGCCTTCTCTTTCAAATTATATTGCTCCCTTTTGTATGGAACCTGCGTCTTTTTTTGCATCAGCTGCGCCTTTTTGAATGGCATCTGCATCCTTTTGTATGGCACCCACTCCTTTGCGTATGGCATCTGCACCGAACCGGCCTGTGATCTGCTCGCGCATTCTGTCCAGACGCTTCTGGCGCTCGTCCGCATTATTTGTTAACCGTTTCTGTTTTTCATTTGCAGGGTCTTCTTCCGGTCTATTCTGCTGTCCGGCACCTTCTTCATTATGCTTCTGCTGCTTTTCTGCAATGTCGGAAAGGACAGTCTTTTTCTGCTTTTCTGCAATGTCGGGAACGGTCGTCTTCTGCTGCTTTTCGATGTCGGAAACGGCCGTCTTCTGCTCACGGATTTCCTGCAGCTGCGTCATAGCCTCCAAAAATCCGACCTGGCGAAATTCTCCCCGGTCCAGCCCGGAACCGCCCACACCAATCAGCCGGATGTGATAACCTTTAGAAAACAATCCGTTCCTTCCGAGCAGCAGCTGGCGCATCAGTTTTTCTGCTGTCTGGTAAATCACTTCTTCATCATGCGTAGATACCTGCAGCTTCATCTGCCTGGACCGCCGCTGAAATGCATCAGTCTTGACGCTCACATCAATCGTTCCGGCATAAACTTCGTCCCGCTCCATTCTGGCTGCAACTTTTTCAGATAAATGCCGTATAATCGGGAGTGCTTCTTTCTCAAAATTGTCCTCTGTGATATCAAAAGCCGTTGTTGTCTCATTGGAATAGCTTTTCGCATCGCCCCGGTCTGTCATCACGGACGATCGGCTGATTCCGTTGGCGCTCCTGTGTATATAGCTGCCGCCCTTGTCTCCGAGCAGCGACTGCAGAATTTTCAAATCCGCATGTGCTGCATCCCCGATCGTGCGGATCCCGATATTTTCAAGCTTTTCTGCAGTAGCCCTGCCGCAGCCATGCAGTTCCCGGACCGGAAGCGGCCACATTTTCTCCGGAACTTCCTCCGGAAACAATGTGTGAACCTTATCCGGTTTTGTGAAGTCGCTCGCCATTTTCGCCAGCAGGCGGTTTGTTGAAATACCGACATTCACAGTGAAACCCAGCCGCTGATATACCGTGTTTTTGATATGGTAAGCGAGGTTCAGCGGGTAGGGATAATGGCTGTATTCGATGTCAGAAGATGCGTTTCCCGCTCCCTGCCCTGTTTGTTTCCCGAATACGCTCTCCAGACCTGATGTATCCAGATACGCCTCATCGATCGAAACCTGTTCAACCTGATCTGTGTACTCGTGCAAAATGTCAATAAACGCATGGGAATATTTCCTGTATGTCTGAAAATCCGACCGGACCATCACCAGATGCGGACATTTCTGCAGCGCCTTCACAACCGGTTCTCCCGTCTGCACGCCGTATTTCTTCGCAGGAATTGATTTCGCCGTGATAATACCGTGCCGCGTTTCCACATCGCCGCCCACAGCAGATGGAATTGTCCGCAAATCCACTGATCCGGGTTCCTCCTGCAATTTCTTCAGGGCAGACCAAGACAAAAACGCTGAATTTACATCGATATGAAAGATGTAGGAATCCATATCTGCCCCTCCTTTCCCGTAGATCATAAATGCATCGTCTGTTGATCCAGGTCGTTTTTCACGATTCTGAATTTGTACTCAGCTGATCCAGATCCATCTCCTGCAGCATCTGCAGATATACTGTCATATCCCCAAGAAAATCTCCGATCCGGAATCTTTCCTGCGCCCTGTCTTCGTAAATCTCAAAAAATGTTCTTCCCTGGTCAGCCGGGTTCAGATCGACATCTTTTGCATTTTCGCGCCAGGGATGGTCTTCCGGAAGGTGTTCATACGCAAAATTATGCTGCATCCATTCAAACGCCATATCTTCCGCTGTTCTTGTATCTTTTCCATCGCTGCTGCCATGAATGGTATGAATATCAAGCAGGGCCCCACAGATCATTTCCATATCTCCGGCATTCCGGATTTTCCAGGAATCAATGATTTTCCAGTTGTCCTCTGTGTACTGTGCAGTAAACGTCTGACCGTCATATACAAACACGTAATTCTGCCCAGATCCGTCTGTATCCCGGAGTTCAAGCTGTTCCGCAGATGTAAGGGATGCCGTTTTGGGAATCAGATCAACTGATTTATACGTGCTGTCCTGATATTTTTCCGCTGCGATATGATTCAGAAGCAGATAATCTTCCAGCATCTGCGTCCGGAAGATTTCGCGGATGCTGATAAATGAATTCAATGATATATATGCCTGATAATTCTCCCCGAAAATCCCTTCCGCAGTGTCATCCGCGGCAACATCCATATCTGTGACTTCGTATTCTATACCATTTCCTGCCTCTTCATCGGCAGCCATTTCGCGCAAATGCAGCATGCCCGGGACGTTTTCGGATGACACAGTCTGGAGAATATCTCCTTCCATTGTGTATTTATGACACCAGAACTCACCTGAGACCCTGATATCTTCGGGGTTACTCTCATCAATATCCACGATAAGCGGGCAGGGTATACATACATAATCCTTCCCCTGCTTTGAGCTTCCCTGATTCGAGCTTCCCTGATTCGAGCTTCCCTGATTCGAGCTTCCCTGATTCGAGCTTCCCTGATTCGAGCTTCCCTGATTCGAGCTTCCCTGATTCGAGCTTCCCTGATTTGAACCCGTCGATTCGAAATCTCCCGCCAGATCACTGACAATATATACACAGATTGTTTGATACAGCGCGTCTGTTCCCGGATAATTATATACAGGAAAAGAAAATGTGGCTGCTGTACTGTCTGTGCTGCTGCCATTTATACTGCCGGCTGCGGCGTCTGTGCTGCTGCCATCCATGCTGGCGGACGTATCATCCGGGACGCTTTCATCAGAATCATTCTCTACATTAGAAATCGCATCCGGTTCATAGCCGGGCTTTTCAAGCCATCTGCACCCGGACAAAAGAATCATGCAGGCCGTCACAAGCAGCAGACCTGTTAGTTTTTTCTTCATTTCCAAGAATTGCAAGTTCATCTGACACCTCATCCCAGAATTGCAAGTTCATCTGACACTTCATTCAAGAATTGCCTGTTCATCTAACAACTCATCCAAGAATTGTCTGTTCATCTGACAACTCATTCGAGCAAAATTCTCTGTCGTGCAGTTACAACAACTTTTCTTCCCACTCTGTCTGCTTGAATCCAGTCAGCACGTATTCATCTGCAACCACAAGCGGACGTTTTACAAGCATCCCGTCAGTTGCCAGCAGCTGAATCTGCTCGTCTTCCGTCATCTCCGGAAGCTTTTTCGACAATTCCATTTCACGATAAATCATTCCGCTTGTATTGAAAAAACGCTTCAGTGGAAGACCACTTTTTTTATAATAATTTCTTAGCTGTTCCTCATCAGGATGATTCACCTTAATATCAATCACTTCATGCTCAATTTTATTTTCATCCAGCCACTTCAGAGCCTTTTTGCAAGTTGAGCATCTGTCATAACAGTATACCTGTATCATATTAATTCCTTTCTCCTTACTTTGGGGTCACTTTGTGGTTATTTATCCAATTAATATCATAGTTCTATTATATTCTAAAATTATATCATGGGACAACCGTTATAGATATGACCCTTTGCCCCCGAATAAAGATTCAAAAAAATGAGATATATGATTGCGTTCCATATCTTACTGGCGATATAATAAAGCAAACTGCTGGTACAGGAGGGCTGATATTAACGGAAAAAATGGACGATTATACACCGGTGAAAAAAATGATGACAGAGAAAATGGTCCGCTTATATTGCGAAAATCACCACTCCGCCTCTGACTTATGTGATGATTGCCGTTCTGATCTGGAAGCCATGTTCAGACATCTGGACGCCTGCAAGTTCAAGGATAAAGGATGGCCATGTCCGACATGTCCGGACAGCTGTTTTCACGGAGATGATCTTGCAAAAATGACGAGAGTTATGACGTATGTTCAGGAATGGATGGAACAAAACCCGGACAAAGCAGCATCTATGATGCCTCCCGCTATGTCCTAATAATCAAACTTTATTATCTAAGCTTTGATCACATATTTTGATTTCATGCTTTGATCGCATGTTTTGATCTCTTGCCATGATTTCATGCTTTGATTTCATGCTTTGATCTCATTCTTTGATCTTATGCTTTAATAACGATCTTCATTGAAATCTGTGATTTCTGAAAATAACCAGAGGCTGCTGCACTAAGAAATTGGTGCGCAGTCTTTTTTTCCGAGAAATCCTGACCAGCCGCCTTTTTATAAAGGCAAAACCCGAATATTATTGTAAGAAGATATGTCACAGCAAATAATGCTGGATCAGCTGTGCAACCAAAGCTGTATTAAGAGGTGTATTTCTTGTTTCGGATGTGATGAGAAGTTTCTCGCCTGGATATATGTCATTTCTTTCATACAAAGCAATTCTTTTGATCGCATTTTCCGCATACTGTGGATCATCCATCATGCCCAGATGCTCCAGATAGTATTCTTTTCTGGTGCGTTTATTCAACAGCATGAAGTCGGGATATATAACATTCCCATTCTGCAATTCCAGGGGATGTTCATATCTGTAGGGGATCTTGTTTCTCTCAAAGAGATCGGCAAGAATCTTTTCCGACTTTGACCGGACACGCTCGCCTTTCGCAGTATAGATCTCCGGGACATTTTCGCCCAGCAGTTTGGCCTTATAAACCTGATTCTGCCAACTTTCGGCATATTCATCGTCTGGTAAATATTTTGTTGTAATCCGGCTCTTTCTCTCCGGATGACTCTCAGAGTAGATTCTTATCAAATTAGTATCACCATATACTGTTGAAACATTTTTTATCGCTTTATATCTGCTTTCCAAAGCCCTCAACAACTTCTTCTCGTAATCTCTTTGTACAATCTTGTTCACTATTTCTAGATGTTCTCTCTTAATATATATGATCTTTTCCTTCGTCTTTCTTGGATCTTCATGATTTCCTTCTTTCTGCATGGTTTGCATACAGAACTGGGTATGTTTCCCTCGTTGGTTTATTTTTAGACGTCCGGCTGGATATTCTTTTTGTTTTTCCTTGAGGATTCTTATTTCCTTTTCGAGATTTTCTTTTTCCCTTAAAACTGTTTTTACCAGATCACACATAATGAATTTCCTCCATGAGCTGTGTTTTTATAATGTTTTCACTTTCCTGCCTGCCTGCACGCTCCCGCGCAGCTGGCGGTTTGACTTGTTTTGAGATTTCCGCCTGCCTACACACTTCCGCGCAGCTGGCGTCTTGATTTGTTTTGAGATTTCCGCCTGCCACTACGCTCCCGCGCAGCTAGCGCCTTGATTTGTTTTGAGATTTCCGCCTGCCACTACGCTCCCGCGCAGCTGGCGGCTTGACTTGTTTTGAGATTTCCGCCTGCCTACACGCTCCCGAGCAGCTGGCGCCTTGATTTGTTTTGAGATTTCCGCCTGCCACTACGCTCCCGCGCAGCTGGCGCCTTGATTTGTTTTGAGATTTCCGCCTGCCACTACGCTCCCGCGCAGCTGGCGTCTTGATTTGTTTTGAGATTTCCGCCTGCCACTACGCTCCCGCACAGCTGGCGGTTTGACTTGTTTTGAGATTTCCGCCTGCCTACACACTTCCGCGCAGCTGGCGGCTTGACTTGTTTTGAGATTTCCGCCTGCCACTACGCTCCCGCGCAGCTGGCGGCTTGACTTGTTTTGAGATTTCCGCCTGCAATTAGCAAAAAAAAGGAAGAGAATTAATAAGATTTGTATACATAATCCAAACAAGATGTAATTAAGAGTTCCGGGATTATCAATCCCGGAACTCCAATTTTCATATCATATATTAAGGATTCTAATTCCTTAACCCAATTACGTATTAGTCGATGACAGAAGCAACACGGCCTGATCCGACTGTACGTCCGCCCTCACGGATAGCGAAGGTAAGACCCTGCTCCATAGCTACCGGATGGATCAGCTCGATGGTCATCTCTACGTTATCGCCAGGCATGCACATCTCTGTGCCTTCCGGAAGTGTTATAACGCCGGTATCGTCTGTTGTTCTGAAGTAGAACTGCGGACGATAGTTGTTGAAGAACGGTGTATGACGGCCGCCCTCATCCTTTGTCAGGACGTAAACCTGTGCTGTGAACTTGGTGTGGCAGGTAACGGAACCCGGCTTAGCAACGACCTGGCCCTTCTGGATACCAGTACGCTCAATACCACGAAGCAGGACACCTACGTTGTCACCAGCCATAGCCTCGTCAAGAAGCTTATGGAACATCTCGATACCTGTAGCGACGGAAGATCTCTTCTCTTCGCTGATACCAAGGATCTCAACCGGGTCATTCAGATGAAGTGTTCCACGCTCAACACGGCCTGTAGCAACAGTACCACGACCGGAGATTGTGAAGACATCCTCTACCGGCATCAGGAACGGCTTATCAGAGTCACGCTCCGGAGTCGGAATGTACTCATCAACAGCATCCATGAGCTCCATAATCTTGTCAGCCCACTCGCAGTTCGGATCTTCGAGAGCCATAAGAGCGGAACCCTGGATAACCGGAATGTCATCTCCCGGGAAGCCATACTCGGAGAGTTTCTCACGAACTTCCATCTCGACAAGCTCAATCAGCTCTTCGTCATCAACCATATCGCACTTGTTCAGGAATACAACGATGTACGGAACACCGACCTGACGAGCAAGAAGGATATGCTCAGCTGTCTGTGCCATAACGCCGTCTGTAGCAGCAACCACGAGGATAGCGCCGTCCATCTGTGCAGCACCGGTGATCATGTTCTTGACATAGTCAGCGTGTCCTGGGCAGTCAACGTGTTCATAGTGTCTCTTCTCTGTCTGATACTCAACGTGTGCAGTAGAGATTGTGATTCCACGCTCTCTCTCTTCCGGAGCTTTATCGATCTGATCGAATGCCTCAGCCTGGTTACCTTCGACTCTCTGGGACAGTACGCTTGTGATAGCAGCTGTCAGAGTTGTTTTACCATGGTCAACGTGGCCGATTGTTCCGATGTTTACATGCGGTTTGCTTCTGTCAAATTTCTGCTTTGCCATTTTAGATTTTCCTCCTTAAAATAAAGCATCACTTGCTTATTCTTGCTAAGCTTACGTTTGCATAACCCTGCGATGTTTCGTTCCGGCATTTCTGTATGAAATTTCTTACTGAATACGCTTCAAAACCTCTTATATGGTTTTCTTGCCGAGAAATTCTCCGAAAAATGCCATCTACGCAAGATTATATTGCATTTTCCCCGTGTTTGCAAGCTTTTCCTGATGAAGCAGCTTTCCCTGTTTCAAGGGATTCTGTCAGGAGATCCCTCATATCAGAATCAGCCTGCCGGGATGTGTATTCTCCACATCAAACCGGATGATCTGTCAGAGCCAGTACCGTTTCCGACCGGCTCAGATGATCTTCCGTAGCTGATGCGATTCTTTTTATCAATCCTCGTGGTCTTTCAGGACCTTCTCCTGTACAGACTTCGGAACCTGCTCGTAGCGCTCGAAGAACATAGAGTAGTTTCCACGTCCCTGTGTCTTGGAACGGAGGTCTGTGGAGTAGCCGAACATTTCCATGAGCGGTACGAATCCGCGGACCATCTTGCCGCCGCCGATGTCGTCCATACCCTCGATGCGTCCACGACGGGAGTTGATGTCGCCGATGACGTCACCCATGTACTCTTCCGGTGTGGAAACCTCGACCTTCATGATCGGCTCAAGGAGTACCGGAGCACCCTTCTTCATAGCTTCCTTAAATGCCATGGATCCGGCAATGTGGAATGCCATCTCGGAAGAGTCGACCTCGTGGTAGGAGCCGTCGTAGCAGTTTGCGCTGACGCCGACAACCGGGTAACCGCCGAGGATTCCGGCCTTCATAGCATCCTGAATACCTTCGTCGACTGCCGGGATGTATTCCTTCGGAATTGCGCCGCCGACAACTGTATTCTCGAATGCATAAACTTCTTCTGCATTTGCATCCATCGGAGCAAATTTGACCTTGCAGTGACCATACTGGCCGCGGCCGCCGGACTGTCTTGCATATTTGCTGTCGATATCCGACTCCTTGGTGATGGTCTCTTTGTAGGCAACCTGCGGTGCGCCGACATTCGCCTCAACGTTGAACTCACGCAGCAGTCTGTCTACGATGATCTCCAGATGCAGCTCGCCCATGCCGGCGATGATGGTCTGACCTGTCTCGACATTGGTATGTGCGCGGAAGGTCGGATCTTCTTCTGCCAGCTTTGCAAGTGCCTCTGCCAGCTTGCCCTGGCCGGCTTTGGTCTTCGGCTCGATTGCGAGCTCGATAACCGGCTCCGGGAACTCCATGGACTCAAGGATAACCGGATGCTGCTCATCGCAGATCGTATCACCTGTTCCGGAGAACTTAAATCCGATTGCTGCAGCGATATCGCCGGAGTAAACCTTGTCCAGCTCTGCACGCTTGTTTGCATGCATCTGCAGGATACGGCCGACGCGCTCCTTCTTCTCCTTGGTCGCATTCAGAACATAAGAACCGGAGTTCAGTGTTCCGGAATATACACGGAAATATCCGAGTTTTCCGACGAACGGGTCTGTGACAATCTTGAAGACCAGTGCTGAGAACGGCTCATCATCAGAAGAATGTCTGACGATCGGGTTGCCGTCCATGTCTGTTCCCTCGATGTCCGGGACATCCGTCGGTGCCGGCATAAATTCGATGACTGCATCCAGCATTTTCTGGATACCTTTGTTCTGATGTGCAGATCCGCAGCAAACCGGAACAGCCTTATTCTCAATTGTGCCCTTGCGGAGTGCTGCCTTCAGTGCATCGACGTCCGGCTCATTTCCCTCGAGGTATTCCAGCATCAGTTCCTCATCCAGATCACAGATCTTCTCAACGAGCTCGCCGTGATAAAGCTCTGCGTCATCCTTCAGATCATCCGGGATATCTACGATGGAAATGTCCTCGCCCTTGCTGTCGTTGTAGATGTAAGCCTTCATCTCGAAGAGGTCTACAAGTCCTTCAAAGTGATCTTCCTTACCGATCGGCAGCTGGATTACAACGGCATTCTTGCCGAGCTTGGTGCCGATCTCATCTACGGTATTAAAGAAGTCCGCTCCCATGATGTCCATCTTGTTGACGAACGCCATACGCGGGACATTGTATGTGTCAGCCTGACGCCATACATTCTCGGACTGTGGCTCAACGCCGCCCTTTGCATCAAATACACCGACTGCGCCGTCAAGTACACGCAGGGAACGCTCAACCTCTACGGTGAAGTCAACGTGTCCCGGGGTATCAATGATATTGATGCGGTGCTCTTTTGCACCCGGCTTTGCTTTGTTGTTTTCCTGAAGGGTCCAGTGGCAGGTCGTCGCAGCAGAAGTAATGGTGATACCACGCTCCTGCTCCTGCTCCATCCAATCCATGGTAGCGGTACCCTCGTATGTTTCGCCGATTTTGTAGTTGACACCCGTGTAGTACAGAATACGCTCTGTCAGGGTTGTCTTACCGGCGTCAATGTGAGCCATGATACCGATATTTCTGGTTTGTTCAAGTGGATACTCTCTTCCAGCCAAACTTTATTTCCCCCTTTAGAAACGGTAATGTGCGAAAGCCTTGTTGGACTCTGCCATCTTATGCATGTCTTCTTTACGCTTTACAGATGCGCCGGTGTTGTTGGCTGCATCCAGAAGCTCATTTGCAAGTCTGTCTTCCATCTTCTTCTCGCTTCTCTTGCGGGAGAACATGGTGATCCAGCGAAGTGCCAGAGTCTGACGACGGTCCTGACGGACCTCGATCGGTACCTGATAAGTAGCACCGCCGATACGTCTTGCCTTAACTTCGAGGACAGGCATAATGTTGTTCATTGCTTCTTCGAAAACTTCCATTGCCGGTTTCCCGGACTTTTCTTCCATTTTGGCAAATGCGCCGTATACGATCTTCTGGGCTGTACCCTTCTTGCCGTCCAGCATGATGTTGTTGATCAGCTTGGTAACGACTTTGTTGTTGTATACCGGATCCGCCAAAACATCTCTTTTCTGAGTATGTCCTTTACGTGGCACGATACTTCCCTCCTTAATCATGATGGATTAGATCTTCGGTACTCACACCTTATGATGAATTAAAAATGTGTCTGCGCCAGGACTGTTTCCATCTATTTCCCGCAGCCGCTTTCTTAAGGAAATTCTGATCAGAACATTGCCTGACTGCCATCATCTGGTGAATCGAAACACTAATCTTACTTATTTAAATATGAAACTTATGATTTCGGTCTCTTTGCTCCGTATTTGGAACGACCCTGGCGTCTGTTTGCAACACCTGCTGTATCAAGTGTTCCACGCACGATGTGGTATCTGGTACCCGGAAGGTCCTTTACACGGCCACCGCGGATAAGCACGACGCTGTGCTCCTGCAGGTTGTGTCCCTCACCCGGGATATAGCTTGTAACTTCGATACCGTTGGAAAGACGTACTCTGGCGATCTTACGAAGCGCTGAGTTCGGCTTCTTCGGTGTAGCAGTCTTAACGGCTGTGCACACACCACGTTTCTGCGGAGAGGACATTTCAACAGATCTCTTCTTCAGAGAGTTGAAGCTTCTCTGCAATGCCGGTGCTGTGGACTTCTTTTCAGAAGTCTGACGGCCTTTTCTAACTAACTGGTTAAATGTTGGCATTCGTTCTTTTCCTCCTGTTTTAATTTTGCGGCTGCTGAATGTCTTCTGTGAGCCGCCGTCTGCAGTCATGCACAAACCGGCGGGCTCTCCTTTATGCACTTTTCACAGGAAACCAGCCTTCTTTTACACAGTATTTCACAAATACGTGTGTGTTCTGATCTCCATTTTAGCGCAAAAAGGACGCACTGACCCCTTGAAGGCTCAGTCACGTCCTTGTATTATATGAGTTTCGTGTGGAAATGTCAAGATAATTCCACACTGTCGAGTAAATCGCGATCTCCGATCGCGCGCGGGCTGTGCGACGCACTTGTGCGTCTTCCTCTGCTTCTATGGATTTCTCTGTTCTCTGTCCGGAAACATTTCTTCCAGCATCTTCTTAATCCGCGCAAAATCGACCCGGCAGGATCCGTCGCTGATCAGCACCGGAACCTGATCATCGAACCCGTATATGGCAATCCGCGTATCCGTTTCTCTGAAATCATAGACGGTCACCCGTTCATCCCTCGGATCCACCATCCAGAACTCTTTTACGCCGCCGCGCTGATACTTGCCGCCTTTTAA
>JAFRGW010000027.1 GCA_017433615.1 Eubacterium sp.
GTGCAGAAGCTCCAAGGACATTGTTGCGATCAACGTGGATGTACTCAACCGTTTTGAAGACGGTGCCGAGGTTACTCCCGAGCTGCTTCTTGAATCCGGAGCCATCAGCAATACTCTGACGAAGAAAAGGCGGCAGATCCTGCCAAGGAGAACACCGGATTGTTCTTCTTCCGTGGCGATCCCGGCGCAAAGTTCGCAATCGCAAACGCGGGAGGCGGCTTCGCTTACGTTGGCGCGATACAAGACAGCTTCCCCCACGCTCTGGAACTCTCAAAGATGGGCTACAACGCATTCGTTCTGATCTACCGTCCGGGTGCACAGACAGCCTGTGAAGATCTGGCAAGCGCGATCGCGTTTATCTTTGAACATGCGGAAGAACTGGAAGTCGACACCTCTGAATATTCCCTTTGGGGAGGTTCGGCATGAGCGCGGATGGCGGCGTGGCTGGGCACTTACGGTACGGAAAACTTTGGCGAGGACGCTTATCCCCGCCCCGCCGCCGTGATCGTGAATTATACCGGTCTTTCCGAGGTGACAGGCTATGAGCCACCTACCTACAGCGCTGTCGGGACAAGCGACGGCATTGCTTCCTACAGAACGATGGAACGGCGTATCAATGCCATTCAGGCAAACGGAACGGATGCAGAGATCGAAGTCTTTCATGGTCTGTCCCATGGCTTCGGGCTTGGCACAGGCACCGTTGCGGAAGGCTGGATCGACCGCGCCGTGGAGTTCTGGGAACGCAATATGAAAAACGAGTAAGGAGGGATTTGAAGGATATGAAGAAACAGACAGCGGGAAGAGATCGCCTGGGCAATCTTGCCCCGAAATTTGCAGAACTGAATGATGATGTACTCTTTGGAGAAGTCTGGTCGAGGGAAAAGGAACTCTCCCCCAGAGACCGCAGCATGATCACGATACCAGGGATGCCTGTTCGAACTGGGTGAGCTGGATATGGGATCCTGGCTGATCCCGTAGACAACACATTACGATCAGGTGTTTATCGACATTATAAGAGAACTCCTGGCAATGCTCGGGCACAGCAGGGATTATCACAGGGTAATCGAGTATGCATCCCGTGCCCTGAGCCTTGAACCGGGAATCCAGGATGCATATTACTGGATCTCCATTGCTGCCGAAGCGACCGGGAACAGTATGATGAAGGATCGGTACGATCAGATGGCCAGGGATGATATTGATTACAATAGCAATGAACTTTCGGCTGGTGAAACGTTCCTGAAAGAATATACAGGAGCATAGCAGCGTGAATATAGGTGCAATATTAAGGAGCACAGCGCTGATGGAAACTCCTGCCATCGTGACGGCAAAACTATAGAAAATATTGTAGATACCATGACAGACAATTCCGAGCAAGGCACATATAAACACTGTCCGTCTGTCTGCTCGAAGAGAGCGCCATCCTCCCCGACAGATACAAATCACAAGAAGGATAAGGAAAGCGAAAAAAACCCGAAGGAAAGCTGTTTCAACCGGAGATGATCCTCCAAGTTCCATTTGCTTTACGAATAATCCTATTGTTCCCCAAAGGATACCTGCTGAAAAAACCAGCAGATATCCGCTGTTTTTCCTTGACATATTAAAAAATGCGGTTCCCGTTTCGGACACTCTCCATTGTGGTAAGAAGCACAACTCCCTGTTCTGACTCCGTTCCCATGATCCGGACCTCGCTTTTTACACTGCCAATATGCATTGGGGCGAGGTTTACGCAGCACACGACCTGTTTGCCTATGATATCTTCCGGTTTATACAAATCTGTGATCTGGGCAGAAGAGGTTTTCGTCCCTATATTCTCGCCAAAATCTATAGTTACTTTGTATGCAGGCTTTCGTGCCTTTTTGTTGATACTTGCCTGTACAATGGTTCCGACACGCAATTCTACTTTATCGAAGTCTTCAATCTGAATCATTTTTACAACCTCCTTTGATGACTTGATTATACGCAAAAATGAGTATATAGTAAAACTACAATTCATTAACTTATTCTTTAGGCAAACTAAATACGGAGAACATCATGGATACAGCAAGGTGCAGAGCTTTTGTGGCTGCAGCTGAAAGCGGATCATTTACCAAAGCAGCGGAGATTTTGAATTATACAACTTCCGGAATCAGCCAGCTTGTAACAACATTGGAAAGTGATTTTGACCTCATCCTGTTGGAACGTACAAGGAAAGGAGTAAAAGTGACAGATGCCGGAGAGAAGCTGCTCCCGGTGATTCGAGCTTTTTTATTGCAGGAACAGCGTATGTTTCAGGTGTCTGAGGAGATAAAGGGACTGGATATCGGAGAGATCACGATTGCATCTTATTCCAGCATTTCGACACATTGGCTGCCGGCAATTATCAAGAAGTTTCGGGCCGATTATCCGAATATACACATTCACCTCATGGAGGGGATCAGACAGGAGGTGAAAGGGTGGCTGGATGAAGCCAGGGCAGATATTGGCTTTCTGAGTGGCGGCAGTGATCTGGCTTCATACCATTGGATACCGATTGCAGAGGATCGTATGCTTGCGGTTTTGCCGCCGGATCATCCGTTGGCGGGACATCAAAGCTATCCTGTACGCCAGTGTATTCATGAAGACTTCATTATGCCGGCGCTTGGCAGGGATGATGATGTTGCGGCTTTATTTGAAAGATTTCAGATCGAACCCCACATACTGTTTTCAACTTTAGAGAATTATGCTGCAATATCAATGATTGAAAACGGTCTGGGCATGAGTATCATGAATGAGCTCATCACAAAAAACTTTCAGGCTGAGGTGGTCATGCTTCCTTTAGATCCGCCTCAGAGCATTACGCTCGGAATGGCTGTTCCCATTTTCGATAATGCATCACCAGCTGTAAAGAGGTTTACAGAATATGTTAAACGGTTCGGGAATCCGGATCAACAAGCTGTCATATAAACGGAAAGAAATCGAGAGAGAAGAATATTCCTGCACGCAGGGATGATCATCTCCCTCTTTTTTTGTTTCAGGTAGACAAGCGAAATATGCTGAAAATAATCCCTGTCACAGCATTGTCACAGCTACGGTAACAGCCCTGTCACAGCTGCCGATTAATGATTGAATAATATTTTTGGAAAGTTTCGCTGTAACAGGATTGTCACAGGTCCTGAAGTAAGGCCGGTCACAGCCGCCCGATAGAGTTTGCAATGCAAAAGCAGAGTTACGGTGCTGTTGTGAACTGGATCATGGAGAACGGATATGAGATCGCCGGAGCGCCGTTTGATCTGTATATCAAAACACAGTTCGATTCCCTTTCGCCGGAAGACTGGGAGACGGAAGTCTATTTCCCGATTATGAAAAAATGATATCATGAATTATCATTTTGATATATTTAAATGAGATGAAATACTTGTCATTCACGCCGGGTCAGGTTAAATTAGTATATGGAAACATTTTTCAGCAGGAGGAATCATACCTATGAGTATTAAAATCGGAATTATGGGTTACGGCAACCTTGGACGCGGCGTAGAGCTGGCAGTAAAAGAAGCATCGGATATGGAACTTGTGGCTGTATTTACCAGAAGAGATCCGGCAAGCCTTAAGATTCTGACAGAAGGTGCGGCTGTCTGCAGTGCGGATTCTGTACAGGACTGGGCAGGTAAAATTGATGTTCTTATGGTCTGCGGCGGCAGTGCGACAGATCTTCCGGTTCAGACACCGAAATACGCTGCGATGTTTAATGTCATTGACAGCTTTGATACACATGCGCGCATTCCGGAGCATTTTGCAAACGTTGATGCAGCAGCAAAAGAAGCCGGTACAGTCGGCATTATTTCCTGCGGATGGGATCCGGGCATGTTCTCCCTGTCCCGTGTCTATGCAAATGCGATCCTTCCGGAAGGCAAGGATTACACATTCTGGGGCAAGGGTGTCAGCCAGGGACATTCTGATGCAATCCGCCGGATCGAGGGCGTTAAGGATGCGCGTCAGTATACCATCCCGGTAGATGCAGCACTTGATGCGGTCAGAAGCGGAAAGAATCCGGAACTGACAACCAGAGAAAAACATACACGTGAGTGCTTTGTTGTACTTGAGGACGGGGCAGACGCTGACAGAGTCGAGAAGGAAATCAAGGAAATGCCAAACTATTTCTCTGATTATGATACGACTGTGCATTTCATCAGTGCAGAAGAGCTGGCAGCAAACCACAGCAGCCTTGCACACGGCGGATTTGTCATCCGCTCCGGAAATACCGGTGTCAATAAAGAGCACAATCACATTATCGAGTACAGCCTGAAACTGGATTCCAACCCGGAGTTTACGACCAGTGTTCTGATCGCATGTGCACGTGCTGCAAAGCGAATGGCTGATGAGGGACAGAAGGGTGCGAAGACCATGCTGGATATTCCGCCGGCATACCTTTCCCCGCTTTCCGGCGAAGAACTGCGTGCACATCTGCTATAATTTAAGATCAGTACAAGTGTAAACGCACCGTCTGAGATTACGATTGAATCGCGATGTCTGATCGCACATGAACTGTAAATCGCGATCTCTGATCGCGCGTGAGCTGCGAAGAAACAAAAATCGAAAAACAAATAAGAACTGCTGTGTGAAGCAAATTGTTTACCAGAAAGCTTTGCACAGCAGTTTTTTGCATGCTGCGGCTGTATTATTTGCATGCTGCGGCTGTATAGTTTGCATGCTGCGACTGGATTTTTTTGCACGCACAGCTCGAATAGACAGCGTAGATATCTCGATTAGATTGAATTTATGCAAAGGAAAATGTAATCTGTTTGTCTCATGTAATCAAATGCCTCCCCTTGCCTCGTTCACACCGATAGGGTAAAATAAACTGGATGAGCATAGTAAGAAATGAAATCAAGATTTGCAGGAGGGCCGACCATGAGACACCTGATGAGTCCCCTTGACTTTACGGTTGAGGAACTGGAACAAATGATGGATCTCGCGCAGGAGATTGAGCGCGATCCGGATCGCTTTGCACATATTTGCGACAGAAAGAAACTTGCTACTTTGTTTTATGAACCAAGCACCCGGACACGTCTGAGTTTTGAGACAGCAATGCTGAATCTCGGCGGACAGATTATCGGTTTTTCAAGTGCCGACAGCAGTTCTGCGGCAAAAGGAGAGAGTGTGGCGGACACGATCCGCGTCATCAGTATTTTTGCTGATATCGCTGCGATGCGTCATCCTAAGGAAGGTGCGCCGCTTGTGGCCTCTCTGCATTCAGATATTCCTGTGATTAATGCCGGTGACGGCGGTCATCAGCATCCGACACAGACCCTGACTGACCTCCATACGATTCGTTCACTGCGGGGCTCCATTGGCAATATGACGATCGGACTCTGCGGTGATCTGAAATTCGGCCGCACGGTTCATTCGCTGATCACGGCACTGATCCGCTACCCAAATGTAAAATTCATCCTGATTTCTCCGGAAGAACTCCGTCTTCCTTCTTACATCAAAGATGATGTTCTTGTCAGAAACAACATTGAATTTGAGGAAGTCATCCGTCTGGAGGAGGCACTTCCGCATCTCGATCTGTTGTATATGACACGTGTACAGCGCGAGCGCTTCTTCAATGAGGAAGATTATATCCGCATGAAGGATTTCTATATTCTGGACCGTGAAAAGATGAAACTCGCACCGGAACATATGTATGTGCTGCATCCGCTTCCGCGCGTCAATGAAATCGCAGTCGATGTGGACAAAGATCCGCGCGCAGCATATTTCAAACAGGTCGAGTACGGCATGTATATCCGTGAGGCGTTGATTCTGACACTGCTTGACATGAAACTGCCGGACTGAAAATAATTCATCCGGGTTCTAACAGACAGTCATACAGGAAAGAACGCTCCGGAGTCCGGGGAAAAGAACCGGCCGGAGGTTTTGAAGGATTTGGAGGAATATAAATGTTAAATGTAGGTGCGATTGAGAACGGATTCGTAATGGATCACATTCAGGCCGGCAAGGCGATGACGATTTACCATGATCTTCATCTGGAAGAGC
The DNA here is from genome assembly GCA_017433615.1 of Eubacterium sp. Lineage (GTDB taxonomy): Bacteria > Bacillota > Clostridia > Lachnospirales > Lachnospiraceae > CADBRN01. Next base: position 5,992 of record JAFRGW010000027.1, read on the forward strand.
TTGACTGCACGGTCGCAATGATCATGAATGCACGCAGTAATAAGATGGGCCGCAAAGATATTTTAAAAGTGGAGTGTCCGATCGACATGCTGGATGTTGATATTGTCGGATTTATCGATCACAACATCACGATCAATGTGATTGAAAACGGAGAAATTGTTGAAAAGAAGGAGCTCGCGCTTCCGAAGAAAATCGTAAACGTTATTAAATGTCACAATCCGCGGTGTATTACATCCATTGAGCAGGGACTTGACCAGATCTTTTTCCTGGCGGATCCGGAAAAAGAGCTGTACCGCTGCCAGTATTGTGAAGAGAAGTACAGTGGAAAGCGGAAACGCTATCCATGGTCAAAGTAAAAAGTAAAAAGAGAAAAGCTTGTTGAGACTGCATTGCAGTTGAGGTGGATAACAGGGAAGCAAAGTGCTGTACCTGCGTTGAAGTTGAGGAAAAGATGGATCATATTGTATCAAAACTATTAATCTATGGAAGCATGCCGGAAGACAGTGTCCTGATGCAGGTCGCTGATATTTGTACAAAGACAAGAGACGGTTCACAGAGCAAAGATGAACTGATTACACGGTGTTTCCGGCAGGTAAAGCGGATTCTGGTTGTCGGAACGGATTATGGGTTTGATGAGAACCTCTGGAATAATTTTCTGACCTTTCTCCTGATGACTGATGAAAATCCGTTTACGCTGACCTGTGAGAAGGTTGGTGCCACAGCTGGCGGATCCGTGAATTATTTTGCAAAAAATGATTTTGAGGCCTTCCGAAAGCTGTATCACTATGATTTTTCCTGGCTGGAGGAAGCACTTGGAATCGACTGTTTCTCGCGGCTTCAAAATTATCATGCGATCGGCAAGCCGGAGCTGATGTATAACAAGAATGTCAGCGAGAAAGTGCAGGCGCTGAGCCGTGTGCTGACAGAAGCGCCCGATGCCAATGCATTCTTTGATGCGATCACCGGGTTTTACAAAGATTTCGGCGTCGGCATGTTCGGCCTGAACAAGGCCTTCCGCCTGATCGAGCAGGATAATGTATTCACAGGTTTCCATGCAATTAATAACATGGATACTGTCATGCTGGATGATCTGATCGGGTATGAAATTCAGAAGAACAAATTGCTGGAGAATACGCAGGCATTTGTAGAGGGAAGAAAAGCGAACAACTGCCTGCTGTTCGGCGATTCCGGTACCGGCAAATCTACCTGTATCAAGGCAATCGTTAACCAGTTTTATCCGCAGGGACTGCGCATGATAGAGATCTACAAGCACCAGTTCCACGATCTCTCTAATGTGATTGCACAGATTAAAAACAGAAACTATAAATTCATCATCTACATGGATGATCTTTCTTTTGAAGAATTTGAGATCGAATACAAATTTCTGAAAGCTGTCATCGAGGGCGGCGTCGAGACAAAGCCGGAAAATGTGCTGATCTATGCCACATCAAACCGGAGACATCTGATCAAAGAAACCTGGGCAGACCGCGATGATGTGGAGATGAGCGCCGGCATACACCGCTCTGATACGATGGAAGAGAAGCTTTCGCTGGTTCACCGCTTCGGTGTAACCATCAACTTCTCCAAGCCGAGCCAGAAGGATTACTTCGCGATCGTGGTCGGCCTCGCCCGGAAGGCGGGTATCTCGGAGGAACAGATGTCCGACGATGACCTGAAGGCGGGCGCAAACAAGTGGGAACTGAGCCACGGCGGCATCTCCGGAAGAACGGCGCACCAGTATGTGACGTATCTGCTGGGGACGCTTTAAGGAGACAGGAAAATGGATGAATTAATAAGACTGCGTGACGAAATCGATGTGACGGACAGTGAGATTGTCCGCCTCTTTGAGAAGCGGATGCGTCTGGTCGAGGATGTTGCGCAGTACAAGATCAGAACAGGGAAGAAGGTGCTGGACCCTGGACGGGAGGCAGACAAGCTGAAAGCGCTCGGGGAACGTGCGTCTACCGATTTCAATAAGACAGGCGTACAGGAAGTGTTCCGGCAGATGATGGCGATCAGCCGGAAGCGCCAGTACCAGATTCTTCTGGAAAATGGTCTGCAGAGCAGTCCGGAATATACACAGTGTGATACGTTTGACTATACCGGTGCGCGCGTTGTTTTTCAGGGCGTTGAGGGGGCTTATAGTTTTGCGGCGATGAAGGCGTTCTTTGATCCGTCAATTGAAAGTTCACATGTCGCCACCTGGCGCGAAGCATTTGAAATGGTTGTGGACGGACGTGCGGATTATGCTGTTTTGCCGATTGAGAACTCGACGGCCGGAAGTGTTTCAGATATCTATGATTTGATGATTAACTATCCGGTCAGTATCATCGGGGAGCAGATTATTCCCATTGATCACGTGCTGATGAGCGTTCCGGGCGCGGATTTGCAGCAAATCCGGAAAGTATATTCACACCCGCAGGCGCTGGCACAGTGTAAAAAGTTTCTGGAGAAGCATCCGGGCTGGCAGACAGAACCTCTCCTGAATACTGCCATCGCTGCAAAAAAAGTAGCGGAAGACGGTGATCCGGCGCAGGCTGCGATCGCGAGCCGCACGGCAGCAGAGTTTTTCGGACTGCAGATTCTGGAATCAGAAGGTTTGTCTGAACAGCATAACCAGACCAGATTCATTATCATTTCCGGAAAAAATTGTTTCCGAAGAGACGCGCAGCACATCAGTATCTGTTTTGAACTGCCGCATAAAATCGGTACATTGTACAATATACTTTCGCACTTCATATTTAATGATCTGAATATGACGCGGATTGAGTCGAGGCCGATTCCGGAGCGGGGCTGGGAGTACCGGTTCTTCGTTGATTTTGACGGGAATCTCGGAGAATCGGGTGTGCAGAATGCATTGACAGGAATTAAAGCAGAGACGGCAGATCTGCGGCTGCTGGGTAATTATTGATTACCAGACGCCGAATATAGACATAATAATTTTATGGTAACTTTAACTGCGGGGACTTTTATCTGGTCCTGCATGGCTGCTCAGTCAGGGCAGTATGGTCAGAGACAACCCTGCATCTTGCAGCGGAGGGAGAGACATGAGACTCACCACTTTTGCATCAATTTATATCGGTACGTATGATGTGACGCTTGAGATTTTCGAGGTGACCAGAAAAAACGGGATCCGCAGCATTGACAGTATCCGGAAACATCTGGAGATCGGTACGGATACCTATGCGACCGGAAAAATCCGCACGGAAAACATCAGTGCACTCTGCGAAATTTTGCAGGATTATCTCCGGATTGCGGAAGGATATCAGACGGAAGCCGTCCGTGCGGTTGCGGCGAGTTCCCTGCGTGAGGCAGAGAACAATCTGTTTATCATCGGACAGATTCAGCAGCAGACCGGTCTGAAGGTTGAGATCCTCAGTAACTCCGAGCAGCGTTTCATGAGTTATAAAGCAATCGCCGCGTCAGACCCGCGTTTCCTCGAACTGATGGATCAGGGAACTGCGATTATAGACGTCGGCGGCGGCAGTATTCAGGTTTCTATCTTCGACGGCGGTGCACTGGATACGACCCTGAATCTCAGGATCGGCAGCCTGCGCATCCGTGACCGGCTGATCCCGGTCCGTGTCGGCACGGCCAATTATGAGCGGCTGGTCGAGGAATATATTTCGAACAAACTGCATACTTTCCGGGATGTGCATCTGAAGCAGCGCCGGTTTGAAAATGTTATCCTGAATGGTGATTTTATTACAGAAACTTTGTTCCGTGATATCGAGGCAAAGCAGACCCACGCAGTTTCGAGAAAGAAATTTGACAACTGGTACAACCAGATTATGAGAAGCACGGATGAGGAGCTGGCCGAACAGCTGAATATTCCGGCGGAATTTGCGCCGATCCTTCGTCCGACCGCAATTCTGTATCATAAATTTGTGGATGAAATCGGAGCTTCCAGGATCTACGCAGCTGGTGCTTCCCTTTCCTATGCGCAGGCGGTTGAGTACGCAGAGACAACCAAGAAGCTTACACTTCAGCATGATTTTGATGAGGATATTATTTCTGCTTCCAGAAGTCTTTCCAGGCGATACTGTGTCGAACAGAATCACACCGATAACGTCGATATGATCGCGATGGAGCTGTTCAATGCGGTCCGGAAGATTCACGGCCTGAAAAGCAGAGACCGGCTTCTTTTGCGGATTGCAGTCATTCTTCATGAAGTCGGTAAATACATCAGCCTGAACAGCAGCGGAGAATGTGCTTATCAGATTATCATGAACAATGAGATCATGGGACTGTCGCACAGAGAGCGGGAAATGGTCGCGCTGACCGTCAAGCATAACTCATTCTGGTTCAGGCGTTATGAACAGTTTGTACAGCAGTACAGCATTGATCAGAAACGCTATCTGCGGATTGCCCAGCTGACAGCACTGCTGCGGGTTGCCAATGAACTTGACCGCAGCCATATGCAGAAGATCAAAAAGGTGAAAGCCTCGCTGAAGGAAAATAAACTGGTGATCCGCGTCTATGTAGATGAGCCGTTTGTTCTGGAAGAAAATCTGATCACGCGTCAGCTTTCTTTCATGAATGAAGTGTTTAATATCCAATCCGTTGTGAAGGTTACGAAAATTGACCGTCTTCAGACACAGTGATTTTGAAGGAGAATCGCAGATGACAGATCTGACATCGTATTTAAAACCTGAATACTATAAAAACAGAGAACTTTCTTGGGTTCAGTTTGATGAGCGTGTCCTGAGCGAGGCGCGTAACCGTGACATTCCGCTTTTTGAGCGGCTGAAGTTTCTCGCAATCACTTCTTCCAATCTGGATGAATTCTATATGGTTCGTGTCGCTTCTCTGAAGGATCAGGAAAAGGCGGAATATACGAAACCGGATATTGCAGGCATGACGCCGACAGAACAGCTCACGGCCATTTCAAAGGCGGTTCACAAGCTTGTCGAGAAGCAGTACACCACCTATAACCGGTCCATTTTGCCTGCTCTGGATGAGGCGGGCCTACACATTGTTGCAGAGGAGGAGATTCTGACGGCAGAGCAGGAGGCGTATATCGGCCGCTATTTTGATGAAAATATATATCCGGTATTAACACCGATGGCGCTTGACCAGTCGCGGCCGTTTCCGCTGATCCGGAATAAGACACTGAACATCGGTGCGCTGATTTCCAAGAACGGGAAGCTGAAAAAAGCAGATTTTGCGACGGTGCAGGTCCCGTCTGTACTGCCGCGGTTTATCCGGCTGCCCGGGGCAGCATCACAAAAGAACGATACAGACGTTTCGGAGCAGACAGAAACTGCAGGAACAGAGAAAAAGCCGGCAGAAGTCCGCAATTTCATTCTGCTGGAAACGATTATTGTAAAGAATATTCATAAACTGTTTCAGGGTTATCAGGTGCTGTGTGCGCATCCTTACCGGATCATGCGTAATGCAGAGCTGGGCATTGACGAAGATGATGCTTCCGATCTGCTTCTGGAGATCGAGAAATCGCTGAAGAAGCGGCAATGGGGCGAGGTGATCCGTCTGGAAATTGCGGATGACGTAAAACCGGAGCTGCTGAATGTGCTGCTGAAAGAATATGAGATCGGCGAATCAGATCTGTTCCAGATTCCGGGCCCACTGGATCTTACGTTTCTGATGAAACTTTATGATTTAAAGGGATATGATGCGCTGAAAACAGCACCGTATACCCCGGCACAGGTTCCGGCGCTTGCGGATGAGAAAAATATCTTTAAGGCGATCCGGAAACAGGATATTTTCCTGCATCATCCGTATCTGAGCTTCGACCCGGTCGTCTCCTTCGTGCAGCAGGCGGCGTCCGATCCGGATGTACTGGCAATCAAGCAGACGCTGTACCGCGTCAGCGGAAATTCTCCGATCATTGCTGCACTGGAAAATGCCGCGATGAACGGAAAACAGGTCACTGTTCTGGTCGAACTGAAGGCAAGATTCGACGAGGAGAATAATATCGTATGGGCGCGTGAACTTGAAAAAGCAGGCTGCCATGTTATTTACGGACTCGTCGGTCTGAAGACGCACAGCAAGATCACGCTTGTCGTAAGACGTGAAAAGGACGGCATCCGGCGCTACGTGCATCTGGGCACCGGAAACTATAATGACAAGACGGCACGCCTTTATACTGACTGTGCAATTCTCACCTGCGATGCGCGGATCGGTGAAGACGCAACAGCAGTCTTTAACATGATCTCCGGTTATTCCGAGCCGAGCAGCTGGAACAGCCTGATTGTTGCGCCGTTCTGGCTTCGGAAACGATTCCTGTATCTGATAGAACGGGAAGAAAAAAATGCGAAAGCCGGAAAGGAGGCCAGAATCATTGCGAAGATGAACTCTCTCTGTGATCAGGAGATTATTGCGGCCCTGTATGCGGCTTCTGCTGCCGGTGTCAAGATTGACCTGATCATCCGCGGCATCTGCTGCCTGAAAACAGGTATTCCCGGAATCAGCGAAAACATCACGGTTCGCTCTATTGTCGGCAATTTCCTGGAGCACGCCAGAATATTCTATTTCTATAACAACGGGGCAGAAGAGATCTATATGGGCAGTGCCGACTGGATGCCGCGAAACCTTGACCGACGCGTGGAAATTGTATTCCCGCTGTACGATGAGCAGACAAGAACGGAGGCAATGCATGTACTGGAAGTGCAGCTCGCCGACAACGAGAAGGCCCGCGTTATGAACAGCGAAGGAAAATACGAAAAAATCGACCGGCGCGGAAAAGTCTCTGTCAATGCGCAGGACCAGTTCTGTGAAGAGGCGCAGGCGGCCATTCCGGTAAAACCGGAACCCGTTGCAGGAAACCGAACCTTCGTCCCGCAGATGCGGGAAAGTTAAAGGGGGCTTTAAGTTAGTTTTGTGAGGGGCCGTGGGTGCATATATGTCTCCCGGCTCAGGTGGAATTCGCCGTTAGACATATATGCACCCATGGCCCCGCGAAGGCAGCGTTCGCAATTGTACGCCGCCCGACAAAGTTGTATCTCGCCTGCTCCGCGAAAACACCATCGAACCACATGCTAAGATTCTGTAAGTGTGCCGCCGATTCGTGATA
>JAFRGW010000028.1 GCA_017433615.1 Eubacterium sp.
AAAGAGTTTTTCCCCGAAAACGCCGTCGAGTATTTTGTCAGCTACTACGATTATTATCAGCCTGAGGCGTATATTCCTCCAGTTTCCGGGGAGCAGATAGGCAGCAGAGCAAATCCTGTCGCCCTGCCGTACCACCCAGCCGGACGCCTCTGGTGGAAATCGGTCAAAAAAGGCCTGCACCAGCTCCGGCGGATCTCCGAACACGGACTCCCACAAGCGGTGCAGCTGCGGCTGATCGCCGGCATTTGCTTTCCCGATCTGTTCAATCGACATCAGCATACACCTCCGGACAGATGGCTCTGATCTGCTGACGTATACCGCGCAGATCCTCAAATGTTTCCGGCCGCTTGGAAACATCGCGCAGCAGAGCAGAGGGATGATAGATCGCCGTGCAGCTTCTTCCTCGAATTTGATACCACATGCCGTGTTCTCTCGTGATACGGAAATTGTCCCGAATCAAATTCATCGCAGCAATTCGACCGAGGCACACAATGATAGCCGGATCGATCAAAGCGATTTGCCGCTCCAGATAGTCCATGCAGCGATCCTGCTCCTGATACAGCGGATCTCGATTTCGCGGAGGACGGCATTTTACAATGTTTGCAATATAGACTTTGGTCCGATCGAGATCAATCATCTCCAGCATGTCATCCAGCAGCTTTCCTGCCGGACCCACAAAGGGCAGCCCCTGCAGGTCTTCCTGCTCGCCGGGTCCTTCGCCGACAAACATGACTCTGGCGTGCTCATTCCCATCTCCGAACACGAGATTTCTCCGTGTTTTGCCGAGATCACAGCGATAACATTTTTCACACTCTTCTCTCAGGTATTCCATTGAGTCATCCATGCTGATCCTCCTCTCTCAGATAACTGAGCAGCAATTCGCGGTCGTTGTGTTCCGGATATGACCAGACGTGGCGCAGGGCATTTTCCAACGCAGCGCCGATTTCCTTTCCCTGAAATCCGAGCGTTATCAAATCATTTCCGCGGATTGCGAGCTCTGAAACCGTGCAGCATGCGCCGCTGTCCAGAATGGACTGCAGAATCTGGTCGTCATCGGTTCGATTCCAGGCAGAAAGGACCTCAGACACTGTTTTCGCAGTTTCTTTCCCGTAATGATAAACGGTCCGTTTCCAGAAGATATCATCTCTGTTCTGATTCTGCCCGATCTCGCAGCAGGCGGTGCAGATGTCTGTCGTTTTTCGATCCAGACGAAGGCGCTTGAGATATTCCGTGCTGTGAAGCAGCAGACTGAGTCCGCACCAGCGGTGTATGCGATTCGGTTTCAAATTTTTCAGCTTATCATAGCTCCCGTTTGCGGATTTCGCTATCCACGGAATGAGAAGCCCGGCGGAGAGCATATCAGAGATGCGCTCCGGCTGAGACGTCATAAGCGTTTTTTCCATCTCCTGCGCGACACGCTCGGATGACAGCGCGGCGGTAAGCGGTGCGCAGGTCCATATTGCGGCTTTGGTTATCGGCTCAATGCTGAACTGAAGCTGCGCAGAAAATCGAACCGCTCTCAGCATTCGAAGCGCATCCTCCTGAAATCGCTCTTCAGCTGAACCGACAGCACGAATCACGCCCGCGTTTAAATCCAGCATCCCGCCAAAGGGGTCGTGGATTGTCCGATCTGCATCCATTGCAATTGCATTCACCGTAAAATCACGCCGCGCCAAATCAGACTTTAGATCCTGAATGTACGAAACATGATCCGGACGACGATGATCGGTATATGTGCTCTCGGCACGAAAGGTTGTGACCTCGATCATCAGTTCCTGCCATTTTACAGTCACGGTTCCGTGGCGCATTCCATACGTAAGCGAGTCCGGAAACAGTGCTTGCAGCTCCTGAGGTACTGCATCTGTGCAGACGTCCCAATCGTGCGGTGTCAGTTTCAGTAGTCCGTCCCGCACGCAGCCTCCAACCAGATATGCCTGAAATCCCTTGCTCTCCAAATACCGCAAAAATAAAATGATCCGGTTTGGAATCATGAATTCTGACATATGCGTCCTTTCCGCCAAAAATGAAGATTGGCTGGATTTGGTGAATTAAGAAATTGAAATCATAAGGTATTGTAATGTTCCTTAAAACGTATTATAATACTCGCGCGTTATTTTCACAAGCAGATCTGATTGATGGAGTATATATATGTCTGATTTTGAAAAATATCTGGTTCCCGGCGCGAAGGGACACCTGATCGGCATCGGCGGTGTATCCATGTCTCCGCTGGCTGAAGTGCTGCATGATGCTGGGCTATGTATTGTTGGCTCTGATATGCATGAGAGCGATAATACGCGCATGCTGAGAGAAAAAGGAATTCAGGTTGCGATTGGTCATAGCGCATCCAACATTTCGGAGAATTTGCAGTTTGTGGTCCGCACGGCTGCAGTGCACGATGATAATCCCGAGATTCAGGAAGCGCATCGCAGAGGCATTCCTGTATTTGAACGCACTCAGGCTTGGGGCGCGATCATGCGCAATTATCCCAACGCAATCTGCATTGCCGGAACACATGGCAAAACGACCACCACTTCCATGTGCACGCATATCATGATGGCGGCGGAAAAGGATCCGACGGTCATGATCGGCGGAACGCTTCCGCTCCTGCATGCCGGACACAGAGTCGGCAAGGGCGATTCGATTATTTTCGAATCCTGCGAGTATTATAACTCGTTTCTTTCTCTGACACCGACGATTGCGGTGATTCTGAACATCGAAGCAGATCATCTTGACTTTTTCAAGGATCTCAAGGATATTCAAAATTCGTTCCACGCTTTTGCATCTCGCGTTCCGGAAGACGGCCTGATCATTGCCAATCTGGATGATGAAAACACGCAAGAGGCGTTGAAGGGTCTCGACCGCAGAATCATCACGTTCGGTCTTTCGGAAGCGGCGGACATTCATCCAGCCAACATTGTATGCCGCGGAGCCAAGTCTGAATTTGATATCATCTATCATGTGTAATTCCTCACCAGAGCTGTGATTCATATTCCCGGAAAGCATAACATCCGCTACGCGCTCGCTGC
>JAFRGW010000029.1 GCA_017433615.1 Eubacterium sp.
AAATAAAGATTTTTTGGATAAGATGGACTGATTATAACAGATTCCAATCAGGAATGCTCGAAAAACCAGTGTAAACATTGAAACTTTTAAAGTGCGATGGAATTTAACCTTGCACTGGAATTTAACTTTTCAAGTCAGCTCCTGTTGTATTATCAGATTGTATTAGAATGATACTCAGAGTTTTCTTGCCTTCTCCGATGCCGCAATCAGTGCATCCATGACCGCGCCGCGCATTCCTTTTTCCTCAAGCACACGCAGTCCTTCGATCGTTGTTCCGGCCGGCGTCATCAGCATATCCCGGAGTTTTCCGATATGCAGGCCGGAATCGAGAACCATCTTTGCGCTGCCCAGAACCGTCTGCGCAGCAAACTTATAAGCAGTCTCCCGCTCCATTCCCTGGTGGACTGCCGCATCCGCCATTGCTTCGATAAACATGAACACGTACTCCGGCGAGCTGCCGCTGACAGCTGTGACTGCCGGCATCAGTTCCTCCGGAACAATCTCGGCACGCCCGAAGCAGTTAAAAATACGGGATACCTTTTCCTGATCTGCCTCTGTGACATTTTCATTCGGGCAAAGTGCTGTCATGCCCTCGCCGACCAGGGCCGGTGTATTCGGCATCGCCCGCATAATTTTCCGCTGCTCTCCCAGCACCTCTCCCAGCCATGCGAGTTCTCTGCCGGCTGCGATCGAAACGATAACCGTCTCCGGTCTGACAATATCCCGGATCTCTTCCGCCACTTCAGCGACGACATTCGGTTTCACTGCAAGAACCAGAACGTCTGCAAACTCTGCTGTCATTCTGTTCTCCTGGTTTGTACGAACCTGAAATGTATCAGCCGCACGCTGCAGCGTCGCCTTCGTCTTCGCTGAAACCATAATCTCATCCGGCGCAACCAGCTTGTTATTTAAAATACCGCCGATAATTGCAGAAGCCATATTTCCGCATCCGATAAATCCGATTTTCATTGCTTTCTCCTTATCATACAGGAACCTGTTATTTGTTCTGTTTTGTTTGTAATCTCTTGTTCAATTTATCATAAGATTTCTTCACTTTCAACTCAGGCAGACAGCCTGACCTAAACCTGACCTTCGGCAAATCCGCATAAACTGACCGAATCCTGACTTGAAACACACAAAGCTGCATACTATGGTAACGTTATATAATTATATCCTGCTGCTCCGCAGATATTTCACACACAAAAGGAGGGGTTCCCATGGTTAACAAATTACCACAACGTAAAATAAGACACTGCATGCTTCTTCTGTTGCTGTTCATGGCCTGCATGTTCATCAGTGCTTCAACTGCGGCACCGGTTCAGGCAAAAGCAAAGGTATATAAAATCAAATCCGCAAAAGACTGGAAGAACATCTCGAAAAAGAAGGGCGGTAAATTTAAACTCACAAAGAATATTACATTAAAAAATACCAAACAGTATCTTACGATCAAAAAGAACAGGAAATATACCATCGACCTCAATGGTCATAAAATCACGGACCGGGGAACCGGATCAGAATCCAGTCCGCTGACCATCAATAAAGGAACGGTTATCCTTAAGAACTCAAAGAAAAAGGGCGGAGTTATCTATTCAAAAGAATGGATGGGAATCAAGGTTAATGGCAAAGCTAAACTCTATATGAAAAACAATGCCTCTATCGTAAATGACCCCACCGAATTCCGAACCGGTCTTGCCTCCGCAATTTACCTGACCGGATCCGCGAAGTGCTATCTGCAGGGAACAAATGTCGTACAGGGGATTAATAACGGTGTCGCGATGTTGGGCAGTTCAAAACTCTTCCTGACCGGCAGACCCAGAATCCGCGCCGGCGCACTTAATTCGACAATGAATTTTACACATTACGGAAGCGGCATCAATATACTGGAGTCCGGCTGCAGGGTATCATTAAAAGGCGGAAGCATCGGAACAAAGGCTACGCCAGATACCACAATGAACGGACTCGTATTCACCGGCTCCGGAAGCTATCCGGTACTTGACCGCATGGGAAAGAGCCTGACGCTGGATCCCGGATATAAGTACCTGGACTTCAAAGGAAACGCAGTAGGCATTACAGGAAGCAATGTGGATGCACTTTACCAGCGTATTACCGGTTCAACCGGTTCCTCTGGCCTGCCCGGCGAGAAAAAGCTGACGACAGCTGTGAAGGATCCGGAAGGATATTACACAGTTTTTATTGTCAAGAAATAAACCTCATAGTTCTCTCCTTCCGTCTCTTTTGTTCACCAGGCTGCACCGCCGCCTGTCAATGTGCGGTTTCTAAAAAATACAGGGTTGCTGCGTCAAACAACATGTTTAACGCGGCAGCCCTGTATATGTATTCAAAAGAATTACACGGTTTCTGCAGCCTGTTTTCTGCAGAAGGTTGTGAATATGAAATTTTACAGTACTTTCCGAGATGGAGAGCACTTCTGCAATCTCCTGGTTGTTCTTTTCCTGCAGAATCAGCATCAGCACCTCACGCTCTCTTGCGGACAATTCATACTGTGCTGAAAAACGGCTGAATTTTTCCTGTTCCGTTTCCTGTCCGGGGTACTGAGACAGCCATCTTCTCTGATAAAGCACAAAAAACAGGATAACCGCCGCCGCAAACAGAGCGGCAAGCGCTGCAATTAAGATCAGGACATGCTCTGCAAGCAGCAGCGTAATCATTTCTCCAATTGCGTCACCCAGACGTCCTGCCAGCAATCCGACCCCGGAAACGGCAAACAGCTTCTTTTCTCCTGCCATATCTGAAAAAGTAAGAATCCGGAAGACCGTAAAAAACCCAAACGTGAAATAACTCAGCGCCCACAGAATCAGAAAAGAAACAGATACGCCTCGCATCGCAAGCATGATGAACGGTACCACAAGGGCTGTCATCGCCAGAATTTCCCCGTATCTGCGGTCTCTGTCATTTACGATTCCAGCAATCAGAAGTCCGGCCGCGTAGAAAATCCGTGAAAACTCTACACTGATCCCTTTACTGAGGTCTGCTGAAGGAAATCCGAATCCACAACTGTTAATGATGCTGAAAAGGAGCACAAGCATGCTGACTGCAAGCAGATCCCTTCTGAATGACTGATTATCCGATAATGCCCGCAGCGGCATCGGTTCCGGCAGGGTGCTGCCGTTATTTCTGCGCACTTTCCTTTCGTTTTCAGCCAGGCATATAATTGCCGCAGACAGGCAAAAACATACTGCAAACATTCCTAAATGTCCCGGATCCACCTGTTTACGAATAAGAGACAGCAGCCAGGAAACAATAATTGAAACGCTGTATCCGATTCCAAGTGTACATCCCCGTTTTTCTGAACTGACGGCCAGACTCAGCTGATAAAGATAATAACCGCAGATCACACCGCACAGAACATTCATCACGAAGCCTGACGCCAGTGACAAAACGGCTGAATTGCTGTGCGTCGCCGGCAGCATGCAGATCAGATGAAGCAGAAGTGTGACATACAGGACTTCTTCTTTTTTCCGCCGCAGCAGACATGCGGAAACAGCGATGCCGGCTGCCTGAAACCCATACCCCGCCGCGAGTGTTATGAAATCCGCTTTCGCCGGCGATACCATACCGATTATATGATAAGTCCACTCCAGATATGCGGTCGATGTCAGCAAAAAACACAGACAAATGAGTACTGCTGTGCGCACCGGCCCATACCGTTCAAGGTGTCGTATCTTCATTCTTATATCCTTCTTGCAAAGAATTATATTTTCTGATTCCTATAAAATTATTATACACAACCGCCCTACAAAGTAAACTGTCTCCATTTTTCACATCTTTTGCATTCATTCGCATGCGATCGAAAATCAGGATATAAGCTTTATTCACAATAAATTGAAGATTGAATGGCAGGTATCCCTGTGATAAACTAACCTTTATGAAAGAACAAATATTACTATTTGAACTAAATGATGAAAAACAGAAACTGTATCTCCGCCAGGCACTGATGCCGCTTCGGATCAGACTGAAAACAGTTTCACGCGCGCAGTATCAGCTGACAATCGGTGAACTCACAGTTGCGGAACCGGCAAACACCCCTGCATCCAGCCAGAATAATCAGAAAACAGATGCTGCTTCAGCAGATGATGCTGCAAAAGATGAAACTGCTATTCCCGTACCGATGCTCGTGTTTTGCGGACTGTCTTCTGACCGTCTTGATGCCGTGCTCGCCGCACTGCGCCGCAAAGGTGTGCGGATTCCGCACAAGGCAGTTCTCACACCGCATAATGCTGCATGGACGCCGGTGCAGCTGTTTTCAGAACTGGATGAAGAACACAGACGGTTTCAGTCAAACGATAAATAAGACATAGATATCTCGATAGAAATATTAATATTGACAGAGATACTGATCGATATACTGATGAGGAACCACAGGTATGGATAATATAGATACACGCCCCAAAAAAACGGTAGCCGATTCCAAAACAGAAACAACAAGAACCATCCTCTATAAGGACATCAACGGCAGCAACCGCCTGTTCGGCGGCCGCCTGATGGAGTGGATTGATGAGACCTCCGGCATTACAGCCATGCGGCACTGCGGCGGTTTCGTAACTTCTGCATCTGTAGACAACCTTCGCTTTCGAAGAGGCGCAAATCTGTATGATGTGATCACGCTGGTTGGGCGTGTCACATATGTCGGACGAACATCTATGGAAGTCCGCACAGACGTCTATGTGGAAGATCCCAAAACCGGCATGCGCCACATGATCAACACCGCCTACATGACACAGGTCTGTATCGACGATGAGGGCAAGCCAAAGGTAATTCCTTACGGACTGGAAATCAGCGGTCCCTCGGAACAGGCTGAATGGGAAGGCGCACTCAAAAGAATTGAACTTCGTAAAAAAAGAAGACTGGAAGGGTATTGAATCCTTCCAGTTTTTTCTTTCCCCTACTTTCACCGGAAGCACAAAAAAACGAAGTGGAAATCCACTTCGTTTTCCTCGCTCCCCGAGTAGGGTTTGAACCTACGACCCTTCGGTTAACAGCCGAATGCTCTACCGCTGAGCTATCGAGGATTATGATGCCATGCACCTTCAAAACTACATATACAAAACCATCGAAGTTTCTTTTAGAGTAAGCCCTCGGTCTATTAGTAGCAGTCAGCTCCATGCATTACTGCACTTCCACCTCTGCCCTATCTACCTGATCGTCTCTCAGGGACCTTACTTCATAAGAATGGGATATCTTATCTTGAGGGGGGCTTCACGCTTAGATGCCTTCAGCGTTTATCCCTTCCAGGCTCAGCTACCCGGCGATGCATCTGGCG
>JAFRGW010000030.1 GCA_017433615.1 Eubacterium sp.
GATCAGGGTGACATCAACGTCAACTCCGATGATCCCGAAGATGATCTGCTCATCACAGCAGTTCCGGTCAATAAAGATGCAGTTGTGAATGTTCACAGTGCAGGCAACCTGAAGCTTGACAACACCACAGATGCAGCAGGCGGCACCGGAAACATGAACATCCAGGACGCATCTGCAGGCAAGCGTGTCATTGTTGAAGCAAAGGGTGATGTCACAAAGGGCAGCAAAGTCACGGCAGGTATCGATGCATCTGTAATCGCTGACGGCAACGTCACCGGAACAGAGGTAACGGCCGGCAATAACGCATATGTTGCAGCTGGCGGGGATGTCAGAGACATAATCGTAACAGCCGGCAATGAGGCATCAGTCCTTGCGAATGACGAGCTTCAGAATTCGACAGTGAAGGGCGACAGCGTAAGCCTCAGAGCGGATGAAGACGGAGATGGAACCGGACAGGTCGGAACCAGAGAAAAACCGATTCAGGTTGATACCGCTTCTGGAAATACCGGAGCAGGTTCCTTAAGTGCATCCGGTACATCGGTCTATGTAAAGGAAGCCAGCGGTGATCTGGCCATCGAAAACGTCAAGGCAACAGACGGAGAAGCTGTGATCACGGCACCGGGCGATGTCACTGACGCAAACACAGAGAGCGCAGTGAAGGAAGCTGCAGACGCCCAGAAGAAAGCGGCAGATGCCGACAACAAGGCAGACGCTGCAGAAGACAAGGCGAAGATCCTGGATGAGTATGCATCCGGCCTTGAAGACACTGCAGAAAAAGCTCGTGCAGAAGCTGACAAGGCGAAGGAAGCGGCTGAGATCGCAGCAGCAGCCAAAGCGGCGGCAGAAGCAGAAAAGGCGGCACAGGATGCAGCCAAAGCTGCGGAAGACGCACAGGCGGCAGCAGACGCGGCGAGAGCAGCGGCGCAGAAAGTGCTTGATGATTATGATCAGGCAGCACGGGATGCGCAGGCAGCGGCAGACGCGGCATCTGATGAAGAGAAGGAAGCAATGCAGGCCAAAGCAGATCATGCGAAGGCAGTAGCGGAAGCAGCCAGAGCGGCAGCGGAAGCTGCGAAGCAGGATGCTGACAAGGCAGTTGCGGATACAACCGCTGCAGCAGAAGCGGCACAGAAGACCTACGATGATCTGAACGGCAAAGCAACAGCAGCTGAGCAGACAGCGGCAGAAGCCCGTGCAGAAGCCAAAGCAGCAACACAGGAAGCGGAAACACTTCGCACAGCAGCTAAAGCGGCACAGGCGGCAGCAGATGCGGCGGCAGAAGCAGCGAAGAATGCTGATCCGGCCATCGAGACGAAAGGTGATCTCACGATCCATGCCGGCGGAGATGTCGGAAAAGAAAATGCACCGCTTGATACCAAAGTTGGCGGCGGCCTGACGGTCGGAGCACCCGGTGATGTGAACATTGCAAACCAGGGTGATCTAAACATCAAAGATCTGAATGCTGACGGAAACGCAGCAGCTGACCGGGATGTGACGCTGACAGCCGGCGGAAATCTGAATTCGGAGAAGCCGATCACAGGCGGAAACGCAGAGATCAATACCATCAACGGAAACGCCGGCACTGCTGACGATCCGCTCGAACTCGCTGTAAACCATCTCAACGGAACCATTTCCGGAGACGGTGAGAGTACAGGAACCGGAAACGCATACATCACAAACAGCAAGAGTCTTGCGATCGGTGATATGACAGCTTCCGGCAGAATGAATCTCAATGTGAAGGGAACGGTCACCGGCGACCAGAAGGCAGACGGCGAAGATCCCGCAAATGTAACAGCGAAGACGCTGGATATCACCTCGACCGGTGATACCGGCACAACTGGCAAGCCGGTCACAGCAGCGGCTGACACGCTGAATATCAACAGCGGCGGTGATGTCAATGTCCACTCCACGAAGTCTACGACAATTGACAGTATAAGCGGAAAAGACATTAACATCAGCGTGGATGGCGATGTAACTGCAGGAAAAGGAAATAAGGATGGAGCCAATATCACCGGCGACAATCTGAACCTGGATGCAGACGGAAACATCGGAATGGCGGGCAAACAGCTTGTTACTGACGTAACAGGTTCGTCCAATGTGAACAGCAAATACGGCAGTGCAGAGACCAAAAAGGCAGTAAAACCGACGCCGACACCGACGCCGACGCCGGCACCGAAACCGACACCTGCACCGAAACCGGCAGGAACCGGTCCTTACACAACCGTTCAGAGCGATAATACCATCACGTATACCGTGAAGAACGGAACGGCTCAGGTCGTTAAAGTGATCGGAAATAAGAATTCCAAAGCGGCGAAATCCGTTAAGATTTCGAAGCTGTATGATCCGGTAACCAAACGCATGGTGGCTGTAACTGATATTCTTAAGAATACATTTAACAGCAAGAAAGGCCGTCGCGTACTGACCCTGACTGTTGTAACGCCGGCAGGCAAGCGGATTGTGATCCACACAGGCGCATTCAACAAATCCAAGGTAAAGACGATCAAGCTGAAACTCGGAAAGAAAGGTAAAGTCTTGATCAAGAAGCACGCCTGGAAGAAGACGAAGCGCAAAAAAGTCAAGATCACGATCTGGGCGAAGAAGGCAAATCAGGTAGTTGTCAAGAAGAAAGCGTTTAAGTATCTCAACAAGAAGTCGGTCATCAGAGTGAAGAAGATGTCGAAGAAGCAGTTCAAGAAGCTGAGAAAGAAACTGAAAAA
>JAFRGW010000031.1 GCA_017433615.1 Eubacterium sp.
GTAAAGTAATATGTGGTTAGAAATTTTCCGGCTGCAGCCGGCATTATAAAAAAGATAGGGAAAGAGGTATTGATTATGGCAAAGATTAGAATCGGTCTTCTCGGCGGCGGACGTATCGGCAGACTGCACGGCACAAACCTGCAGAACTTTGTTCCGGATGCAGAAGTAGTTATGCTTGCAGATCCGTTCCTGAATGATGAAATGGCTGCATGGGCAGAGAGCATCGGCATTCCGTGCTGCACAAAGGAAGCTGATGAAGTTTTCGCAAATCCGGATGTTGACGCAGTATTTATCTGCTCTTCAACCAATACACATGCTGAGTTCATCATTAAGGCTGCAAAAGCAGGAAAGAACATTTTCTGCGAGAAGCCGATCGCAACTGAAATTCCGGATATCAAAGAAGCAATCGCAGCTGTTGAAGAAGCAGGCGTAAAACTTCAGGTCGGATTTGTCCGTCGTTTTGACAAGCATCATAAAGCAGTCCGTGATGTCGTTGCTTCCGGTGAACTCGGAAAACCGTACGTTGTCAAAGTCAGCTCCCGCGATCCGGAAGGCCCGCCAATGGCGTATGTTAAAGTCTCCGGCGGTATCTTCAAGGATATGACCATTCATGATTTTGATATGATCCGTTACCTGTCCGGCAGCGAGGTAACAGAAGTCAATGCAATCGGTGCTGTTCTGACAGATCCGGGCTATGCAGACTATGATGATGTTGATACAGCAATCATCACCTTCAAGTTTGAGAATGGCGCACTTGGCGTGATCGATAACTGCCGTACCGCTCCGTATGGATACGATCAGAGAGTCGAAGTACACTGCGAGAAAGGCTGCGTACAGGACAACAACAACCTTGAGAACATGGCATTTGTCAGCACGGGCGAAGGTGTCAGATCCGCGAAGCCGACCTGGTTCTTCCTGGAGCGCTACAACGACGCATTTGTCGCAGAAGAGAAGGAATTCATCGACTGCATCATCAACGACAAGCCGACACCGGTTAACGGAAATGACGGTCTGCAGCCGGTTCGTATCGCAATCGCAGCGAAGAAGTCTCTTGACGAGGGACGTCCGGTCAAGATGTCCGAGATCGAGGGCTGATTGTCACGGATCAGGACCTGAGAGGTCTTAAAAAGCGATATAATTCAACAATGAAATGAACGGGAAAAGAGCAGCATCATGGTTGCTCTTTTTTCATATCAGATCGAAATCATACCTATTTCAGGAAAGCGAATCTCTGGTAAACAAATAACAGAAGATGCCCATTTTATTTGTGGTTTATTTGTTATAAAAATAACCGGATCGCAAGATTTTAATGTTTTTTCAAAACAATATTTTGAAACATGCGGTTTTTTTGCCGAAAAGCGGCAAAAAAAATATTGTTTCAAGTCGAGAAAACGCTATAATTAAGACATGGTTAGCAAACAGAACGCAACACTAATTGGAGGTAAGAAATGAGAGCTTTTTATGTTGAAGCTGAGCATTGCCCGAAGCCGGGTTACGTGCTTTCCGAGCGTGAGAAAACAACTGGCAGAGCCCTTCGCGGCAACCAGATCTGGAAGAACATCCGCGGCCATGTAACAGATCGCCCGATGCCGGTATGCGGCGACACCCAGGTTATGGTTAAAGTCGGTGCAGCAGGTATCTGCGGAACAGATGTACATCTTCTTCGTAAGGATGAAGAAGGTTACTCCATGTATGACGGACACAGCAAATATCCGATCATCACAGGCCATGAGTTCTCCGGTGAGATCGTAGAAGTTGGTAAAGATGTCAAGAAGCTCAAAGTCGGCGATCTGGTCAGCATCGAGTCCATGCACTGGTGCGGCAAGTGCGACGCCTGCAGACGTGGTTTCTTCAACCAGTGTCTTGATCTAGAAGAGCCGGGACTTACCTACGACGGCGGCTTCGCAGAGTATGCAACAGTTGATGAAAAATACTGCTATCCGTTGAATGCAATCGCTGAATTCTATGGCGATAAGATGACAGCATTCGAGCTTGGTGCTATGATCGAGCCGACAGGCGTTGCTTACAACGGACTGTTCGTTCGCGGCGAAGGCGTACGTCCGGGCGGACATGTATGCGTATTCGGATGCGGCCCGATCGGTCTGGCAGCAATCCAGCTGATGAAGACCTCCGGCGCAGGCAAGCTGATCGCAGTTGAGAGCGTTCCGGAGCGTGTAGAACTTGCCAAGGCATGCGGCGCTGACGTAGTTATCGACCCGACATCCTTCGCAACACCGGAAGATGAGGCACAGTGCCTCCGCGATCTGACAGACGGACGCGGCATCGACCTCTTCGCAGAGTGCGCAGGCGCAACAAAGTTCACATATCCGGTTATGGCACACGCGCTGGCAATCGGCGGCAAGACCATCCAGATCGGACATACCGTCGGTATTACACCGGTTGATATCTTTAACTGGCAGTGGAATGCAGCACGCATCAGCGGCTCCAACGGACAGTCCGGCTGCGGTATTTATCCGGATGTTATCTCACTGATGGCAAACGGCCGTATCGATATGAGAAAGATGGTTACCGCACGCTTCAATCTTGAAGACATCGAAGAAGGATTCAAGATCATGTCCGGTAAGGTCCTGATCTCCACCGAGTATCCGAGACTGAACAAGTAATTTCGTACTGCAACAGCCATCCGGCTGTATCATATAGTAACTGATGACCAGACATGTGATAATGAGACAAAAAAGGAGGTAAAATTTAATGGGAAAATGGAATCTGCCTTATCATGGCGGCCATATGGAAAAGAATGATGGTATTTACTATCAGAACATGACCAATCTTGAGGTTGCTGAGCGCCTGAAAAAGAACGACGTTCTGCTTATGCCGATCGGCTCCACAGAGAACCACGGACCGAGTGCTCCGTATGGTGAGGATACCTATCTTGACACCAGACTCTGCGAGCAGGTTGCTGAGGCTACAGGCTGCACAGTAGCAATGCCGACATGGTATGGCTCTCATCCGTTCCATCACCTTGGACAGAAGGGCACCATCGTTATTCCTGAGGAAATCCTGGCAGGATACATCCAGTACATGCTGGCTGGCTTCTGGAACACCGGTTTCCGCAAGATCATCATCGTTAACGGACATGGACAGGACTATGTAATTCCGCTGGCAATCCACAAATTCGGTAAGAAGTGGCAGGTACCGGCAATCATCCTGTATGTACACTTCTGGAACGCTGCAAAAGAGCAGATGGGCACAAAGGAAGTAGGCGGACCTTACGAGAAATGGTTCGTACATGCAGATGAGATTGAGCAGTCCTGGTGCAAGGCTCTGTTCCCGGAATTCATCCAGGAAGACAAAGAGATCGCTGTACCGGCAGCTCCGATGCTTCCTCCGGGACACATCATGGACAGCTCCGAGATGAACGGCGGCGTTATCAAGTGGTACAACGCTATGGGTTCCTGTGGTGCAGAGTGCATCTGCCAGCCGGAAGGCGTTATCGGCGATGCTACCAAGGCTGACTGGACAAAGGCTAAGAAGGGTGTCGAGATGACCCTGGATTACCTTGAGAAACTCGTCAATGATATCCTTGAGAGATATCCGGCAGGCGTTCTTCCGCCAATCGACAAGCTCACACAGCGTCCGAAAGAAGACATCGAAGCTGTCATCAAGGGACCGAACGAGCCGGGCGGACGTCATCTGTACACACTCGAGTACTAAAGCGCATAAGCTTTCGGATGGGGAATGCACAACGGCAGCACTTGTGCATGCCGGGGTGCATTGCTCAGACGAGGCAACGGATTTAAGCACGAAGCGCGTATGCGCGTAAGTGCGCAAATCCGTAAGGATTGCGGGAGTGCGAAGCACGGAGCAATCCGCAGCTTATGCGGATGCGTGATGCGAAGCACGGAGCAATCCTGAGATTATAAACAATTGTTCAACAACAAATTTAAAAGGAGAAAATCAAACCATGAAATGTAAACAGGCTTTTATGCATGGACCTTTTGATCTTCGTATCGAAGAAGTTGAGCTTCCGGAGCTGGGACCGGATCAGGTTCTGATTCAGCTTGGTGCCTGCGGTATCTGCGGTTCTGACGTAGAGTGCTTCGAAGGAAAGTCCGCTGAGGGACGTTATGACATCGCTCCGTACACACCTGGTCACGAGTGGTGTGGTAAGGCTGTTGCAGTCGGCAGCAATGTTACATCTGTCAAGGTCGGAAACAAGGTCGTTGGTGACTGTGTCCTTCCGTGCTTCCAGTGCGCAAACTGCAAAGATGGTAAGATGCCGTCTGCATGCCTGAACTGGCGTGAAGTCGGATTCCATCCGAACAGCCCTGGCGGATTTGGTGAGTACATGATCCTCGAAGAGGCTTACACACATGTAATTCCGGATGACTGGAGATACGACTTTGGTGCATGGGTAGAGACCTTCAACGTTTCTTACTGGGGCGTTTGGGGCAACGGATGTGATCCGGATGCTTCTGACGTATGCGCAATCGTAGGCGGCGGCCCGATCGGCCTTGGCGCTTGCATGATCTGCAAAGAGTCCGGCGCAACTGTTATCTGCATCGATCCGCTTGAGCAGCGCCGTGCAAACGCACTGAACTATGGTGCTGACATCGTTCTTGATCCGACAGCTTCTCCGATCGAAGAGCAGATCGCTGAGATCACAAACGGACGTATGGCTGACGTAGTTATCGAGTGCTCCGGTAACGACATCGGTATCGCTTCCATCTTTGATATCGCTGCACACTCTGCAAGAATCGGTGTCGTTGGACATTCCATCGGCCGTAAGGTTCCGGTAGAGATCGGTAAGGTTATCTGGAAGACACTGCACATCGCAGGTTCTGGTGGTACATATCACTGGTTCCCGAGAACCATCCGTTTCCTGCACAAGATCAAAGATAAATATGATTTCAAGGCTCTGAACACACATTACTTCAAGTTCGAAGACCTTGATGCAGCTATGGATATGGCTTGCAACCACAAGGATATCGCTCGTAAAGTTATGCTGACATTCCCGGGAATGGATGAAGTATAATTTCATAAGTGTATGATATTCGCCCCCGGTGCTGATGCGCCGGGGGTTTTTCTGAATCGGGGTTTGTAGAGCTGTATATTTCTTTGTACGCTCCGCAGGTGATGATGCGATCTTTACACTGCGCAGCTTACACTTTGGCAATGCGGCTGCTCATAGTGAAAAACTGCAGTATACAGCAGCCGCTATGATAAGTGCAGTCGGGGTAAGCAGTTTCGCCTGCGATAAAGCAAGCGTCCGAAGCATGATGCCTTTTCTAAAGCGACGAATTTCACTTGAGCCGCGTAGAAAATGGCATCATGTGAACGGACGCGTATTTAAGAAAACAATAACCCTGACAAACCCAGATTTATCAAATCATAAGGAGAATATTAAAAATGAAAAAATGGAATTACGCAATTTCATCCGCTGATAAGTACACTTCCGATGCAATGCCGCCGCTGGCGCCGATTCTCTTGCGCGACGGAATCCTTGAAAATCTGGAAGCTGCTGCAAAGCTCGGCTATCAGGCAATTGAGGTTCATACAAGAGAAGAGGCTCCGATTGACTGGGATGCAGTCAATGCGAAGATTGAAGAAACAGGTGTTAAGATCTGCCAGATCATTACCGGACGTCTGAACACAGAGGGTCTCTGTGATCTGATGAATGACAGACCGTATGTTGCGGATGCTGCTATTGACGGGCTGCTGCAGTATATTGATATCGCAGCGTATGTCGGTGCTGATATCGTACTTGGCTGGGCAAAAGGAAATATTCCGAAGGGCGGAAACCGTGATAAATACATGGCACGTCTGGCACAGAACCTGCAGCCGGTCAATGATTACGCAAAAGAGCAGGGTGTCAAGATCAATATTGAGGTCATCAACCACTATGAAGTAAATGTCTTCACGACTGCAAAAGAGCTGGTGAGCTTCCTTGACGAGTATCCGGAACTGGATGCATGCTATGTACATCTGGATACCTTCCATATGATGCTCGAAGAAGATGATTTTGCAGAGGCATTTGCCGCAGCAAAGGGCCGCATCGGTTACTTCCATATCGCTGACAGCACCAGATGGTATCCGGGCAGCGGCAATCTGGATCTGAAGAAGATGCTTGCGCTTCTTGAAGAGACAGGCTATGATGGGTATGTTTCAGTTGAATGCTTCCCGCGCGGCGACGGCTATGAGACCGGCCGGAAGGCAATTGAATACCTGAAGAGCATCGAGGACTGAGAATAGAAGGTCGATGAGTCAGAGAGAAACGTCTCCTTTGACTCATCGGTAAACCCGGGCGGAAATGTATAGGAGCAGGACATGACAGTATCACTGGGAATCTATATTTTTGTTGTAATTACAATATCGTTTATTGTGAAGGGACTGGTTGGCTTCGGAGATCCGCTGCTTTTCAATCCGCTGCTTTCCATGCAGACGAGTCTGAGCAGTAAAAGCATCGCTCCGGCAATGCTGCCGGTTTCCATTCTTCTGAATGGAACAATTGTATATAAGAATCGCAAATCAATTGTTCCGAAAACGATCGCGCCGATTGCATTCTGGGATATGCTGGGCGTGATTCCCGGCACGCTGCTTTTAAAACTGGGTGCGCCCTGGATTATAAAGGTATTTCTGGGACTTTTAATCATTGGTCTCGGCGTCGAGATGATGACACGTGACAGCTCCAAAAGCGGAAAGCCGAATATGATCCTGCAGACGATTATGTGTTTCGGCTCCGGTATCACGGCCGGATTATTCGGAATTAACCTGCTGTTCCTGATTTATCTGGAGCGGACGGCAAAGGACCGCGGGGAATTCCGCGGAAGCGTCTGTCTTGTATTCCTGCTGGAAAATGTATTCCGTGCATTTGTGTACACGTTTACAGGTGTATTCAAGGGGGATTCGCTGATTCTTCCGATGGCATTGATTGCGGCGCCGTCTGCTCTTCTGGGAATGTTTATTGGTCTGCAGATTGATAAACATATTGACGAGACGCGAATCAAGAAACTGATTGTATATGTGTTTATTCTCGGCGGCGTCAGTACCGTTGTGAAGGCGCTGATCACGCATTCGTGAAGTAAGATGGACTGTGCTCCGGCAGCACAGCATCTGCGTTGAAAAGGAAAACGGAGTAGATATCCTGAAAATGCTACAGGGTATTTACTCCGTTTTTGTTATTGCGGGATAAAGCAGCACGCTGCTGTCCGGTCACGGCTGGTGCGGCTCCTCATTTTTCTGGTCTCCCAGCCCCGGAATCGTATACGTCTTCCGGTATGCGCGCGGAGAAAGCCCGACCTGTTTCTGAAACTGGATATTGAAGTTGTTAGGATTTGAGAATCCCACCTGGCTCGCGATGTCTGTGATAGAGCGCCGGGTTGTGATCAGCAGGGACTGTGCCTCGCCGATGCGCCGCCGGATAATGTAATTCATCGGCGAATACCCGGTTTCTTCTTTGAAAATATGCGCCAGGTAGTAGGTGCTGATATGAAATTCATTGCTGATAGACTGCAGTGAAAGATCATTCATGTAATTCTGGTCCAGATACTGCCGGATATCCATGATCATCGAAGACTGACTGGTCTCTGTGTTTTCAGTATCCGCCTGATTGGCGATTTTCAGAACCAGGGAAAGAACAGACAGCATCAGATAATTACACGTTTCCTCAATACCCGGCTCATTGGATACCAGCAGTTCATAAATCGAGCGGAACAGTCCATTGAAGACGTTGTAGTGTTCCCCGGTAGGAAAGACCGGTCTTACTGATTCTGCAATCAGGTGATTTTCGGGCAGGCCCGGGATTTGCAGATGATCAATGGCGATTGAGTAATAAGCCACATTATCCTGCTGCTCCAGCAGATCATCATGAAGTGTGCCGCAGTTGGTGATGACCATATCGCCTTTCTTGATCGGAAAGACCTGGTGGTCTATGACATAGCGGGAAGCACCGTTGCGTACAAAGAGAAGTTCACAGCGGTCACTGTGATTGTGCATGATTCTGGTGTGGTGTGCATAGTCTACATGTATATTGCTTGCAGAAAGGAGTTTCGGCTGCGTTCCCTCTGCAAAGGATGATTTAATTTCATTTTTTACAAAGCACTGTATCATAAAAGTCACCTTTTTCTTTTATGATAGCACAGACAGATTTTTTTATCCAGCGACGGGCCCCGGTCCCGCCCGATTCTCCGCATTTTTAACAGAATTTGCTCTGGAAAATTGTGGGAAATGACGGTATTTTTTCAGAACAGCACGGGTAGTTGCAATCAGACGGTCTGCGTGCTAAAGTAAAACATAAGAGTTAAGTGAACGCAAATGCACGCATTCAAAGGAGGAAATCAAATTGAAATTTAAACTTCTGCATGTATTGAGCCGTTATATTCCGAGATTCCGTTCTATGATCGTTTTCAGGCAGCAGCAGATGATGGATTCGA
>JAFRGW010000032.1 GCA_017433615.1 Eubacterium sp.
ACATTCTCACAGCCGCAGTTTCCTGTTAAGGTACCAGCTGCTCTTTCGCGCTGGCCAGCGTCAGTTCCGTAATATGTTCTCCGCCGTGCAGCCTCGCAAGCTCGCGCATGGAGCCTTCAAGATCCAGCAATTGAACGGTCGTTCTGGTTTTGCCGCCGGAGACAGTTTTTTCAATGAGATAATGGTGATCTGCCATGGCTGCAATCTGCGGCAGATGCGTAATGCAGATCACCTGCTTTCCTGACGAAAGAGCAGCCAGTTTTTCACCAACACGCTGAGCTGCAACGCCTGAAACACCGGTGTCCACCTCGTCGAACACCATGGAAGAAACCGGGTCTCTGCGGGCAAATACATTTTTCAGCGCGAGCATAATGCGGCTGAGCTCACCGCCTGAGGCGATATGACTGATGCGTCCGGGCGCTTCGCCGGCATTGGCGGAGAGCAAAAAACGCACGGAGTCCGTTCCGGCGGGTCCGAATCCGGGCTTTCCGCCGATTGGAGCGAGCTCCACCTGAAAACGAACACCCGGCATCGCGAGATCACGCAATTCGGACACGACCTGTTTTTCGAGCTTGCCAGCGGCGGTTCTGCGTGCATTGGAGAGCTCCGTGCCTGCCGCTTTCACATCTTTCTCCTTTGCGGAAATGAGCTTTTCGAGCTTCAGCAGGCGATCATCCGCATATTCAATTTGATCCAAACGTTCTTTTGCATCTGTAAGCTTCTGAATCAATCCGTCTTCATCCGCGTGATATTTGCGTTCCAAGCGACGAATGGCGGCAAGACGGCTTTCGATCCGGTCATACTCTGCTTCTGAAAAATCCAGTCCTGCGCGAAAATCTCGCAGTGTTTCAGCAGCATCCTGCAGCGAAAACACAGCTTCATGGATGACGGTCGAAACATCGGACAGTTCAGAGGCAAATCCGGCCGCACGAATCGCCTCGCTTTCGGCTTCGGACGCCATGGAGATTGCGGTATCTTCTCCGCCTTCCAGCAGCGCATATGCGCTGTCAACCGCCTCGGAGAGCTTTTCGAAATTCCGAAGCATATCCCGTTTCTCTGTAAGCTCCGCTTCCTCTCCGGATTTCAGTTCAGCCTGCTCCAGCTCCTGAATCTGATGACGGAGACTGTCTGTCAAAAGCTCTTTTTCACTCTCGAGACCGCGGAGCGTCTCTTGCTCTTTCACCAGATCCAGATAAGCCTGATACTCTTTTTGATAAGCACGAATCACAGCGTCTGAGACGCCGAAAGCATCCAGATAGCGCTGATGCTGCCGTTCGTCCAGCAGCTGCTGCCCATCGTTTTGACCATGGATATCGAGAAGAAGACTGCCAAGCTCTCTCAACTGCGCCGCAGTCACCGGGACGCCGCAGACGCGGCAGGTCGTTTTACCCTCGGCTGTGATTTGACGGCGGAGAATCAGTTCATCGTCAAGATCGATTTCATGATCCTCACACCAGGCTCTTGCAGGTTCCGGATCAAAAGTGGCACACACAACCGCCTTGTCTGCGCCGGTGCGCACAAGCTCCCTTGAAACACGGCCCCCGAGAACCGCCTGCAGCGAATCCACAATCATGGATTTGCCCGCGCCGGTTTCGCCAGTGAGGATGTTGAGGCCGGATCCAAGAGAGACGTCAGCCTTCTCGATCACAGCAACATTTTCAATGTGTAATTCCTGAAGCATTCCTTATCACCCTTGAAAGGATCACAGCATTTTCTTGATCTCTTCGCACAGCGCATCCGCCGCGGCGTTTGTTTTCATGACCAAAAGCGCCGTGTCATCGCCGGCAAGCGTACCGACCAGATCCGTGACATTCATGCTGTCCAGCGTACCGGCAGCGCCGTTCGCAAGTCCCGGAAGCGTCTTGATGACGACAATATTCTGCGCTGCGGCATAAGAAGTCACGCTCTCACGGAAGATTTTTCTAAGACGATCGTCATAACGCGGTCTGGATTCCGCAGCAGGCGCCGCATAGCGGTATCTGCCGGTGGAAGACATGGTTTTGATCAAATGCAATTCTTTGATATCACGCGAAAGAGTCGCCTGCGTGGTCTGAATTCCATGCTGCGCCAAAGCTTCCAGCAGATGATTCTGCGTTTCGATATCCTGCTTTGCAATGATGGATAGAATCACATTCTGTCGGTTGGATTTCATATTAAAGCTCCTTCACTCTGATCAGAACATTCCGGTCAGCTTTTCAAAGGCATTTTCATAAAAGCTCCGCGCGCCGGTTTCTGCCAGCAGCACAGAATTCTGCGACTTGCAAATGCGCACACAATCGCCCTTTACAAGCGGCACACCTTCCCCACCGTCTGCGAGCAGCACGGCCGGACGATCGTGGATGCGCTCCGGTTCGATCGTGACGATGCGATTCGGCATCAAAACGAATGACTTGCCGGTCATACTATGCGGGCAGATGGGCGTTAAAATGATGTTTTCGTTGTCCGGCTCCACAAGCGGTCCGCCGGCGGACATGGAATATGCTGTCGACCCCGTCGGCGTTGCGGCAATGATTCCGTCGCCGGTAAAATGCGTGACCGGCGATCCGTCGCATTTTGCAAGAATGCCGATGCACTCCGCCTGAACACCGTGCACAACGACGTCATTTAACACGCATTGCGAGAAAACACATGTGCCGTCGCGAATCAACTGGACGTCCAGCATCATCCTGCGGCTGAGCGAATGCTTGCCATCCGCAACGTCGAGAAGCAGCGCCGTTTCAGATTCCTCCAATCCGGCCAGAAAGCCCTTGCCGCCAAGATTGATGCCGATGATCGGAATCTCCATGCCGCGCACCACGTCTGCCACATAGAGCATGGTTCCGTCGCCGCCCATGACAACGACAAGCGAAGCGCCAATCACAGCGTCTTTCAGCTCCATGGAATGCATACCGGAGAGCATAGACGGATCCCATTCCGGCAGAAACACCGGAGAGGCAATCACATCATGCCCCGCGCCGGAGAGGAGATGATAAAACTGTCGTGCCTTCTCAAATCCGGCGTCACGAAACAGATTGGTAACCAGAACGATATGATTTCTCATCACGATCACCTGATTTTTTCTAAATTCTCATGAGAACGATTTACGATCTCGGCAGGATCCGGAAGCGCTGCCTCGTGGCTGCCTTTTTTCAAATAGCCCAAATATTCAATATTTCCCTCCGGTCCTTTGATCGGGGAAAAATCAAGACCCATAACGGTGAATCCGGCTGTCGGCACAAATTCCAGAAAGCGCTCAAGCACTTCAAGATGTACCTTTGGATCGCGAACAACGCCTTTCTTTCCAACCTCTTCTCGCCCGGCCTCGAACTGAGGCTTGATCAGGCAGACAACCTGCGCATCTTCTTTCAGAAGCGGGTGCACCGCCGGAAGGATCAACCGGACAGAAATGAAGGAGAGATCCATGACGGCGAGATCGATCGGCTCCGGAATCTGCTCCGCGGTAAGATATCGCACGTTGGTACGCTCCATCGAAATCACACGAGGATCGTTTCGCAGACTCCACGCAAGCTGACCGTAACCAACGTCAACAGCATATACCTTCTGCGCTCCGTTTTTCAAAAGCACATCTGTGAAGCCGCCGGTCGATGCGCCGCAGTCAAGACAGGTCAGATTGGTCGGATCCACCGGAAACACCTTGAGCGCTTTTTCCAGCTTAAACCCGCCCCGGCTGACGTACGGCAGCGCATCTCCGCGAACTTCAATTTTTACATCCGGCGAAACCTGCGTTCCGGGTTTATCTGATTTTTGACCGTTGACATAGACAAGGCCGGCCATGATGGTAGTCTTCGCCCGCTCCCGACTTTCCGCCAGACCAAGATCGAAAACCAACTGATCAAGACGAACTTTTTTCATTTTCCAGCCTCCGAACCATTGCACAAAGATTCGGCAATTCGCGCAAGAGATGCAGCATCCAGTTCAAATTGCTCCCAAAGCGTCTTGGTATCTCCATGGGGAACCAGTCCTTCTCCCAAGTCCAGAAGGCGATAGGCTTCCAGGCAGATCCCGGCAGAGCCCGCTTCATAGAGGATGCGACGCCCGAGGCTGCCGATCGAGCATACCTCTTCCACCACAAGAAGCTTTCGGGTTTTCCGGAGAGACGAAAGAATCGGTTCTGCTTCCACCGGGAGAATTTGCCCCATTTTAATCAGGTCAGCATGAATGCCCTTTTGCTCCAGCATTTCGGTTGCTCGGATCGCTTCGTTCGTCAGGATGCCGTAGGTGACAAGCGTGATATCATCGCCGCTCTGCAGCAGCGCCGCCGCTTCCGTCCGGAGAGACTGATAAGCTCCTTCCCCACCGCGCGGATAACGCACAGCGACCGGTCCCTGCTCTTCGTTCACTGCTTTGCGCAGGAAGTATCGAAGCTCCGCAAAGCTTGCAGGCGTAAAAATGGTCATGCCCGGAACAGACCCGAGATAGCCCACATCAAAGACGCCGTTGTGTGTGTCGCCGTCGTTGCCGACGATTCCGGCACGATCCACAGCGTAAACAACGTGGAGATTTTGAATTGCAGTATCATGCAGCAGCATGTCATAGCCACGCTGCAGAAAACTGGAATAGACTGCAAACACCGGCGCCAATCCCTGCTTTGCCATGGCCGACGCCATTGTAACCGCATGACCTTCGGCAATGCCGACGTCAAAGAAGCGATCCGGATACCGAGCAGCAAACGTTTCCAATCCGGTTCCGCTTGCCATAGCCGCTGTGATGCCGACAAGGTTTGGTCTCTCCGCTGCAAGCTCCAGCATTGTATCTCCGAACACCTTGGAGAAATCATCCTTTTTAGGCGGCAGTTCGCCTGTAACCGGATTGAATTTCCCGACACCGTGGTACTTTTCAGGAGCGGTTTCGGTATAGGAAATGCCTCTTCCCTTTTGCGTGACAACATGCAGAATCACCGGTTGGTGAAGATCACGCGCCCAGCGAAGCATCCGTTCCAGCTCCTGAATATTGTGTCCATCAACCGGGCCAATGTAATAAAAACCCATGTCATCAAACATGTTATCCGGAAGGACCGTATCCTTTACATTTTCCTTCACGGCATGAATCGCTTTATAGAGCGGCTTCACTTTGCCGACTGTATTGCGGTAAAACTGCTTAAAACGCAGATAGCCGGGCTTCACCCGCTGCTTGGACAGAAGGGTCGCCATCCCGCCAACGTTCTCGTGGATGGACATACCGTTATCGTTCAGGATGATAACCATCGGCTCTTTGCTCTGTCCGGCGTCCTGCAGGCCTTCGTAGGCCAGTCCGCCGGTCAAGGCGCCGTCGCCAATCAGGGCCACAACGTCATAATTTTCGTGCAGAAGCGTTCTGGCTCTGGCCATACCTAATGCAGTGGAAATTGCGGTGGATGCATGTCCGGCGATGAACGCGTCATGCTCGCTCTCCTTCGGTTTCGGAAAACCGGCAATGCCGCCGAACTGACGCAGAGTATGAAAGGAATCCCGACGTCCGGTAAGAATTTTGTGCACATAGCTTTGATGCCCGACATCAAACAGCAGGCGATCCCGACTCGTATCGTAAACGCGGTGAATCGCAACCGTAAGCTCTACAACGCCGAGATTGGACGCCAGATGTCCGCCGGTCTTTGAAACACTGCTGACCAAAAAGCTGCGGATTTCCTGACATAACTGCGGCAGCTGATCTTCGGAAAGCCGCTTCAGATCTGACGGGCTTTGAATTTGTTCCAGAATATTCAAAATAATAACCTCGATGATATTATTCATAGAAATGTGTATACATACACAAAATATACTATATCAAAAAGCGCCGACTTTTACAAGAGAAGTCGGCGCTTTTCAGCGATTCCATGAAGGAATCCGTTAATTTCTTCTGGTTTCCAAAGAGCGGACAAGCTGCTGCAGAAATTCCGCGTTCGGAAATACCCTGCTGACCGCCTGAACAGCCTCATCGGTCAAGGCATGCACCTCACGTTCACACTGCTCAAGCCCATAGAGCGACATGAAGGTCGTTTTCTGTTCCTGCGCATCGGATCCGATGGGTTTTCCGAGCTCTTCATTTGTGCTGATCACATCCAGCATATCATCACGGATCTGGAAAGCGAGACCAAGTGCCTGCGCATAGGTCTCAGCCGCCTGAATCTGCTCTTCGGAGCCGTTGCCGCATGCAATGCCCATCAGACATGCGGCGCGGATCATTGCAGCGGTCTTGCGGGTGTGAATCTCGATCAGTTCTTCTCTGGTGAGGAGCTTTCCGTCTCCCTCCATATCGAGCTGCTGTCCTCCGCAGATTCCGTCGACGCCGGCAGCCTCAGCAAGCAAACGAGCGGTCTCCGCTCTGGTTTCGAGCGGAAGATCCGCTTCCAGAATACTCCGAAACGCCTCTGCCTGCAGAGCGTCACCGGCAAGCGTTGCCGTGCATTCTCCGTAAATCACATGGTTGGTCGGCTTTCCGCGGCGCAGATCGTCGTAGTCCATGCAAGGAAGGTCATCATGAATCAGCGAATAGGTATGCACCATTTCCAGTGCGCAGGCGACCGGCAGCGCTTTTTGCGCATCCCCGCCGCAGGCACGGCAAAAAGCGAGCACCAACACCGGACGAAGGCGCTTGCCCCCGGCTGTCAGGCTGTAATGCATCGATTCCAGCAGCCGATGATATGGTGCGTCAGAATCTGAAAAATAACGGTTCAGCGCCTGATCAATCAGCAGCTTGTCCTGATTATAGATGGTCTGAAAATCCATTCGTATTACTCCTCTGCATCAAAAGGCAGCTCTACCGGAGCGCCGTCGCTTCCCTTTTTCAATTTGATTACTTTCTGTTCTGCCTGGTCGAGCAGCTTGCTGCATTGTGCAATCAGTCCGGATCCCTCTTCAAACAGGGCGAGCGACTCTTCCAGCGGCACATCACCGCGTTCCAACAGCCGGACGATCTCCTCCAGGCGCTGCATGGACTGCTCAAATGTGAGTGTTTTTTTAGCCATGATCTCTCTCCTAGTTACTGTTCATCTGATTCTACACGGCACGAAACGCTTCCGTCCGTCACACGCAAATAAAGCTTTTCCCCGTTTGTCGTGTCAGAGGTGCTTCGAATGATCCGCCCCTTCTCGTTCGTGGCTACCGCATATCCGCGCGATAAAACCTTCAGCGGACTCATGGCGTCCAAAGCTGCAGCCGTTTGACCAAACTGCTGCCGCCGCGCATTAAGCCACCCTTCACTCACCGTGATTATTCTTCCCTGAAGGCGGTCCAATTCCATGCGCTTAAAATCCAGATAAGCGGTCGGCGTTTGAAGCACCTTTCGTCCGGACAAATCCTTCAGACGGTTTTCGTCTTCCGTAAGCTGCCGTCGAAGCGCATGCTCCAGGCGAGACTGCAGTGCGTCTAATGTATCTCTTACATCCGCCTGATCCGGAACTGCAAGCTCCGCGGCGTTGGACGGCGTTGCTGCGCGGAGATCTGCCACAAAATCAGCAATCGTCACATCCGGCTCATGACCGACAGCAGAGATGACCGGCAGCTCTGATTCATAGATCGCGCGTGCAACACGCTCATCGTTAAATGCCCAGAGATCCTCCATGGAACCTCCGCCACGGCCGGTGATGATGAGATCTCCCACTCGATGGCGGTTTGCATAGCGGATCGCGCCCACGATTTCAGCAGGCGCCTCAGCGCCCTGTACGCGGACCGGCAAAATCACCACCTGCGTATCCGGCCAGCGATGACCGAGCACACGAATGATATCCCGCACCGCAGCGCCGGAGCCGGAAGTGATCACTGCAATTCGTTTCGGATAAGCCGGAAGCGGCTTTTTGTGCGATGGATCAAACAATCCCTCTTTCGAAAGGCGTACCTTTAATTGCTCAAAAGCGAGATACAGATCTCCAATTCCGGTCGGAATGAGTTCTGTGCAGTAGAGCTGATAAGCGCCGTCGCGCGGATAAACCGACACGCTTCCTACCGCAGTGACGCCCATTCCGTTTTCGGGACGAAAACGAATGCGGGACGCATTGGAACGGAACATCACGCACTTCAGGCTGCTCTCAGCATCCTTCAACGTGAAATAGTGATGCCCGGAGGAATAGATCTTATAATTGGAAAGCTCTCCGCGCACAGCGAGGCTCCCCAACAGCAGATCGCCGTCGAGGAGTCCCTTGATGTGTGCATTCAGCTCCGATACCGTGAGCGGCTGCAGTTTCATTCTTCCTTCGCTTCCGCAGGTGCAGAATCCACTTCGGCGCGAACATAAGCGCCGAGGATGCCGTTGATGAAAGAAACCGTCTCCGGTTCCTCATAGCCTTTTGCGAGCTCCACCGCCTCATTGATCGTGACAGAGACCGGAACCTCGTCCAGATACAAAATCTCGGCGATCGCGCAGCGCAGAATCGTCGCCGCAACCTTGGAGATGCGCTCCACCTTCCAATCGCGGGAGTATCTTTCTATGATCGCATTCAATTCAATCATATGGGCGTCCGTCTGCTCCGTCAACGAACGAATATAAGCTATCTGCTTCTCGTTCGGCTTGGTGCGGAAGATTTCATTTTCTTCCGACAGCGTTGCAAAATACTCCGGTGAGAAGAGCGCATCGGTCACTTCGTCAACCGGCGTTCGGGAGATCAGGGAAGCATAGCAAATCTGAATGGCAATTTCACGGGCTGCCGTTCTAGTCATTGGTGTTTACTCCTTCTTACTTCTCAAATGCAACGCCGGAGATGTGGACGTTCACCACGGGCTTGCCCATGCCGGTCATATCCTGCACGGCAGTGGTCACAGCGTTCTGAACCGCTTCAGCAACCGCAATCGTATTGCATCCGTAACGAACGGTGATGATCGTATCCACATTGATCACTCCGTCGACAATTTGAACCTTGACGCCCTTGGATGCAGATTTCAGACCCAGCAGATCAGCGAGCTCTGTCCCGGCAGAAGAAGCCAGACCGGCAACGCCGTCCACCTCGGAAACCGCAGCGCGAACCATGGAAAGGACAACGTCCTCAGAAATATGGATAATTCCCTTCTCATCCTGGCATGTGATATAATTTTCAGGCATCATGAATACCTCCTGTTACAATGTTTCGAATTATCATACCACACCTGAGCAGAAAAAGAAAGAGCGAAAATGAAAAACCGCGGTCCCATGCAGAACCATCTGCGCAGGACCGCGAATATTGATTATGAATCCGTTTTGATCTCCACGATTTTCAACTGTGCAGCCGTATAGTCCGTATTCGATGTAATCACATCAGTAATTGCAGCTACCTGTGCGGCAGTCAGACCTTCCTGCGGAGAAGGAACCGCGACAGAGATACCGTCTCCGCTGATATAAACCACACAATCTGCGTAGCCTTTCGCCAACAGCAGATTTTCAATCCGGGTCTCTGTCATGGAATCGGCTGCCATAGCGGCGATCGCAGTCATTGCGCTGTCAATCGTCTCCTGCGACGCGCCATCGGCAGCAGAAGCCGATTCCAGCAGGTTCAGCGCCTCGTCTCTCGATTGCTGTCTGGTCAATCTCGCCTGTGCAAAGTAATCGGAAACAGGCTGCCGCGTCTCCTGACTTTCAGGGGCAGAATCGGTCTCTTTCTTTTCTTTCACGCCGGCTTTCTCCATTGCCTCGTCTTCAGCCATGACCATATCCGCATCCGCCGCTCCAAACTGCTGGTTGTACGACCAGTTAAAATAAACTGCAGCCGCGACAAACAGCACGACGGTCAGAACCGTCAAATTGCGTTTCCAATGCTGTTTCATATCATGCCTCCTTTATGATTGCTGAAGCTTTAGAACTGTAATCTGATCTGCACGCAGACCGGTAAAGTTTGATACTGCTTCCAGAACACTCCACTTTGCATTTGGATCATCCCCTCCCTCGCAAACGATCACTGCCCCGAGATATTCCGCGCCTCTCGTACGAAAAACCAGTGCCTGCTGTTTTCCGCCGCCGGCCGACAAAACCACGGTCTGATCCTCGTCCTTCAGATAATCTGTCTGTGCGGATACATGAACACTGAGCAGGACGCGAGTTTTCCCAACGCCGTCAATTGCTTGAAGCGTTTGTGCCAGACGCTGCTCCTCCTCCGCAACCGCAGCAGACGCAATATTGTTTTCCGCTTGCGACGCCGTTTCCCGGACGCCGCTGCGGTTTCCGGTGCCGAGCAGCAGCAACAGTGCCGCTGCAATCACCAGAAGCGGCATTCTCGCCTGATGCAGCCGCCGCAGAAAATCAGAACGATTCATCTTCAAATCTCCAAACTTGTTCCTCAATCGGGATCCCCATCTTGCTTTCCAGCAGCTGCTGCAGCGGAGTGATATCTGCATTGTGATTCTCCAGTTTCAGCTCAGCATGAACGGGATACCAAAACCCGTCAGAGCTCCAAGCCACCGACACAGTCACATCGGATAATTCGATCTGCAATTGCTCAGCGCTCTCTAAGATATATGCGGCGCATTCCGATTCTATGTATCTGCGATGCAGCTGATGGGCATTTTCCTCGATGGAATCGACTTCTGATTGAATTTCAAGCTGTTCCCGCTGCAGCGCTGCTGCAAAAGTCTGGTAATCAAACGCAGTCACCCCGTTGAGCAGCACTGACGCCATGGCTACGCCTCCGACCAGATTCAGAATCTTTCCGCCGCGGTCATCCTTAACAATCAGCAAAAGCACACATTGCAGCAGAGAAATGCCGATCAATGCAAAAAGTGTCTCTTTCATCCCGCCCCCACCGTTTTCATGAGTGAAATGACAGATACAAACAGCATTATGGATACGCTGCCTACAATACCAAGTAAAAAACCGTAAACATCTCCGATACAGCGAATGACATTTCCGATCCGCTTATCGCCCAGAGATTCGGTAATGCCCGCACTGATTTGATAAACGAGATAATGACTGCCGAGTGTAAGATACGGAGCTGCACAGACCGCTAAAATCACAAGCAGTCCAATCAGACCGATGCTGTTTCTGAGCATCTGTACGCCGGAGAGCAGCGCGCCGGATGCGTCCGCCAAAATCCCTCCGACCACCGGAAGAGAGGACGACAGTATCGTTTTGGCCGTTTTGGCAGCGGCCGCATCCACCGTGCCGGAAAGGATCCCAGTCAGGGAGAGATAAATTGTGAAGCCCGACGTCAGCACAATCAGAATCCACTTCATTACGCGCTTCATGATCCCCGCGACCATCTGCAGCAAAGGCTGCTCCGTCAGCTGTGCTGTAATTGCGACAGCTGCATACGTATAGAGAAACGGCGCTGCCGCTTGATGCTCCGCTGCTATCATCAGATCCATCACAAGCGCTGACGCTGCGTATTTTGCACCGGCCGCAGTCCAGGCGCCGCTCGCTGCCGCCGCCGTGGACAAGCACGGAAGAAGCACATGAGAATAATCCGCTAACGTTTGAAGCGCCTGTCTGCCAACTGCAGCGCAGGAGAAAACATTCTTGACGCAAACGAGCGCAACTGCCAACGCACCGACTGCTGGCAGCACTCTGGACTCTGAAAGCACACAGCAAAACACGGAGAGAACGGAAACAAGCAGAATCTGTGCACCGTTTCGGAATGCAGAAGCAAACAAGCCGGCGGATTGCTCTGCGATATAGTTCCTGAGCTTATCCAGCAAATCTTGTACATCCAGACTATCTTCCGCATCGAGAGATCCATAGGCATCAAATGCAGCTGAAGGCTGCGCGCTGTCCAGTCGATTCACGCCGATCGCTTCTGAGATCGGAACAGCTGCGAAAACAGAACTTGTTTGCAGAACCGCAAAGAGGACGGCAATGATCAGGATGCGGCCATATTTCAAATCATCTCCTCCAGCATGGACAAGAACGCCTCAAACAGTGGAATCGCGGCCCAAACTGCCGCAAGTGTTCCGCTGAGCTCCAGCACGGACGCCATACCGGACTGCCCGGCATCCTTGCAAAAAGAGACGCCCAATCGTGAAACCAGCGATATCAGCAGACATTTGATCATGGTTCCGGTATAGACTGCAGAAACACCGCAAGCGCTCTCCAATCTGCGCAGAAAAGACAAAACCGGCTCCATAAACGAAATGGATGTCAGTGCAAGCATGATCGCAACTGCCACGGAAAGCATCAGCGCGTTCACGGGGACTGTTTTTTCCAGCATGACAATCAGCAAGCCGGAAATCAACGCAACGGACGTCAGTTTCAGAATCCATTCCATTCAAAATGAAAACAGAGTTTTGATCAGACTGAATAAATCGCTGATTTTTTCAATGATGAGTATCAGAACAACGATCAGTCCTGCAATCGTGGTCATGAGCGCCTGTTCATCCCGCCCAGCTCTGGCAAGCAGCAGATTGAGAACCGCCACAAGAATTCCGACAGCGGCAATGCGAAAAATCAAATCAACGTCCATACGCACTTTCCCTCTCTAGTAACACATGATTGCGAGCAAAAGACCGCACACAAAACTGCATCCGGCTGCCAAACGTGCATTGGTTACAGACGCCGTTCGGATCTGCAGCGCTCGCGATCTCAAAGCATCCACACAGATACAAAACGCAGTTTCCTGCGTTTGCGCGTCATATCGTCCAATTTGCTCTCCCAGCGCCAAAAGCGCATGGCGCTCATCTCCGGCTAGTGGACGGATCTCTGCGACCGCATGCTGCCAGACTGCAAGAAATGGCTGATCCGTCCGCATTCCGGCGTACAGGAGCTGATAAAACGGCCTTAATCCATCAAACGCTCTTGCGCATCGAAGAAACGCCTCCGGAAGCGGCGCTCTGCGATGACAGATCTCGCTTTGCAGAACGGACAGTGAATTTGCAAGATCCAGCAGCATCAGCGGTGCTCTTCTGTACTCTGCGGAGCACTGCATTCCGATCCGTGCCGCAGCAAGAAGCAAGATCGTACAAAGCAATAATCTCATTTCAAAAAGTCCTCTACGATGTAGTTTCTTCTGCCGTTTGAAATATGAATCCAAACCGCTTTTTCAAACACACCTGATTTGATCAGCTTTCGGTATATGGCTCGCTTTTGAAGCGTTTCCCGATCCATTGCATGCGCGGTTGAAAGCAGCGCCGCTCCGCAGCCAGCCGCCTGAATCACGGCTTTCAGGTCACTTTTATCTGTGATTTCATCAAATGCAAGAATTTGCGGATTCATTGCGCGCAGCAGCATCATGGCACTCAGAGCTTTCCTCCCTCCTGTCATCACATCCGTATTCGGCCCCAAATCAAAGCCGGGATATCTGCCGCTGATTGACGCGATCTCGCCGCGTTCATCCGCAACAGAAACGCGATTCCCTGACAGTGACAGTTTACGAATCAGTTCCCGGAGCAAAGTGGTCTTTCCGTATCCCGGAGGCGATAGAATCAGTGTGCTCCGAAAGCCATTGTCCAGCAGTTTCGGATAAACATCATCCGCGCAGCCGCAAAGCTCATGAGGAATTCGGACAGATACGGAGGTCAGCTCCCGAATGCCGGCAATCGCTTGTCCGCTGTAATAGACGGTTCCGCACAGGCCAATGCGATATCCGGAGGCGGTAAACAGATATCCGTTTTGAATCTCTTCCGCAAAGGCATGTATCGAAGCACATGTCGCCCGCTCAACCAGATAATCGAGATGAGACGCCGCAACATTTTCTGTCGAGAGCAGCCTGACTTTTCCGTTTGCCAATACAGAGACGGGACAACCGATTCTGCACCGGATTTCCTCTATCCTGTTGTCATCGTTCCTCAATTCTGATGCAAGAGCATCTCTCATTCCCTTCGGAAACAGCTGCAGAAGATTTGCATTCGGCATCTCTTCACCTCCCCGTTCAGCACAGCATATGCAGGCGATGTGTGAATCAGAACAAAAAAAGAGAGCGACGTATCGCTCTCTTTTCGAAAGATAAAACTGCCTTATTTGATTTTCCGGCATTCAAGATAATAGCGTTTATCCGTGCCGAGGCCGATGGAAAAGCTCTTTTTCGGGAACGGGCCGGTCTGCGCGACTGAATGAAACAGTTCTGCCTTCTTCATCTTCGGGAACAAGATCCCACAGCATCCGTCAGGCTGTGAGAGATATCTGGTTTCATCATCGCCATGAATGTAATCCAGTGTGCCGCCGTACTGAGCGCAATACCACTTACAGAACTGTTCTGCATGTTCAATGACTTCCCCAATCGCATTGCCTTTGACCGGTATCGTTCGGCTCTCCGTTCCGCACAGAAACGCAAGCGGTCTCCCGTTCGGGTCACAAAGCCGTTCTGCAGCCGCAGAGAACCAGTGTTTGGTGTCAGTCTGAAAAACAACGCGATGAATCGGCTCAAAGGATACTCCCGGATCATGAATGTTCACAAGCTCCACGAGTGCATACCGAGCCGGATGACGTGCCCATTCTTTCTCCGGAAGACTGCGCTTTTGCTCCAGCCAGCAGTTTCTCGCTGCAGCCAGACTATGATTTCCGTCTCCAACCGCGAACCGAAAGTCTCCGCTGCCGGAGGCCTCTTCGGCCAGGAGCCATGCGGAATCGCCGCAAATGCGAGCTCCTCGAATATGCCCTCCGCCGCCCATCAAATCAAAATCGTAGACCGTATCCTCGGCGGAAGACGCAGCAAGCTTCATCAGCTGATGCTCCGGATCATCAAAGAACAGCATGATATGCGGCATCTCAATGCTCGCATTCATACGAACCCTGACACGGGGCGGAAGTCGATCCTCCACCGTGTGCTCAGAAGCCCGAATTGGTGCATTCGTCTGATCCGAGTAGTCAAACGCCTCGAGATCAATCACGCCGACGAGTCCGCAGCGTACCTTTCCGCTGGAAAGCGTCCGCTCCACATAAATTAAGCTGTCATGATATGCCTGAAACACATCGGAATTCAGATATTGAAGCATGGTCTCTGAAATATGAGCCATTCGTTCCGCTTCGTCGTTTCTGCCGAGATAGTATTCCGGAAGCATCAGGCGCAGAGCGGACGGCGCATCGCCGACAATGCGCTCCACCTCTGTCCAATACTCTCCGTCCGAGGTGAACTGATCGCAGGCAATCACGCTCCATTTACGCAGATTACCAGCCGGCAGAAGGATTTCTGCCGGCTGGAAAATCAAGTGCTTGTGATCAATCATTCTTTCTCAATCCAGTGAAGGGATCTCTCAGCGGCACGCAACCAGCCCTGATGATACTTCTTCGCGAGCGCCTCATCCATCTCGGGCATAAAGACTTTGTCAGACTGGCGGATGTTCGCAATATCGGAAATGTCGTTCCAAAGACCGACTGCCAGACCGGCGAGGAATGCTGCGCCGAACGCCGTGGTCTCGACCATCTTCGGACGGTCGATCGGCTTGCGAACCATGTCGCACTGGAACTGCATCAGAATGTTGGAGACCGAAGCGCCGCCGTCCACACGCAGAACGGAGATGTTATCCCCGGCGTCGATTGCCATTGCGTCGAGCAGGTCCTTCACCTGATAGGCAATGCCCTCGAGCGCGGCACGGCAGACATGCGCCTTCTTGGAATCGCGGGTGAGGCCGACGATCACGCCGCGGGCGTACATATCCCATCTGGGAGCGCCCAGACCGGTGAAGGCGGAGACAAGATAAACGCCGCCGTTATCCGGAACGGTCTCAGCCAGAATATCGCACTCACGAGCGGTCGTAATAAGCTCGAGCTCATCGCGCAGCCACTGGATGGAGCTGCCGGCGTTAAACACGCTGCCTTCCAGTGCGTAGGTGGTCTTACCGCCCACAGACCAAGCAACCGTGGTCACCAAACCGCTGACGCTGCGGACGCTGCGGTTGCCGATGTTCAGCAGCGTGAAGCAGCCGGTGCCGTAAGTGTTCTTCGCCATACCGGGCTCGATGCAGGCCTGACCAAGCAGCGCAGAGGTCTGGTCGCCGGCACTGCCGCAGACCGGAACGCCTTCCAGCAGCTCAAGACCGGGCATTTCAGCAGCCACGCGGCCGTACACCTGAGAATTGGGAACCGGCGTCGGCAGCATGCACATCGGGATATCAAGCATCTTGCAGAGCTCTTCGTCCCAGCAGAGGGAGTCAATATCAAACAGCATAGTGCGGGCACAGTTGGAATAATCGGAAACATGCGCCTTGCCGCCGGTCAGATTCCAGATCAGCCAGCTGTCGACTGTGCCGAAGAGCAGCTCGCCCTTCTCAGCGCGCTCTCTTGCGCCTTCAACATTGTCCAGAATCCACTTGATCTTGATGCCGGAGAAATAGGCGTCGATCAGCAGACCCGTTTTATCGCGGATATAAGCGGCCATGCCCTTTGCCTCAAGCTCGTCACAGATCGGAGCAGTGCGGCGGCACTGCCAGACAATGGCGTTGTACACCGGCTTGCCGGTGTTCTTATCCCAGACGATGGTGGTCTCACGCTGGGCGTCTGCCCCAGCTACAACGCGTTCTACCACCTTCTGCGGCACAAGGACAAGGCGGG